>JBARER010000239.1:0-1933 GCA_049796395.1 Xanthobacteraceae bacterium
CGCCATAGTCGATTCGGTCACTCCTCCGCCTTCAACGGTCGCGTCAGCAGCGATTCGATGACCGCATCGACACTCATTTCCTCGCCGAGCAGCGCTGCGACGGCGACCGAGATTGGCATGTCGACCGATCGCTCGCGCGCCATGTCGAGCAACACCGACGCTGTAAACACGCCCTCGGCGAGACCGCCGTGGATATCGCCGGGCTTGCTACCGCGACCGAGACTGATGCCGAAGGAGAAATTCCGCGACTGCGGGCTCGAGCAAGTGAGCAAGAGATCGCCCAGCCCGGACAGGCCCGTCATGGTTTCCGGCTTGGCGCCATAGGCTCTGCCGAACCGGACAAGCTCGGCAAAGCCGCGCGTGGTCAGCGCGGCGAGCGCGCTGGCGCCTAGCCCGCGCCCGGCGACGACGCCGGCGGCGATGGCGAGCACGTTCTTGGTCGCGCCGCCGATCTCAACGCCCCGCACGTCAACGGAGTGATAGGGCCGGAATGTCGCCGAGCCGACCGCCTGCGCCAATTCGGCGGCGAGCTTGGCGTCGGCGGCCGCCAGCGTTACGGCCGTTGGCAGACCGCGCGCCACGTCAGCGGCAAAGCTTGGCCCGGACAGGATGGCTGGCACGGCATTAGGCGCGCATTCGGCGATCACCTCGGCCATGAATTTCTTGCTGCCGCGCTCAATGCCTTTGGCGCAGACGATGATCGGCGTACCCGCGGCGGTAAGCGGCGCCAGAGTTTTGGCGGCGGCGCGCGCCGCCTGGGCCGGAACGACAAGGAGGATCGCGTCGGCGCGCGCGGCTTCGGCAGGATCGCCGGCGATGGCGATGCTGCCATCGAGGGGCACCCCGGGCAGGAACAGGCTCTCGCGCTTGGTAGTTAAATTTCTGGCATTGGCGGCGTCATGCTCCCAAAGGGTGACCTTACGGCCGGCGCGCGTGCAGGTTAGTGCTAGGGCCGTACCCCAAGCGCCGCCGCCAATGACCGCGATGTGGTTGAAAGCCATGGTGGTTACAGAGACTCACCGCGCAGGAGCTTCGGCACTTCGCCGACCAGCCCCGCCGCCTCGCGGATGAACAGGCGCTTGAGACCGGGCAGGCGGTCGACCAAGCCGAGGCCGATGTCACGGGCAACACGCAACACATCGGAGCGGTTCGAGAACAGCCGGTTCAGCCCGTCGGTGGCGAGTCCCATCGCCATGGTGTCGAAGCGGCGCCAGCGCTGATAGCGTTCCAACGTGTCCGCCGCACCGGGATCGAGCCCAAGCCGGGCCGCATCGACGATGACCTCGGCCAGCGCGGCGACATCCTTGAGGCCCATATTGAGGCCCTGGCCGGCGATCGGATGGATGACATGCGCCGCATCGCCGACCAGTGCGATGCGGTCGGCGACGAAGGCGCGGGCGACAAAGAAGCCAAGCGGATGGCAGCGCCGCGCGCCGATGACCTTGATGGCGCCGAGATTGAGCTTGAAGCGCTGCTCGAGCTCGGCGTGAAAGGCGTCGTCGGGCAGCGCCATGATGCGTTCGGCCTCGGCGGCGCTCTCGGTCCAGACGATCGAGGAGCGGGAGCCCTTGAGCGGCAGAATGGCGAACGGACCGGCGGGGAGGAAATGCTCTTCCGCGCGGCCACGATGATCGCGCTCGTGGGCGACGTTGATGACGATGGCGGATTGGCCGTAGTTCCAGCCATGGGTCGCGATGCCGGCCGCGGCGCGAATGGTTGAGCGCGCGCCGTCGGCGGCAACGAGCAAGCGGGCGCGCAATGCCGTGCCGTCGACAAAACTTACGTCGAGATTTTGCGTAACGCCGGCCCCGCTTTGCCGGCCGTCTCCCTCCTGGGGAGGGTGGGAAAATTTCGTGACCGCGGCGGGGCGCAGATCCACCCCGACCTCGCGGGCCTTCGCCACCAGCGCATCGACGAGCAGGTGGTTCTCGAT
>JBARER010000240.1:0-1662 GCA_049796395.1 Xanthobacteraceae bacterium
ATCGGTCGTGATGTCATCCAGAAACACCGGCGACGTCACGCCGAACGTCGGATCAGAGTTCGCGTTGTTCCACACATTATGCGAATCAAACAAATTCGGCGCCTCGCCATTGTCCGAAGCCACGCCGCACGGCACCGCCACGCCCGTCGTCCCGCCCTTCACCAGCGGCACCTGCACCGTCAGCCCGGTCGCGCCGCCCTGGCAACCAATCGGCAGCGTCTCGCCAATCGTCACCGTCGAAGCCTTCCCCACATAAATCGACTTGCTCAGCACCAGCGTTCCCGGCACAAACCGGAACTCCCCATGCCCGAACCCGAAACCAAACCCACCCAGATCGCCAAAACCCTGTCCCAAGCCAAAACCCTGCCCATTCCAACCCGAGCCAGGCGCCTGCGCCACTGCTGTTACCGGCAATCCAGCCACAACGGCAGCCGACAAAATCGGCGCCGCAATCCAATGCATTTTCATAGGGAGAACCTCCGCAGAAAAATCTAATCCCGCCCCGTACGCGCTCATGTAAACGCTCCAAGAAAATGCGCGGAATAACCTGTCATCTCCGCTTCCCTCCGCCGCCGAATACCGTCCCCACGACCGATCCCGGCCCCAACCTCCGTTTACCGCCGAAATCGCATGCAATCTGTTCCATTTGCGGTCTAGAATGGCGTCGTTGAAGACAGGCCTTCTGTCGATGTCGGCAGCGCCCAATCCACGCTGCTCTTGTCGTCTGACAACGCACCTGCGCCTCGTCTTCCATAAGGAGATGAGGATGAAGAGCTACGCCAACACAGACATCCGCAATATTGCGTTCACCGGTCATTCGCACAGCGGCAAAACCGCCTTAATCACCGCCATGCTCAAGACCGCCCGCATGCCTACCGACAATGGCAACGCCGTTACCGCCTACGACGAAGAAGAGATCGCCCGCGGCATCACCATGTCCAACGCCGTGGCCTTCGCCGAGTGGAGCGGCACCCGCCTCAACCTCATCGACACCCCCGGCTTCCACATGTTCGTCCACGAAGCCCGCGCCGCCATGCTCCCCGCCGAAGCCGCTGTCCTCCTCATCAACGCCCAATCTGGCATCGAGTCCGTCACCACCACCGTCTGGAACTACGCCGCCGACCTCAACATCCCCCGCATCCTCGTCATCAATCACTCCGACCGGCCCCCATTCGGATCCCAGCCCACGAGTAACGCGGACAGAGCGTCGTTGGTCGAAGCCCTCCGCGAGCGCTTCGGCCACCACGTCATCCCCGTCCAGCTCCCCATCATCGACGCACAAGGCTTCCACGGCGTAGTCGACCTCGTCACCATGGAAGCCTTTCTTTAGTCCCCCACCCGCGACGGCAGCGGCACCCGCGGCCCCATCCCCGCCGAGCTCGAAGCCGAAGCCAAGGCCGCCCACGAAGCCCTCGTCGAACTCGTCGCCGGAGAGAAAGACGAGCTCATGGAAGAGTTCTTCTCCCTCGGCACCCTTCCCGAAGACCACCTCATCCAGGCCATCCACGACGCCATCCGCGAAGACCGCATCTTCCCCATCCTCTACACCAGCGCCCTGGGCAACATCGCCACCGACCACCTCCTCGACTTCCTCAAGCTCTACGTCCCCTCCCCCAGCGAGCGCCCGCCCATCCCAGCCCACGCCCTCAAGGCCGCCAAATC
>JBARER010000241.1:0-19112 GCA_049796395.1 Xanthobacteraceae bacterium
CCCTGAAAGGATCGTCGCCACGGTCAAGTTGGAAATCGAACAGGATATCTACCGCGTCGTCGATTGCGTCATCCGTGATTTCCGGCTCCAACTGGCGCGCCGGCGACGAGATAGCAAAGCGCGGCAAAATCGGCGTTCATCGGGCAACTCCAACCACTGTCATCATCCGCGAAGGCGGATGATCCAGTAAGTGATATCGCGCACGTTTGCCTTCAGCCTCGGTGAGTCCTGGATGCCCCGCCTTCGCGGGGCATGACGATATGGAAAGAAGGCTGCGCTTCGCGGTCATTTTTGCCTTCGCTGGAACATCGCCAGCATGCGCTTGGTCACGAGAAAGCCGCCGAAGATATTGACCGAGGCGAAAACGAGCGCGACGAAGCCCAGCGCCCGGGCCCAGATCGGACCGGCATCGTTGCCGACCAGCGCGACGCCGACCGCCAGCAAGGCGCCGACCACGATCACCGAAGAGATGGCATTGGTCACCGACATCAGCGGCGTATGCAGCGCCGGGGTCACCGACCAGACGACGTAATAGCCGACGAACACCGCCAGCACGAAGATCGACAGCCGGAACACGAAAGGATTGACCGCATCGCCCGCTGCCGCTGCAACGGCGGGATGGGTGTTGGCGAGCAGATCGAGCTGGCCAAGGATCGAGAGCGTCACCATGATCGCTGCTGCCTCCTGTGCCGCCGTGCCTTATGCAGCGGTCTTGGGTTTGAAATTCGGATGCACGATCGCGCCGTCGCGGGTCAGCGCGGTTGCTTTGACGATCTCGTCATCCCAGTTGACGGCGAGCGTCTTAGTCTTCTTGTCGATCAGGACATCCAGGAAAGCGAGGAGATTTTTGGCGTAGAGACTGGATGCCGTGGCGGCGAGCCGGCCAGGCACGTTGCCGTAGCCGACGATCTTGACGCCGCCGACTTCGGCGACCGCATCGGGTTTGACACCTTCGACGTTGCCGCCGCGCTCGACCGCCAGATCGATTAATACCGAACCGGGACGCATCGATTCCACCATCTGTTTCGACACCAGACGCGGTGCCGGACGGCCGGGAATGAGCGCGGTGGTGATGACGATATCCTGCTTCTTGATGTGATCGGCGACCAGCGCGGCCTGCTTGGCCTGATAGTCCTTCGACATTTCCTTGGCGTAACCGCCGGCGGTCTCAGCAGCTTTGAATTCCTCGTCTTCGACGGCGATGAATTTGGCGCCCAGGCTCTCGACCTGCTCCTTGGCTGCCGGGCGCACGTCGGTCGCGGTCACGATGGCGCCAAGACGGCGGGCGGTGGCGATCGCCTGCAGGCCGGCGACGCCGGCCCCCATGATGAAAACCTTGGCGGCCGGCACGGTCCCGGCGGCAGTCATCATCATCGGGAGCGCGCGGCCGAATTCGGCCGCGGCGTCGACGACAGCGCGATAGCCAGCGAGATTGGCTTGGCTGGACAGCACGTCCATGCCCTGCGCGCGGGTAATGCGCGGCAAGAGTTCCATGGCGAAGGTGGTGACGCCGGCATCGGCCATGGCGCGCAGCGCGGTCTCCTGGCCGAAGGGGTCCATGATCGCGATGACGATGGCGCCCTTTTTCAACTTTGCCAGCTCGGCCGCATTCGGCCGCCGAACCTTCAGAACGATATCTGCATTGCTGGTGGCGTCGCCGGCCACTGTGGCGCCGGCCGCGGCATAGTCCGCATCCAGAATGCCGGATTTGACGCCGGCGCCAGGCACGACGGCGACATCAGCGCCGAGCCCGATCATCTTCTTGACCGTCTCGGGGCTGGCGGCGACGCGCGGCTCGCCCGAATCGGTTTCGGCAGCAACCGCGACTTTCATAAAACCTCCGACAGTGCGACGGCCGGGATAAAAGCCGAGGTCCGGATTGGCGCTTAGATCATGTCAGGAAGTACGCCATCCCGATCACGATAATGACGACGATCGTCATCGTCACTTTTACCAGCCTGATGAAATTGTGATACGTCTCTTCGTGCGCGGGGTAATCGTTGCCCGTTGCCAGGGCGTATTCGACCTCACCATGATCGGCCATCACCATCTCTCCAAGGGGGCTGCCCGGTTATCGGCGGACTTAGCGTAATTGCGTTTATAGAGCAACCGGACGCCGCGCCGACGGTGGGCAATTTCGCCGGTCTGTCATGTTCCCCAGCGTCCGCCTTCGCTTGCTCCGGCGAAACCCAATGCCTACTGTTATTGGCAGTCCGCGAGGATCGCCATCATGCTCAGAAAAGAACAAAACGAGCTTCTGACCCGCACCGGGCCCGCTACGCCGATGGGCCAGATGTTTCGCTGCTACTGGCTGCCGGCGCTGCTCGCCGAGGAGCTGCCGGAGAACGATTGTCCGCCGGTACGGGTGAAACTGCTTTCGGAGCGGCTGATCGCCTTCCGCGATTCGGAAGGGCGCTACGGCTTGGTCGACGAGTTCTGCGCCCATCGCGGCGTGTCGCTATGGTTCGGCCGCAACGAGGACAAGGGCCTGCGCTGCCCCTATCACGGCTGGAAATACGACGTCACCGGCCAATGCGTCGACGTGCCGTCCGAGCCGGCGGAAAGTGGCTTCTGCAACAAAATCAAGCTCACCGCCTATCCGTTGGTGAAGATCGGCGACGTGCTGTGGACCTATATGGGTCCCGCCGAGAAGAAGCCGCCGCTGCCGGAATGGGAATTCGCGCTGGTGCCGCCGGAGCAGAGCTTCACGTCAAAGCGTTGGCAGGAATGCAACTGGCTGCAGGCGATGGAAGGCGGCATCGATTCCAGTCACGTCTCCTTCCTGCATCGCGGGGATCTGCACTCCGACCCGCTGTTCAAGGGAGCGAAGGGCAACGAATACAATCTGTCCGACATGCAGCCGTATTTCGAGGTGGTCGAGCAACCCGGCGGCCTGTTCATCGGCGCGCGCCGCAACGCCGAGACCGGCAAGTACTACTGGCGCATCACGCCCTTCGTCATGCCCTGCTTCACCATGATCCCGCCGCGTGGCGACCATCCGATCCACGGCCACTTCTGGGTGCCGATCGACGACGAGAACCATTGGGCGTGGTCGTATGATTTCCACCCGGTGCGGGCGTTGACCAAGACCGAAGTCGACGCGATGAAAAATGGTGCCGGCGTGCATTGCAAGGTCGACGGCGCGTTCCGGCCGCTCGCCAATAAAGACAATGATTATCTGGTTGACCGCGCCGCGCAGAAGGCCGGGCGAACGTTCAGCGGCGTCGCCGGCTTCGCCATGCAGGATGCGTCGCTGCAGGAAAGCATGGGGCCGATCTGCGACCGCACCAAAGAGAACCTGGTCTCCACCGACAACGGCATCATCATGGCCCGGCATCGCTTGATGCGGGCAGTAAAAGCGCTGGTCGACAAAGGCGTCACCCCGCCCGGCGTCGACCCGCAACACCACCGCATCCGGTCCTGCTCGGTTGTGCTGCCATCCGACGTGGCGTTCAAGGACGGCGCCAAGGAAGCGCTCAATGCGCAACGCGGCGTCGCGCAGACCACGGTTTAGCCGAGACTTGAAGGCTTTGCTGCGCAATTCTCTGCGACCGGCCGCGATCGTGCTGTTGCAACTATGTGCTTTGCCGGTCGTGCCGCTCCCGGGCACGGCGTCGCCGAACCTGCCTGCGAGCTTCGACCACGCCGCGACACCTGACAAGATCGTCGCCTTGACCTTCGACGCCGACATGACGCCGGGCATGCTGCGTGAACTCAGAAGCGGTAGGGTTGCTTCCTGGTACAACAAAAAAGTGATCGAAGTGCTTCGCCAGGAAAAAGTCCCGGCGACTTTGTTCCTCACCGGACTTTGGATCGAGACTTACAGTGCCGTCGTCAAGGACCTGGCCGCCGATCCGCTGTTCGAGCTTGCCAATCATAGCTATTCGCACGGCGCCTTTCATTCGCCATGCTACGGACTTTTTCCAATAGCGCAATCCAAACAAGCCGACGAAGTGGCGAAGACCGACGCGCTGCTCAGACAATACGCCGCGTCCTATAAGAAATATTTCCGCTTCCCCGGCCTGTGCTCGGATGCCCAGGCGGTGAAGACGGTCGAGAGCCAGGGCTACACCGTGATCGGCGGCGACGTGGACGGCGCCGACGCCTTCGAGAAAAGTCCGAAATGGGTCGCCGCCGACGTCGTCTCGCACGTCCGTCCGGGCAGCATCGTCGTTCTCCATATGCACGGTGGGCGCGACGCCCCGGCGACGGGAGACGCGCTCCCCGACATCACCGCGAAGCTTCGTGGCGAAGGATACAGTTTCGTCAAAGTATCGGACTTGCTCAAGCTGCCGCCGGGAGAACCGATCAGGCACTCCGTGGCGGCGCGGCAATCCGCTGCAGCGCCGCGTGCCGCCGTGCCGGTCGCTTCGCCATGGCAGCGGCTCTTTCACTGGTCGAACAATTGACGGATGCGCTCGGCCGCCAGGAGGCGAACCTCACGCCGTAACGACGAGGGTTGCCGCGGTCACCTCGCCGTCAGTCACGTAATGATTGACCTGCGCGACGGGCAGATGCTGACCGGCGCGATAGGACTTCACGTCGTCAACCAATTTCTTCCCGGCGAGCTCCTCGATGATGAAGTCACGCTCGACATTGGTGTCGGCATCGGTGGCGTGGGTAATCTGGAAGGTCAGACGCGTCAACGAGAATCCGGTGTCTTTGGTGCCGGCCCCGATCCACAGCACGCGCGCGTCGGGCGACGGACGGCCGGCGCTGCGCCAGAAGTCTTGGGTGTCCAAGGCCGCTTCGCGCGCGAGTCTCTTGGCCCAAAATCGGACATGATGGCGTTGCCGCGGGCTGTTGCCGATCTGCTTCTGAAAACCGATGTCCTGACGGCGCCCGAACAGAAACAGCGCGCTGAACGGCGCGGTCGGATAGGGCGAATTGAGTACGAAGGCGCGCGCCATGTGCCACGCGCTTGCCGGATTCAACGGATCGGCTTTCGACCACCCCATCTGGGCAAACGCAGCGTCGAGCTGCACCATCGTGCCGACGAGAATAAGATTGACCGGATCACCCGGCAGGCCGTCGCCGGTGATGGTATAACTCGGCACGCGCCGGCGATGCAGGATCTTGAGACCGATCATCACCGCGCGCGGCAGAATGACGTAAGCGGCGGCGGCGTAGCTCAGCGCCAAGGCAAGAATCGACGGCACCCTGCGATCGACCAGCCGGAAGACGAAGACGATCAGCCAGACGCTGAAAATTCCGAGCGCCAGGACGAACAGGCGCCGCACAAAGCGAATGAGCATCCTTACCATCGGGCCACCGGGCCGCTGCAATTATCCGGGCGCACTCAGGCCCCGTCGTTCTGCATCGCAGCGTTCTTGCCCGCGATGAACCCCTGGCAGATGGCGCGCGGCAGGCCATGCATGGAAAAGCCGCCGGCCGACTCCCCGCCGCAATAAAGCCCGGGGATGGCTTCGCCTTGCATGTCGATCACCTGGCAGCGCGCGTTGATGCGCAAGCCCGCGCGGGTGTCGTGAACGACAGGCGTCGCCCACGCGGCATAGAATGGCGGCTTGGCGATCTTGTGGAGCGGCTTCGGCTTGCCGAATTCGGCGTCCTTGCCGGCATCGACGAATGAATTATAGCGCGCGACCGTGGCGGCGAGATTGTGCGGCGGCATCGGCACGCGCTGAAATTTCATTTCGATCTGCGCGGCGAGCGCCTCGATGCTGTCGGCGCTGAAGAAGAAGCCGGCGGCGCTATCGACATGAGGCGGCTGCGGGCTCCATTTTTCGCGCGCCACGGCGTCGGCGTCGAAGATCGCCCAGATCGGGCCGCCGCCATTGTGGCCGTCGCCGATGCCGGCGAGCGCGGCATTGATGAAATTGCTCGGATTGTATTTCTGATTTTTGGCGTTCAGATAAGAGTAGGGTTCGTAGGGATTGGTGCTTTGATAGGTGTTGTAATTGAAGTGGCCGGCGGTCTCGTCATAAAAGCGCTTGCCCAGCATGTTGACCAAAATGACGTCCTGCCAATCCTTCACCGGCAACCCGATCGCGCGCGCCTTGTCGAACACATCGCAGCTCGGATACCAGCGCACGTTGACATAGCCGTATTGACAGCCGATCGCACCCGGCTTGGTGATGCCTGACCCGAATTCGCCGGTGTAATTGAACAATCCCCACAGCGATGCGCCGACAGCCATGGCGGAAATCTCTCCGCTGGCATCCTGATCGGACCACGGCATGCCGGCGAGGCCGCAATACTCCTCGGTGAGCCGCGGATCGAACATGCGGCGGAAATTGACGTTTCCCGTTGAACCACCCGTGGCAATGACGACGGCCTTGCGGGCGCTGATGTGGCGCGTGGCGCCGTGGTGATCGACGGCAATGCCGAGGACGCGGCGAGAATTCGCGGCCTCGCGGTGAATGGCGGTCATGCGGTGCTCGAGCAAAATCTCGACGCCGGTTTGGCGCGCTACGGCCTCAAGCGGCCGGATCAATCCGGCGCCGGCGCGGATTTCGTCGTCGTCCGGGGCCGCCGGTCCGCCGGTATGCACCATCGGCCAGTCGCAGACGTCGATCTGCATGGTGCGCAGCGCCGAGACGCCGATCTCGTGCCCGACCTTGTTCGGCGGCCGATCGATGACTCTGACGCCATGCGCCAACAGCCACTCGAAAGCCGGCACGCTGTTGTCGGCGAAGGCGCGGATGATTTCGCGATCGTTATAGCGATAGGGCGGAAAGCCATTAGTCTCCACCACCGACCAGTCGGTGAGGTCGTGAAAGAACAGATCGGGCGAATCCTCGATGCCGTGTTTCTTCTGGTAGCTGGTGCCGCCGCCGAGCGGCAGGTTGCCGCCAGAGACGATGGCGTGGCCGCCGATATGCGGCTCCGCCTCGACGACAATGACCGTGGCGCCTGCTTCGCGCGCCACCACCGCCGCCGGCATCCCGGTTGCGCCCGATCCCACTACGACAATGTCGACCTCGCGATCCCATTGGATCGGCAAATTTCCTGCGCTCACGCCCGCAAACCTCTCCCTGACCTGGACCGGGGACGGACACTAACAGCATTGCCGATTTTGTGTCATGTGGTGGCGATCGGTTCTGCGGCAGCGGAGTTTCGCATGGCGGATTTCGTCCCTACTCACCGGCTCACCCACGAAGCCAGCCTGAAAATGCTGACAGCGGGCGTGACCAAAGCGAATGAGCTCGGCTGCAAGGTTTCACTCGCAGTGGTCGACGCAAGCTGCCGGCTGATCGGCTTTCTGATGATGGACGGTGCGCGGCACTTTTCGATCGTCACCACGCAGCGAAAGGCCATCACCGCGGCTTCGCAGCGGCTGCCGACCGGCTACGCGCCGGAGGAGAACGCGTTGTCGATGGCAGTACGCATGGGCGATTTCACCAATGTGCCCGGCGGTTTTCCGATCGAGCTCCAGGGCGAAGTCATCGGCGCCGTCGCCGCGGGCGGCGCCAAGATCGAGCAGGACGTCGAAGTGGCGAAAGCGGCGCTGGCGGCGCTGAATTTGTAGGGTGGGAAATGCGCGCCGCAAGGCGCCACCGCGCGGGCAAATCGCGTACGCTCATTGCCCACGCCGTTTGGCGGAGCAGATGATTTTGCCCACCCTACACGTCAGCCTGCATCTGATCGCGCGCCGCCTTCACCGCTTTGATGATGTTCTGGTACCCGGTGCAGCGGCAGAGATTCGAAGCGAGCATGTCGATCAGGTCGTCGTCGCCGATGTGCGGGTTCTTCTCCAGCACATTGGTGGCGAGCATCAGAAACCCCGGCGTGCAGTAGCCGCATTGCAAGCCGTGATTGTCGATGAAGGCCTGTTGCAGCACCCAGAGTTTGTCGCCGTCGGCCAGCCCTTCAACGGTGCGGATTTTCTTGCCCTGCGCCTGGACCGCGAACATCAGGCAAGAGCGCACCGCCACGTCGTCGACGATCACGGTGCAGGTGCCGCAGACGCCGTGCTCGCAACCGATATGGGTGCCGGTCTGGCCGCAATCGTCGCGGATGGCGTCGACCAGCGTTTTGCGCGGCTCGACGCGGATCGGATAATCGCGGCCGTTGATGGTGAGCGTGATGTCGAACTTTTCAGTCATTTTCAGCAATCAGCGCGGCAGCACTGCGGAAAACTTTTCGCGCACGAGCTTCTCGACCTCTTCACTCGCACGCACCACGATCGGGAACGTATCGCGACGCTTGAACGGCTTGCAGGCGTCGATCACGACGCGCGCATTGCGCGGATCGCCCTCGCCGTATGCCATCGGATCGAGCGCGGTCGACCAGCAGCCGCGCAGGGTTTCCATGCCTTCGCGCGGATCGAAGCGCGTGCACATCGCCCAGATCACCTTGTCGATGTCGGAAGGATCGACATCGTCGTCGACGACCACGACAAAGCGGTTGGCGTAAGCGCCGGCGTGGCATTGCGAGGCGATCAGGCCAGCCTGCTTGGCGTGGCCGGCATATTGCTGCTTGATCGCCACTGTGAGCCACAGCCGGCTGCCGCCGGCGGCATGCGCCCAGACGCCTTTGATTTCGGGCACGCCCGCGGCTTCGAGCTGATTCCACACCGCGCCGGAGCGATAGCTGCCGCGATAGAATGAATCGTCGTCCGGCGGAATGCCTGGAATGGCGCCGAGCAGGATTGGATCGTCGCGGTGCATGAAGGTTTCGATGCGGATCGCCGGTTCTTTCTTCAGACCGCCGGCGTAGTACCCGGTCCATTCGCCGAGCGGACCTTCGTCCATGACGTCATCGGGGTGAATGAAGCCTTCGAAGGCGATCTCGGCATGGGCCGGGATCGGCAGGCCCGTGCGGGGTCCGCTGATCACTTCAACAGCTTCGCCAATAAGCCCGCCGGCGGCATCGTATTCGTTCTTGCCGTAGGGAATTTCCAGGCCGGCGATCATGAACAGCGCCGGATGCACGCCGCAGACCACGGCAATCGGGCACGGCTGACCGCGCTCGTGATAGCGGCGTTTGATCATGTCGCCATGCTTGCCCTTGGAGAACATCACCGTGGCGACGCCGGCCTCCTGCGCCTGCACGCGATAGGCGCCGTAATTGATCCAGCCGGAATCCGGATCGCGCATGATCACCATGTCGCCGGTGCCAATGTAGTAGCCGCCGTCATGCTCGTGCCAGCGCGGCACCGGAATCTTGAATATGTCGATGTCGGCGCCGGTCGCGACGTTCTCCATTACCGGCCCGGTCTTCACCGTCAGCGGCGGGATCGCCTTGCCGGCTTTCATGTAAGCGCGCCAAAACTGGACCAGTTCAACCGCCGATACATCGGGATCGAGTCCGACGGTGATGGCGATGCGTCGAATGGAGGTGAGGATGTTCGCGAGAATCCGATGGCCGCGCGGATGACCGGGGATGTCGTCGAACAGCACCGCCTTGTTGCCGATCTTGCGCTGATAGATGTCGACGATGCCGCCGATCTCCTGCTCGCGTTCGGCGCCGCTGATGTCCTGCAACTCGCCGGCTGCTCGCAATTGCGCGATCCAGGAGCGCAGGTCCTGGCGGTCCTTGGGAGCGAGCTGCTTCATCGGGCGGGTTTTTACTGGCGCGTCCATTCGATTTCGTCATCACCGGGCTTGATCCGGTGATCCATGCTAAAACCCGGCCACAAGAACTTTGCCGCAGCTCTCTCCAGTCACTTTACTCAGCCTGGATTGCCGGGTCGAGCCTGGTCGAGCCCACGGCAATGACGGATCACATATCGAGCACCAGCCGCTCGGACTTGCAGCCGCAGCAGCAGATCATGACCTTCTCGTTGGTCGCCTGCTCTTCCTCGCTTAAGACCGCGTCATGATGCACCGGCTCGCCGGAAATGACACGCGTCTCGCAGGCGCCGCAGATGCCGAGCTCGCAGGAATAGTCGACGTCAACGCCGGAATCGAACAGCACTTCAAGCACCTTCTTGCCGGGCGGGATATAATATTCCTCGCCGGAACGGGTCAGCTCGACCCAGAAGCCGCCCAATTCGTCGGCCTTGGCCTCTTCCTTCGCGGTGAAATATTCGACGTGGACATTGCCGCGCGGCCGGCTCGCTGCCGCGGCCTCGAAGGCTTTGAGCATCGGATTAGGACCGCAGCAATAGAAATGCGCGTTGGCCGGCGCAGCGGCAATGGCTGCGGCGAGATCGAGGAACTTGCCGTCGGCCTCGTCGTCGAAATGTAGATGCACCGATTGCGGATCGAGCGTTTTCAGTGTCTCCAGAAACGCCATGTCGGGGCGAGACTGGCAGGCATAATGCAGCGTCCACGGCCGCTTCCGCGCCATGAGCTGTTGCGCCATGCACCAGATCGGCGTGATGCCGATGCCACCGGCGATGAGCACCACGTGCTCGGCGTTCTCGACCAGCGGAAAATTGTTGCGCGGCGCGCTGATCTTGATCGCATCGCCGACCTTCATCTCGTCGATGATGTAGCGCGAGCCGCCGCGGCTGGCCGCGTCCTTCTTGACGGCGACGATATAGCTTTCGGGATCGCCGTTCGGCGCGACCAGAGAGAATTGCCGCAACAGCCCATTGGGCAGATGCAGGTCGATATGCGCGCCGGGTTGGTAGGGCGGCAACGGGCCGCCCTCGACCCGCTGGAACGTGTAGAGCTTGGTGTCGCGCGCGACATCCTCGATCTTGGTCAGGCGCGCCTCGATCAGATGCGAATGCGGCTCCGGCAAATGCGGGCGATCGGCGGCGGGGGGCGGTGCGGTTACGGTATCCATGCAGGGGATAGATAGGCGGCCGGGGCGGGGCTTCGCAACCCGTTCTTGGCTCGGCTTTATTGCTTATTCGACGCGAGAATGAGGGCATTTGGTGCGGATCCGCCGGTTTCGGCTCGATCTCCGCCCAGGCCTATGCCCGGGACGACCTCGACCGCGATGCCGGCGGAGCGGTAGGCGGCGATTTCGGCTTCGGTGTCGTCCGAAGTTGCCGGATCGCCGGCTTTGAGCCGGACGACCCGGCGGCCGGATTTGGCGAGTGCAATCGCCACACGCATTTCGTCCTCCCGGGTTTCGCCCCCGGTCGGGTCAAGCAGCATTTTCCTCGCTTCCCGGCGTGCGAAATCGAGAATCCCGGCCGCGACACCCGCATCGAACAGGATCACATCGGCCGATTGCAGCGCGCGCACGGCGCGCAGCGTCAGCAATTCGGGATCGCCGGGACCGGTGCCGGTAATGACGATGGCGCCCGCGCCGTCCCCAGGCGCAAGCAGGGCATCGAACTCGGCGTCCTCGGGCACATGATCGGGCGCGGCCATTGCCCGCATGGCGAACCGCTCCCAAAAATCGCGGCGGCTGCGAAACGGGAGCGCCAGCGCTTTCAGGCGTGGCCGCCACGCCGCCGCCGCCGCCGCCCACTGCGCAAATCCGCGCGGAACCAGACCTTCGATCTTGGCACGCAGCGCCTGGCCGAACACCGGCGAAGCACCGTCGGTGGAAATGCCGATCACCAGCGGCGAGCGATTGACGATGGCGCCGAAGGCGAAGTCCGAGAATGCCGGGCGGTCGATGATATTGACCGGCACGCCGGCCGCGCGTGCGGCGGCGGCAAACGCCGAGGCGTCCTCCTCATCTTCGCAATCGGCGACCGCAATCGCCGCGCCGGCCAAATCGCCGACAACGCAGCGTCGCCGGTACAGCGTGATCGAGCCGTGCGGCGGCGCGTTTGCCGCCAGCGCCAGCATTTCTTCCGCTGGCGACGCCGCGTAGACATCGACCTGCGCACCGGCGGCCGAAAGCAGCTCCGCTTTCCACCCGGCGGCGGGCGTGCCGCCTGCGACGACACCGCGCTTGCCGGTGAGCGAAAAGAACACCGGCAGCCGCGCCAGCGCGGCCATGTGCGTTGGTCCGATGTCCGCTGGCTTGTGGTGCACGGTCATGACTGCGGCTCCTTAAGCATGATCCGGAAAAGTGGAAGCGGGTTTTCCGACAAGATCATGCTCCACCAAAGTGTCTAGTAAACGTCGGTCTGATAACGATCCTTCGCCTTCAGCTCCGTCAGCAACTTGATCGCCTCGCTGGGCGAGCGGCCGCCGTGCTCCGATATGATGTCGACCAGCGCCGCCTCGACATCCTTGGCCATGCGCTGGGCATCGCCGCAGACATAGACGTGAGCGCCTTCGCCGAGCCACGACCAGACGTCGCGGCCCTCCGCGCGCATGCGGTGCTGGACGTAGACCTTCTCGTTGCCGTCGCGCGACCAAGCGAGCGAAAGCCGCGTCAGAATCCCGTCCGCGCGCAGCGCGCCGAGCTCTTCTTCGTAGAAGAAATCATGGCCGCTGCGCTGATGACCGAAGAACAGCCAATTGCGCCCGGGAGCGCCGACGGCTTGCCGCTCATGCAGGAAGGCGCGGAACGGCGCGATCCCGGTTCCTGGCCCGATCATGATGATCGGCGCCGCCGGGTCCGCCGGCAAAGCGAAATGCTGCGCCTTCTGAACATAGACCCTGACCTTGTCACCGGGGGTGACGCGGCCGCCGAGAAACGTCGAGCAGGCGCCGTGCCGCATGCGCTTGGCGATGTCGTAGCGAACCGCGTCCACGGTGAGCGAGACGCGACCCGGAACGGATTTCGGCGACGACGAGATCGAATAGAGCCGCGGCTGCAGCGGATCGAGCGCTTCGATAAAGGCTTCGGGGTCCGGCCGCACGCGCGGAAATTTGTGCAGGGCCGCGAGCACGTCCAGCGTTGCGGCGTCGCCGTCTGGGTCGCTGCCGACGGCGAGCTGTTTGGCTTTTTGCCGCCGCTCGCCACCGGTCATGTGCGAGATCAGTTCGAACAACATATCCGGCGCGGGCGACAGCGACGTGCCCCAGGTCAGTTCGTCGCGCAGCGAGCGGTTACCGATGGGGAAATCCGGCGGCGCGTCGATGGCCGCCAGCACCGCCTCGACCAGATCGGGATCGTTGGCAGGGAAGATTCCGAACGAATCGCCGACTGCATAATCGAGATCGCTGCCGGCGAGATCGATGTCGATGTGCCAGGTTTCCTTTTGCGAACCGGGTTTGTTCAAACGCCGCCGCGCAAGAAAAGTGGCGTGGACGGGATTGTCGCGCGATCGGCCGGCAGCCGCGACGGCAGTGGGCGCTGGCTGCACGGCTGACGCGGACACCGTCGGCGGCGCGGCCGGCTTGCTCTCGATTTCCTGATGCAGCGCCTTAAGCATGCGGGCGGTTTCCTTGCCGCCTGGCACGCACAGGTTCAGCCGCTTCTCAGCTTGCGTCGAAAGCGCGTTCGAGTAGTCGTGGCAATTATAGCCGCACTGCCCGCAGTCCTGCTGCGCCATTGCCGCCATTAGCCGCCGCTGCAGCGGCCGGCCTTCGGCAAGCGTCATGCGGTCGGCAAGCGGCATAGCTGGATCGTGCCAAGGTGCCCCGTCATCGATCTCCGCGCCGTCATTGCCCGCGGCCGGCGAACCAGCTTCGCCGAGCAGTCCGGGCAAGAGCTTCGCCGCATCGGCGGCGGAGAGCGGCGTGACGCCCTCCTCCAGTCCGAATAATCCGGCAAACAGGCCGTTGAGCCAGGTGCGTTGCTCCGGCGTGAATGGCGCCGATTCGGGAATAAGCGAAGGCATCGGTGGCCGCGGTGCGACGCTCATGCGGCGGCCTCCGCGTCGGCCATGGATTTGAGCGCCGCGATGTCGTGCCGCCGCGCGAAAGCCAGAAAAGTCTCTTCACACGTTGCACGATGCGCCAGATAGGCCTTGAGGATATGCTCAACGGTCCGTGGCGTGGCCTCGGCCGTCACGTCGCGATAAAGCTCGCGGCCAAGCGCGGCATCGGGACCAAAGCCGCCGCCGATGAGGATGTGATAGCCCTCGACGGGATCATCGTCTTCGTTGATCTGGATTTTGCAGGCGAGCAATCCGATCTCCGAGATGAAATGTTGCGCGCACGAATGATGACAGCCGGTCAAATGGATGTTGACCGGCGTATCGAGCGCTACGCGGGTTTCGCACCAGCTCGCGATGTCCTCGGCGTGACGCTTGGTGTCGGAAGCGGCGAACTTGCAGCCGGTATTGCCGGTGCAGGCCACCAGTCCGGAGCGGATGGCGTTGGCGGTGACGGCAAGCCCAAGCGACTCGATGCGGTCCTGCGCGGCGCTCAATTTTTCGGTCGGCACTCCCGAGACGAGCAGATTTTGCCAGACGGTCAGCCGCAAATCGCCGTCACCGAGCTCGCCGGCGATATCGGCGAGGCCGCGCATCTGCGCGACCGTCATCCGGCCGACCGGCAACACCACGCCGATCCAGTTCAGCCCTTCCTGCTTCTGCGCATGCACGCCGATATGCGCGGTACGGTCGAATGCCGGACGCGGCGCCACGGCGCCCGGCGCCGCCCGGTCGAACTTGCGGCCGAGCTTGTCTTCCAGGAGCGCGACAAATTTCTCGACGCCGATCGCATCGAGCACGTATTTCAGCCGTGCCTTGGTGCGGTCGGTGCGGTTGCCCTGCTCGATGAAAATCCGCACCACGGCATCGGCCACCGTGCAGGCGTCGCACGGCCGCAGCAGTACGCCGGTGTCGCGGGCGAAGTCATGGTGGCCGGTAATGCCGCCAAGACAGAGCCGAAACCAAATTCCCGGCTCCAGCCCGAAGCCGTCGTTGACCACGACCGCCTGAAATCCGATGTCGTTGGTCTCCTCGAGAACGGCGATGCGGCCGGCGCCGTCGAAGGCGACGTTGAATTTCCGCGGCAGGCCATACAGCGAACGATCGTTGAGAATGTGAAAATGCCATTCGCGGGCGAACGGCCGCGTATCGATGAGTTCCTGCGGGTCGATGCCGGCGGTCGGCGTGCCGGTGACGTTGCGGATGTTGTCGGCGCCGGAGCCGCGCGAGCAAAGCCCCAAGTCCTGTACCGCCTCGATTGTCGCGACCGCGTTATGCGCCTCTATCTCGCGGATCTGGATATTGGCGCGCGTCGTCACATGGGCGTAGGCGCCGCCGTAGCGCTCGGCGAGGTCGGCAAGGCCCGCAAACTGCGCCGCTTTGACGATGCCGTTCGGAATACGCAGCCGGCACATATAAGAGTTTTGATTTGGTGCGACGTAGAACAGGCCGAAGAAGCGCCAGCGGAAATTGTCCGGCGGCTTCGGATATTCGCCTTTGGCGGCATGATCCTTGAGCCGCTCGTAAGTATCGAATGGGTGCTGGTCGCGCTTGAATTTTTCCGGATCGGAAAGCTTGCCGCCCGACGCAAGCACCCGGTTCTGCGCCTTCAACCCCGCGGCGTCCGGTCCGGCCGGCTCGGACACCGCGGCAACGGCATTGCTGGGCGGCGCGCCGGCAATGCCTTTCGCCGCTTTGGCGATCTGCACCCCGGCGACAAAGCCTTCCAGGTAGCGTTTCTGTTCCGAGTTGAAATCCCCGGCTTCGCCGGCGGCCGAGGTTTTGAGGTCGGTCTCCGTCATTCCGCCGGTACTTGCGTCGGCGCTGTCAGCGGCGCCGGAGCCAGGCTGCGGGGCCGATGGGTGATGTAAAGCGCAAGCCCGGTGAAGACGAAGCCGCCGACCAGATTGCCGAGGGTCACCGGAATCTGGTTCCACAGCCACCATTCGCCGATGGTGATCTTGGCGCCCATCATCATCCCGGTCGGAATGACAAACATGTTGACGACCGAGTGCTCGAATCCTTGCGCGAAGAAGATCAGGATCGGCATGTAGGCGCAGGCGATCTTGCCGATGGTGGACGAAGTCGTCATGGCCGCGACAAGGCCGAGGCAGACCATCCAGTTGCACAGGATCGCCTTGACGAAGACGGTTATCATTCCGGCGAGGCCGAGCGCCTCGTAGCCGGTGGTCTTGGCGAGCGCGACGGCAACGATTTTTGCGGCGACGCCGGTGGGAGCGGCGGTACCGAAATTGGTCAGCGCGATTGCCAACAGGCCGCCGTAGACGACACTGCCGATCAAATTGCCCAGAAAGACGTAGCTCCAATTGGCGAGCATGGTCTTGGCGCCGACGTGATTCTCGATCCAGGGCAGCGGCAATAGGCCGAAGCTGCCGGTCACGAGGTCGAGGCCGAGCAGCACGATGAGAATGAAGCCGACAGGGAAAATCAGCGCGCCGACCAGCGGCTGGTTGGTTTGCACCATGCCGGTGAAGGCCAGGCTCGTTGCGGCAGCGAGAATGGCGCCGGCAAGTCCGCCCCGGATGATGAGATCGAGCGGCGACAATGCGAGCTTGCTCCGCCCGGTACTGAGCATATTGGCGGCCACATCGGCCGGTTTGACGTAATCCATTCTGAGCTCCTGCGTTGTGCCGCCACAGGCGATGCGGATTATGCGCGCCGGCGCGGACTATTTTGCTGCAAAGCAGCAAAGCTCGTGCCAGGACGATATCTTTGATTTTATGGGAGTTTCAGCTTTAGCCCGGGCGCGATGCTAAGCCGCGCGGCAGCGGTCGCTGAAATAATTGGCAGGCTTAATTGGCGGGCAATTTTGGCGGGCGCCCGGCAGGTTTCCGCCGGGCGCCCTTAGTCCGTTGTCAGCCGGCCTGTAAGCCGGGTTTTGGATGGCCTGCGAAAGATATCCGCAGACGTGACGACCATTCCTCTGGGACGCCGGTTACCCGGCGCCTCAAGCGACCTACCCGGACGGCAGGATCCGGACACCGACCCCGAAGCTTTCGCTTCGCGCCGTCCCTATTCGGTCTTGCTCCCGGTGGGGTTTGCCATGCCGCCGGCGTTACCGCCGGCGCGGTGCGCTCTTACCGCACCGTTTCACCCTTGCCGCGACAAAACGCTACGCGCCGCGGCGGTCTGTTCTCTGTGGCACTGTCCCTGGGCTCGCACCCGCCGGACGTTATCCGGCACCGCTTGTCCATGGAGCCCGGACTTTCCTCCCCGGCAACCTTTCGGTTTCGCCGGAGCGGCCGTCCGACCGACTGACATAACAGGGATGGGGACGAACGCGTTAGCCGTCAAGAGGCTGAGCCGCGCGCGGTTAAGGAACGGCCGGCCCCGCGGTACGAGCCCGCCGCGATCGTACGAACGCGGCCGCGGCTGGCGAGAAGCTCTTGCTGCGTGCCGCGCGTCGAGGCGTCGGCGACGCCGTCGACGCGTTCGGGCCGAAACTGACGCTGCAAGGCGACCACGCCCTCGCGGGTCGCGGAATCGAATTCGCCGGTGGCCTCGACGCCGTAGCCGTATTCGCCGAGCGAGCGTTGCAGGGCGGCGACCGCGTCGCCGCGACTGCCGGGCGACAAAGACTGACCGAAGCTCATGATCGGCGCCGGTTTTGCCCAGTGGCCCACACCGGACTCGTACAGCGTGCGCCAAGGAAATTTCTCGCCCGGGTCCTGCTTGCGCGAAGGCGCCACGTCCGAGTGCGCCAAGACGCGCACCGGCGCGATGGTATTGCGGGTCTGAATGCCCCGGCAAAGCGCGGTTACGGCCGCGATTTGCCGCTTGGGGAAATCCGGATAGCCGTGGTCGTGGCCGGGATTGGCGATCTCAATTCCGATCGAGCACGAATTGATGTCGGTCGCGCCAGCCCAAAACGATTTGCCCGCGTGCCAGGCGCGCCGGCTCTCCGGCACCATCTGGATGATGCGCCCATCCTCGAACACAAAATAATGCGCCGAAACCTCGCTGCTACGCGTCCGAAGGCGCTCAAGCGCAGCCTCGGCTTCCGCCATGCCGGTGTAATGAAGAATGATCATATCGGGCCGCTGGCCGCCCTGGCGCTCGTTATGATTGGGCGACGCGATGACTTCGGCCACCACACTAGAATCCGGAGCGAATGCGGGACGCGTCATAGGCGGACTACTTTCTTCGACCGAAGCAGGATACCGCAAAAAGCAGCGTTGCGTTGCTTTCGTCGGCGGGGGCCGTTCCGGCGCGTTATCGTGGCCGTCTTCGCCGTTCGCCGGGCATAAATCGCCCCGACAGGTCGTCCTTCAACCATTCCTTAAGCTTACCGTTCACTAATCGAAGTTGAGCGGTTTGCCCCGATCGGCCGGGGCGATTCCGTTGATGCCCATAGTGCCCCATGGTAGCCCAATTCATCCCAGAGACGCCTTCTAAGCACTGGATTCGTGGACTGCACCCGGCGGCCGAGGGACGGAATGGACCGCTTTGTGTTCCATCAAAAATCGCTCGGAGCGCGCGAATGATTCCGGCCAGCGACAGCAAGGCTGCCGCTGGCGGAGCGGCTCGTCACATTCCCGTGCTTGCTCGCCGCGTCGGCGACTGGCTCGCGCTGCGCAGCGGCGGTCTTTACATCGACGGAACATTCGGAGCCGGCGGTTACACGCGCGTGATCCTGCAGACTCCGGGCGTGCAGGTCGTCGGTATCGACCGTGACGGCGCGGCGATCGCGGCAGCTGCCGCTATCGTCGAAGAAGCCCGTGGCCGGCTTACGCTGGTCGAGGATCGCTTCTCCAATCTGGCATCGATTGCCGGCGGGCCGGCCGCGGCCGACGGCATCGTTTTCGATCTCGGCGTTTCCTCGATGCAGCTCGACGAAGCCCAACGCGGATTTTCGTTCCGGTTCGACGGGCCGCTCGATATGCGCATGGGGCGCGACGGTCCGTCCGCGGCCGATGTCGTCGCCCGCGCGAGCGAGCGCGATCTTGCCGCGATCATCGTGACTTTGGGCGAGGACCATCATGCCCGCCGCATCGCGCGGGCGATCGTTAAAGCCCGCAGCGCGGCACCCATCGAATCGACACGCGCTTTGGCAGATATCGTTGCCCGCACCGCGGGCGGCCGCGATGTCGCCATCCATCCGGCGACGCGGACGTTCCAGGCGTTGCGGATTTTCGTCAATGACGAGCTCGGCGAATTGGCGCGCGGCCTTGCCGCGGCCGAGCAGGCCTTACAACCGGCCGGTCGGCTCGTCGTCGTCGCCTTTCACTCGCTCGAGGATCGGATCGTCAAGATGTTCCTCGCCGAGCGCAGCCACACGCCGGCGCCTTCGCGTCACCATCCCGCAGTCGCGGCGCCGCCGCCGACTTTTCAGGTGCTGACGCGGCGGCCGGAAACGCCCGATGAAGCCGAGATTGCGGCCAATCCCCGCGCGCGTTCGGCCAAGCTGCGCGCAGCCGCACGCACCGAGGCGCCGCCGCGTGCGGCGGCCGTGGAGAATCTTCTGCCGCGGCTGCCCTCGCTTGCCGACATCATGCGGGGCCGGCCG
>JBARER010000242.1:0-28149 GCA_049796395.1 Xanthobacteraceae bacterium
TTGGGTTCCTGGCCGAATTCAGCCGCAATGCTCTCGCAAAAACGCCAGCCATGACTAAGCTGCACGATCGCGCGTCCGCGCACTATAACCGCCGCGCTTTTCTGCACCGCTTTGCCGGCGCGGCGACGCTCGCCGCCGGCGGGCTGATCGCCGCCCGCGCCGGTGCCGAACCACTCGACGACCTGCTTGGCGACACCGATCACGGCGATTTCGGCCAGGCTTTCGACCAGGCCTCGCGCACTATTCACATGCCGAAGGCGACCGCGCCCACACTGTCGGCGGCCACCGCGCAATTCACGCAAGTCGCGGTCAAGAGCTACGACGATATTGTCAGCCGCGGCGGCTGGCCGGTGGTGCCCAAGGTCGACGAATTGCGGCTCGGCAACCGGCATCCGAGCGTGGTCGACTTGCGCAAGCGGCTTCTCGTTTCCGGCGACCTCGATGCCGACGCGGTCGGCAACGATATCTACGACTCTTATGTCGAGGAGGCGGTGCGGCGATTTCAGGCCCGCCACGGGCTCACCGTCGACGGCATTTTGCGCGCGGTGACGCTTGATGAGATGAACGTGCCGGCGGAAACGCGGCGCGATCAGCTCAAGGTCAATATCGACCGGCTTAAAACGCTCTCCACCAATCTCGGCCCGCGCTATGTCGTGGTGAATATTCCGGCGGCGCGCGTCGAGGCGATAGAGAACGGTTTCGCCGTCCAGCGCCACATCGCCGTGGTGGGCCGGCCGGACCGGCCTTCGCCCGACATCAACTCCAAGATCATCCAGATCAATTTCAATCCGTTCTGGACGGTGCCGGTCTCGATCGTGCGCAAGGACTTGATCCCGCTGATGCAGGACAAGCCGGATTATCTGACGCAAAACCACATTCGCGTCTTCGATCCGAAGCACCAGGAAGTGCCGCCGTCGCAGATCAACTGGTACTCGGACGACGCCGTGCATTACACGTTCCGCGAGGATCCCGGCGATTCAAATTCGCTCGGCCGCATCCGCATCAATTTCCCGAGCCAATACGGCGTCTATATGCACGACACGCCGCTGAAGAATTTGTTCGGCGGGGATTTTCGTTACGATTCCTCCGGCTGCTGCCGCGTGCAGAACGTGCAGGATCTGGTCATTTGGCTGCTCGACGGCACCAAGGGATGGGGCCCCGACCATATCCAGCAGGCGATCAATTCCGGCAACCAGATCAATACCAATCTGACCAAGCCGGTGCCGCTGCACTGGGTCTATGTCACCGCTTGGTCGGCGTCCGATGGCATCGCCCAGTTCCGCGAGGATATTTACGGCCGCGATGGGCTCGGCGCTCCGGCCATCCCGCCGACGGTGAAGCTTTAGCGACCTGTAGTCACGCGTGTTCCATGTTCGGCTGCGGGAGCAGGGCGGCACTCTGTCGAAGTGCGCAGGCGTCCGCGGAATAAGCTCGTAGCCGTCTCGGCACCATCTGCCGACGAACCTGGCCATCAGGGCTTGTCCACGAGCCGACGCCCGCTCGACGGGAGGGATCGGCAAGCTTTTCACTCCCAAGCTCCCTTGAATTCCCCGCTTCTCACGTAAGAAGCCCCTGTTTACTTTTTGTTCCTATCGAGCATAGTCTGACCAGTTAGTTTGACCAGGCAAAACGGAAATCCTGATTATGCGCGAGATCCAGGCATCCGACGCCAAGGCGCACCTGCCCAGCCTGCTCGATGATGTCGAGCGCGGCGAGACGCTCGTTATTACTCGCCACGGCAAGCCGATTGCTCGCATCGTTCCCGAGCCGGATGATCGTAGGGAAAAGATCGATCGCGTGATTGCCGAGATCAACGAATTCCGCAGGTCGATGCCGCAACTGCGGCTGGAGGATATTCTTTCGTCCCGACATGAAGGGCACAAATACTGATGCCATTCGTGGTCGATGCATCCGTAGCGGCGTGTTGGTTGAAGCCTGACGAACGTCATCCCGTTGCGGAAGCGGCCTACGAAAGGATTGCACATGACTCGGCAGTGACGCCGGCTCTCTGGTGGTACGCGCTTCGCAATGTGTTCATCGTCAACAGCGGCGCGGACGGTTGACAGCGCAAAGACCGCCCGCGCTCTTCGATTGCTCAAAGGGCTGCCGCTAGCGATCGACACGGCCGTGGATGAGGAAGCCCTCACGCAGATCGCACGTCGGCATCGGCTCACCGTCTATGACGCGTGCTATCTCGAACTCGTGCTGCGCAAAGGGCTTGCGCTTGCCACGCTCGACGCGGCGCTCGCGGTCGCCGCCCGGGCCGAGACGGTGCAATTGATCGGAAATTCGCCCTGACAGCGCCAAGCACGTAATCCGGCGGCATCCATAGGTCCATAAGCCCATAAGCCCATAGCTAAATATAGCGGTACCCGCCCAAATATCCCAAGCCCTTGCGCCCTGCCGCTGGTATCATGCACCTGGCCGGTGTAATCAGCGGGCACGGGCGTAGCGGACAAGGCGAGCAGGCAATGGCGGTCAGCCAACAAGCGAAAACCACGGACGAGGGGTTCTTTACGGCCACCCTCGCCGAGAGCGATCCGGAAATCGCCGAAGCGGTCGCGCTCGAGCTTGGCCGCCAGCGCGACGAGATCGAATTGATCGCCTCGGAGAACATCGTCAGCCGCGCGGTGCTCGAGGCGCAGGGCTCGGTGCTGACCAATAAATACGCCGAGGGCCTGCCCGGTAAGCGCTATTACGGCGGCTGCCAGTTCGTCGATATGGCCGAGCGGCTCGCCATCGAGCGCGCGACCAAACTGTTCGGCTGCTCCTTCGCCAATGTCCAGCCGCACTCCGGCGCTTCGGCCAATGCCGAAGTGTTCATGGCGCTGATGCAGCCGGGCGACACCTTCATGGGGCTCAATCTCGCCGCCGGCGGCCATCTCACCCATGGCTCGCCGGTCAACCTGTCCGGCAAATGGTTCAAGGTCGTGCCGTACGGGGTGCGCCGCGACGACCAGCTGATCGACATGGACGAGGTCTTGCGGCTCGCTAAAGAGCATCGCCCCAAGCTCATCATCGCCGGCGGCTCGGCCTATCCGCGCATCATCGATTTCCGCCGCTTCCGCGAGATCGCCGACGAGGTCGGTGCTTATCTGATGGTCGACATGGCGCATTTCGCTGGCCTCGTCGCCGGCGGCGTGCATCCGAGCCCGTTGCCGCATGCCCATGTGGTGACCACGACGACGCATAAGACGCTGCGCGGCCCGCGCGGCGGCGCCATTCTCACCAATGACGAGGACTTGGCGAAAAAGCTCAATTCCGCGGTGTTTCCGGGCATGCAGGGTGGGCCGCTGATGCACGTCATCGCCGCCAAGGCCGTCGCGTTCGGCGAGGCGTTGCGGCCGTCGTTCCGGCTTTACGCGAAGAACGTCGTCGAAAACGCCAAGGCGCTTGCCGAAACGCTGAAGAACAGCGGCCTCGATATCGTCTCCGGCGGCACCGACACCCATTTGATGCTGGTCGATCTGCGCAAGAAGCGCCTGACCGGCAAAGTGGCCGAGGCCGCGCTCGGCCGCGCGCATATCACCTGCAACAAGAACGGCATCCCGTTCGATCCGGAAAAGCCCACGGTGACCTCGGGCGTGCGGCTCGGCACGCCGGCTGGGACCACCCGCGGCTTCGGCATTGCCGAGTTCCAGCAGATTGGCGAGATGATCGCCGAAGTTCTTGATGTCTTGTCACAAAAGGGCGCTGACCAAGATGCCTTGATTGAAGCAAGCACACGCGAGACGGTGAAGCGTCTGGTCGGCCGGTTTCCGATCTACGAGGGGTAAGGCATGCGCTGTCCGAGCTGCGGAAGCCTCGATACCCAGGTCAAGGATTCGCGGCCGACGGAGGATTCTTCGGTCATCCGCCGCCGCCGTGTCTGTCTCGCCTGCAATTTCCGCTTCACCACCTTCGAGCGCGTGCAGCTTCGCGAGCTCGTCGTCATCAAGCGCAACGGCCGCCGCGTGCCGTTCGACCGCGACAAGCTGCTGCGCTCGTTGCAGATCGCCTGCCGCAAGCGCCCGGTCGAGCCCGAGCGGATCGACCAGATGGTGTCGAAAATCGTGCGCGAGCTGGAGAGCATGGGCGAAAGCGAGGTGTCGTCCGAAACCATCGGCGAGACCGTGATGGCGCATTTGCGCGAGCTCGACGACGTCGCCTATGTACGCTTCGCGTCCGTCTATCGCAATTTCCGCGAAGCCAAGGATTTCGAGACAGCGCTCGCCGAATTGTCGGGCGATGAGGCGGCGGAGTGAACGCGCAAAGAAGCGCGCAAGTAAGCGGCGAGGGGCGTCGGAGCACTCAGAATGTCAGGAAAGAACTGGGACAGAGTGCCAATCGATGCGCAGAGCATCGACGCGCCCCTGTCCCGATCAGCCGTCTTTCTTGTTGTCAACGCCGCGCGCGAGCCGGCCGCTCTCCTTAAAATCTGCGCGGCGCTCGATGGACTCGACGATCTCGTCAAGACGGTTGGATTTCGCGATCTTTCCGCTCGGCTGTCGTGCATCGTCGGGATTGGTAGCGATCTGTGGGATCATCTTCACCTCGACCGCCGACCGCAGGAACTCAAACCATTCGCGCCGATCAAGGGAACGGTCCACACGGCGCCGTCGACACCGGGCGATCTTCTCTTCCATATCCGGTCCGAACGCCCCGATCTGTGCTTTGAACTTGAACGCATTCTGCTCGACAGCCTTGGCGCCGCCGTGACTGTCGTCGACGAAGTGTCGGGCTTTCGCTATTTCGATGCGCGAGACCTTCTGGGCTTTGTCGACGGCACAGCTAACCCGGCTGGATTCGATCTGCCCGCCTCGGCTCTTGTCGGCGATGAAGATGCCGACTTCGCAGGCGGCAGCTACGTCGTCATACAGAAGTATCTGCACGATCTTGGCGGCTGGGCGCAGACTCCAACCCCTCTCCAGGAAGAGATCATCGGGCGCAGGAAAGCAGACAATATCGAAATCGGTGACGACGATGCCCCGCGCAAATCGCACAAGTCGCTGGCGACCATCGTCGATGCCGACGGCAACGAACACGATATCCTGCGAGACAACATGCCCTTCGGTCGTCCAGGGCACCGGGAATTTGGCACTTATTTTATCGGCTATTCCCGATATCTCTGGGTGATCGAGAAAATGCTGCAACGCATGTATGTCGGCGACCCGCCCGGTGCTTACGACCGGTTGCTCGATTTCTCGACGGCGCACACCGGCGCAACGTTTTTCGCTCCATCTCGCCTGACCCTGCAAACCGTTGCCCAGGCGGCGCAGGAGAAGCTTACGAGTATCCAAAGGGCTATCGTAACACGGCCAACGGGATGACAGCTCATAATCCCGTAAATCCATATCCGGGAGCCTCCGGAAAAGGGGCCGAGCAACGTTTCATGGCGCTGGCTTTGAGCCTCGGCCGGCGGGGACTTGGCCGCACCTGGCCGAATCCGGCGGTCGGCGCGGTCATCGTCAAGGACGGCGCGATCGTCGGCCGCGGCTGGACGCAAGACGGTGGCCGGCCGCATGCCGAGATCGAGGCCTTGCGCCGTGCCGGCGAAGCGGCACGTGGCGCGAGCCTCTATGTCACGCTCGAACCGTGCTCGCATCACGGCAAGTCGCCGCCTTGCGCCGATGCCGTGATCGCGGCCGGCATTTCGCGCGTTGTCTCGGCGCTGGAAGATACCAATCCCGCAGTGGCGGGGCAGGGCCACGCCCGGCTGCGCGCCGCCGGCATCGCGGTCGATGTCGGCAGTGGCGCCGAGGAGGCTCGCCGCGATCACGCCGGGCACATTTTTCGTTTCACCAAGGGTCGTCCGCACGTTCTCCTGAAGCTCGCAATTTCGGCCGACGGCAAAGCTGCCGCCGCCGGGCGCAAGCCGGTTACCATCACCGGCGGTCCGGCGCGCGACCGCGTGCATCTCTTGCGGGCGCAAAGCGACGCCATCATGGTCGGCATCGGCACCGTGTTGGCCGACGATCCGATGCTGACGTGCCGGTTGCCCGGCATGGGGCGTTATTCGCCGGTGCGCGTCATCGCCGACAGCGGGCTTCGCCTGCCGCTCACGTCGCGGCTGGCGCGGAGCGCGCGCGACGTTCCGGTCTGGGCGCTCGCCGGAATGGGCGCGCCCCAACAAAACGAGTTCGATCTCTTGGCAAGCGGCGTCACGGTGCTGCGCTCGCCGGCAAGCACCGATCCGCTCGATCTGAAGGACGCTTTGGGGCTGCTCGCCGCCAAGGGCATCACCCGGCTGATGGTCGAGGGCGGACCGACGCTGGCGGCGGCCTTTATCGGCGCCGACCTCATCGACGAGGCTGTCCTTTTTCATTCCGCCATAGTGGTAGGGCCCGACGGCATCGATGCTCTCGACAGCGTGGTACGGACCGTGCTGATGGAGCGGCTTAAGCTCGGAGCGAGCGAACCGGCCGGCGCCGACCGGGAAGACCGCTACGCGCGCAGGTGATCGATGTTTACTGGCATTGTCAGCGACTTAGGCGAAGTTCTTGAGGTTGAAGAGAAGGCCGAAGGCTTGCGCCGGCTGAAGATTGCCTGCGGCTACGATCCCGACGGCATCGATATCGGCGCTTCGATCGCCTGTTCGGGCGCCTGCCTGACGGTGGTGGAGCGCGGCCGCGCCGGCAATCGCGCGGCTTTTGCCGTCGATGCGGCGGCGGAAACGCTGCGTGTGACCACGGCCGAAGGGTGGCGGCGCGGCACCAGGCTCAATCTCGAACGGGCCTTGCGCCTTGGCGACGAACTCGGCGGCCATATGGTCAGCGGCCATGTCGACGGCATCGCCGAACTCGTCAGCCGCGACGATTTTGTCGACAGCGCGGCGTTGTCGTTTCGCGCGCCGGCCGGGCTCGCCCGCTTCATCGCATCGAAAGGATCGGTGGCGCTCGACGGCGTCTCGCTCACGGTGAACCAGGTCGACGGCAGTACCTTCTCGGTGCTCATCATTCCGCACACCTTGAAAGTCACCACGCTCGGCGCGCTGGCTCCGGGCGCACGCGTCAATATCGAGATCGATCAGATGGCGCGCTATGCGGCGCGGTTAATGGAGACTTCGCCCCATTGACAGGCGGAGTCGCCTTAGCTAAGTCACTTAGCTAAGGAAGCTACTATGGCGTCATTCACTATTCATCAGGCCAAGACGAATTTGTCGAAACTCATCGCTCGCGCCGAGGCCGGCGAGGAGGTGGTAATCACGCGCGGCGACAATCCTGTCGCACGGGTTATGCCGATTGAGACAACGACCATGAAGCGCCGTTTCGGAATGCTCAAAGGCAAGATACCGAACCTGCCCGACGCGTTCTTCTTCGACCCTTTGCCGGAAGAGGAGTTGCGCCTCTGGGAGGGCGAGGGTGAAGATCCTCTTCGATAGTCACGCGCTGGTTTGGTATCTGAGAGGCGACAAGCGACTGTCCAGCAAAGCGCGCGAAATTGCCGATAACCTAGAATCCGAGGTCTTTATCAGCGCGGTTTGCGCATGGGAAATCGCCTCTAAGGTCAACAGAGGCAGGTGGCCGGAAGCGGCGCAGATTGCCAACAGCCTACAAGAGGTAACTTTGGCGCAGGCGTTTAGAGCTCTTCCCATCACGATTGAGCATGCGCGGGTCGCCGGATTTTTGTCGGCGCGACACCACGACCCTTTTGACCGGATGCTCGCCGCGCAATCCCAAATCGAAGGCATGCCACTGGTAACCGCCGATCCGGCGTTTCGCCTGTTTGGGACCTCGGTGATCTGGTAATTGGCGCATTCGTTCGCCGCCCTTGTTGGCCATTCTTCCGTTTGCTACGAGCGCATCGAAACGGAGTTGAGCGATGGCCGGGCCACGGCGAGGCAAACCGAACGAGCGTCGCGCCAAAGGCGCGCGCATCCTCATCGTCGAGGCGCGCTATTATGACGATATCGCCGATGCGCTCTTGGCCGGCGCCGCCGCGGCGCTGAAGGAAGCTGGCGCAGAGTATGATGTCGTCAGCGTGCCGGGTTCGCTGGAAATTCCCCCGGCCATCGCCATCGCCATCGCCATCGACGCAAACCGCGCGCGTCGCCATTATGACGGCGCGGTCGCGCTTGGCTGCGTCATCCGCGGCGAGACCTTGCACTTTGAGATCGTGTCGCAGCAGTCGGCGCGGGGATTGATGGAGCTCGCGATCGCGCAGCGCTTTCCGATCGGCAACGGCATCATCACCGTCGACACCGAGGCGCAGGCGTGGGCCCGCGCACGCGCCGAAGAACAGGACAAAGGCGGCGCCGCCGCCCGTGCCGCGCTGTCGCTCATCGCGGTGCAACGGCCGCAGGGAAGGCGCTGACGTGGCCGAGCCGGACAAAGAGATCCGCAAGGTCAACAAGCGCGGCGCCGCGCGGCTTGCCGCGGTACAGGCGCTTTATCAGATGGACATCGCCGGCAGCGGCTTGAACGAGATCATGGCCGAGTTCGAAACCCATTGGCTCGGCGGTGAGGTCGAAGGCGTGCAATACCGGCCGGCCGAAGTGGCGTATTTTCGCGACATCGTCGGCGGCGTTGTGCGCGAACAAGGCCGGCTCGACCGGCAGATCGACGCGGCGCTCTCGCGCGGCTGGCCGCTCAAGCGCATCGAGGCGATCCTGCGCGCCGTGTTGCGCGCCGGCGCTTACGAGCTCGCCTGCCGCTCCGACGTGCCGGCCCGCGTCGTCACCTCCGAATATGTCGATATCGCGGGCGCTTTCGTCGACAAGGAAGAAACCGGCATGGTCAATGCTGTGCTCGATCAATTGGGACACGAATTGCGCGCGGCCGAGTTCGCCGGCGGCAGAGCGTGATACCGAAACAGCTTGCCCTCGGACTTGATCCGAGGGTGGATGCCGGTTTTCAGATAAGATCAGGCTCAAATTAAACCCTATGCGGAGCCGCTACATGGCCGCTGAAAACGACAGCTCCGCCGAAGAGCGCCTGATCGCGCGCCATTTTCGCCCGCTTGCCACGGCGCCCGGCGCGTTCGGGCTGGACGACGACGCCGCCGTGGTGACGCCGCCGCCGGGTTGCGATCTTGTCCTCACCACCGACGGCGTGATTGCCGGCGTGCATTTCTTTCCCGACGATCCCGCCGGCGCCATCGCACGCAAGGCGCTGCGGATGAATCTTTCCGATCTCGCGGCGAAGGGCGCACGGCCGATCGGATTTTTGCTGTCGGTCGCCTTGCCGGCCACAATCGATGAGCCGTGGGTCGCAGCCTTCGCGAGCGGCCTTGCGCAGGACATTCGGCAATATGATTGCCCGCTCGTCGGCGGCGACACCGACCATACGCCCGGACCGATATCGATTTCGATCGCCGCGTTCGGTGCGGTGCCGCACGGGGCCATGGTGCGGCGCTCCACCGCCAAGCCGGGCGACAGCATCGTCGTCACCGGCACCGTCGGCGATTCCGCGCTTGGTGTCATGCTGCGGCGCGACGACACTCTGCGCCGTCGCTGGCGGCTCGATGAAAAAAGCGCGGCACATTTGCTGGAGCGTTATGTGTTGCCGCAGCCGCGCAACGTGCTGGCCGACGCGGTGTTGCACGATGCCTCGGCGGCGATGGATATTTCCGACGGCTTGGCCGGCGATTTGGCCAAGCTGTGCCGGGCTTCCGGCGTTGCCGCCGAAATTGACACGGCGCGGATGCCGCTCTCGGCCGCGGCGGCCGCGGCGCTTGCCGCCGAGCCGGCGCTGTTCGAAACCGTCATGACAGGCGGCGACGATTACGAAATCCTGCTGACGCTTCCGCCGGATCGGCTTGTGACATTCTTTGCGGCGGCGGCAGCGACAGGCGTTCCGGCGGCCGAGATCGGCCGCGTTGCAGCGGGGCAGGGCGCCCGCTTCATCCGCGACGGCAAAGCGCTCACCTTCGCGCGGCCGTCGTACAGTCATTTCTAGGATGCCGATGAGGCGCCGGGCATTCATAGCCTTCGCTGCGTCGCTTTGGTTGCTTGCGATATTCGGCGCCCGCGCCGCGGTGCTGCGCCGCGTTCTCGCTTCGCCGCTGGTCGAGGAGGGGTCGGACCCCGATGGCTGCGGGCCGGCGCTGAGCGGCTTTGGCGGACCGCCGCGATGGCAGGTCCGTGTCGAGCGTTATTTGCCCGACGGCAAAGGCCTGATCGAGGCGAGCCATGTGGCCGAGCCCAATCGCTTTCCGCTTTGCATTGCCGACCAGCCGGAGGCGAAGAATGCCGAAGTCGAATTGCCGTTTGTCGCTCATGATGGCGGTGTCGCGCAGGCCGCAGGTCTTGTCCTGCGCTTTGCCGATCCGCAGGATTTTTACGTCGCCGAAGCCGACGCGCTGTCCGGCCGCGTGCGTTTTGTCAGCGTCGTCAACGGCGAACGCCGCGAGCTTGCAGCACGTGCGCTTCCGATCGCGCTCGGCGAAGCGCACACTCTCAAGGTCAAAGCCAACGGCGAAGCCTTCGGCGTATCGCTGGACGGCACGCTACTTTTGACCGCGCATGACGGAAATCTCGGTTCCGGCCGGTTCGGGATATGGAGCCGCGCCGACAGCCGCGCGGTGTTCGGCGACCTTTACATCGCCGTTCTCGATTGAAATCGCTATAATCCTCTCGGGGAGAAACGCTCATGCACGATACGACAGCCATCAAGCTCGCTGAGCCGGGGGCGACGCAGCCGCAGACCTCGCACTACGGGGGAGCGAACGGCAATCCGCGCTACGCCGCGCTTTATCGGCACTATCCGACTATCGATTATCTGCGCCGTGCCGCGCGCCGCAAACTGCCGCATTTTGCCTTCGAATATTCCGACGGCGGCTCCGGCAAGGACGACGCCGGCATCCGGCGCAATTGGGCGGCGCTCGACGCGGTGGAAATGGTGCCGCGTTACGGCGTGATGCCGTCGCTGCCGCCGTGCGACGTCGAACTGTTCGGCCGCCGCTATGCGGCGCCGATCGGGATTGCGCCGATGGGCGGGCCGGCGATCGTGTGGCCGGGCGCCGACAAGCATCTGGCGCGAGCCGCGCAGAAGGCGCGCATTCCCTATACGCTCGGCATGGCCGGCGGCGCCACCATCGAAGAGATCGCCGAAATCGCGCCGGATGTATTCTGGCTTCAGCTTTATCGCTGCGCGAAAAACGATCACGCCATCAACTTTGATATCGTCCGGCGCGCTTCGGCGATCGACTGCAACGCGCTGGTCTTGACGCTCGACGTGCCGGTGCGCACGACGCGCGCCCGCGAAGTGGTTGTCGGGCTTGGCGGAGCGTTCGAACCCGATCTGGCCATGATGGCGCAGATGGCGCTATCGCCGCGATGGTCTCTGGCGCTGTGGAAGTACGGTATCCCGCGCTTCGCCACGCTGCGCCACTACGCCGGCGCCAACCCCTCGATCAACGATGTGATCGCCTTTGCGCGGAAGGAAATGGGGGGCACTTTCACCTGGGAGGAGGTCGCGAAATATCGCGACCGCTGGAAAAAGACGCTCATCGTGAAAGGCATTTTGCACCCGGAAGACGCCGAGAAGGCGGTCGCGCTCGGCGTCGACGGCCTGTTCGTATCCAACCACGGCGGCCGCCAGATCGAGGCGCTGCCGGGACCGATCGACGCGCTGCCGGCGATCGCGCGGCAAGTCGGCACTCGCGCGACGGTGATGTACGATTCCGGCATCCGCAGCGGCACCGACGTGGTGCGGGCTTTTGCGCTCGGCGCCGCCGCGGCGTTTGCCGGCAAGGCGTTCCTGTGGGGCCTCGGAGCGCTCGGCGAGGAGGGGCCGGGTCACGTCATCGATATTCTGATCGAAGAGACGCGCAGCGCCTTCGGCCAATTGGGCGCGCACACGCCCGAGCAGGCGCGCTCGGTGGTGATCCGCCACAACGGCGCGCTGGCGTTTTGATCGATACGGAAGGAGCGCCTATGGCCAAAACCAGACACGCGCGAAAAGCAAAGCAGAGGACTTCCGCGAGGCGGGCGCCGTGCGCGACGAAGACCAAAACGAGGCCGCGCAAGCAAACCTTTGTCGCCAGTCATCACACGCCGGACGCCTTCGAAGCTGGCTTGCGCCGCTACGCGCACTACCGCGACCTCGGCATTGCCGCCGCGACCGGCGGGCTGGCGCGCGCCCATGTCATCAAGATGATCCCGCCCTGCGATCCGGCCGAAGTGTCGAAGCGGCATTATCACAATGTCGAATTCCAGATGGTCTATGTGCTTAAGGGCTGGATCAAGGGCGAATACGACGGCGACATCGTCACCATGCGCGAAGGCTCTTGCTGGCTGCAGCCGCCAAAGATCAAGCATACGGTGTTGGATTATTCCGACGACTGCGAAATGCTCGAAGTGATCCTGCCGGCGGATTTCAAGACGGTTGAGCTGAAGTAGAGCTTCCTCTTCCTCTTGAGGAAGATGAGCATCAGCATCACAGCTTTAATTGTTCTTCGATGGCGGCAGCGGCAGAACAGAGTTCTCCAAGATACCGCGCCGCAGCCTCTCGGGGCGACAACGCCGAAGCTATAAATGTAATATTGAGACATGCGAGAACCTGGTCGCCATGTCTGATTGGCACTGCGATCGCGCCGGTTCCGGCATATATTTCGCCCTGCCGCTCGCCGTATCCGTTCTTTTGCGTCCTGGCTAGCAAAGATTTTACGTATCGGTCGTCGCGAGCCATGCTGTCTTCTGGAACTTTTGAACGCCGCAGATTGTCCAGAATCACTTCGCGTTCAGTGGCGGTGCAGAACGCTAAATAAGCCCGTCCCGTCGCCGTCTGCAATATCGGCAGCCGCAATCCCGCCGTCGCGGTGTCGATCGTCAGCGGACTATGACGGCGAGTCGTTGCGCGCAGAAACATTGCATTCGCGAAGAATGTCGCGATGTCAGTCGGCCAGATGATCTTGCGCTGCAGAACTTCCATGATCGGTTGCGCAATCCCGCGCACCCATGACTCATCGTTGAACCCATCGCTCAAAGTGCGCACCATGATGGTCAGTTCGTATCGGTCCTCGTCCGGACGGCGCCGCAGATACCCAAGCGCGCAAAGCCCTTCGAGAATTCTGTAAAGTGAGGGCCGGGAAATTCCCGTCAAAGAAGCCAAGTCCGTCACGCGCGCGCCGTTATGCTCGTTGAGGGCGCGGACGACCGAGAGGGTTCGGGCGACGCCTCGTAACGGGGGAGGGCGTCGCGTGCGTCTAACTGTCATGGCCGCCCAACTCCGACATGTCCGCCTGGCGGACATTGAATGCAATGTCCGTTGATAAAAGGCTCTCAATGCCGTTGCAATGGAAACGAGCCGGGGTGACGCACTCGGCCAAAAGGGCTTCGTGCAAATAATCGCCCTAGAGAGGAAACACGTTCCATGCGCGCATTAACCGGCATTCTTCTTGTTGCCTTCGCGCTTTTGGCTGCCGCTCCCGTGGCGCGAAGCGAGCAGGCTTATCCGATTCGTCCGATCCGCCTCATAGTGCCTTATCCGGCGGGCGGGGCTACCGACGTCGTCGCGCGGATCATTACGGAAAAGATGTCGGAAGAATTGGGTCAGCAGATTATCGTCGACAACCGTCCCGGCGCAGGGACGATGATCGGGGCAAATTTCGTCGCCCGGAGTGCCCCCGACGGCTACACGATGCTGATGGGAGATACCGGCACTTACGCGCTGAACCCCACGCTTTACAAAAACCTCACTTACGATCCGATGAAGGATTTTTCGGCGGTCAGCCTTACCGGGCGCGTTCCGCTAATACTCGTAACCAATCCCAGGGTTCTCGATGTGGACTCGGTCGAAGGGTTGATCGCGGCGGCGAAAAAAAATCCCGGCAAGATCAATTACGGCGCGCCTGGTCCTGGCAGTCCGATTCATCTTGCCATGGAGCTCTTCAAGCGCCGCGTCGGAATCGATATCGCCGCGATTCCATATAAAGGCGGCGCGGATGCACTGAACGATCTGCTCGGCGGTCGGGTCTCCTTGCTGTTCGTCGACGCCGCGACGGGCCTCAGCTACATCCGATCAGGCCAACTGAGGGCGCTGGGGGTTGCGGCCGCGAACCGCATTCCGGCAATGCCGAAGCTGCCGACGATCAGTGAGGTCGGCGTTCCCGGCTTCGAGGCCTGGGCATGGAATGGTCTCGCCGTGCCAGCGGGCACGCCCCAAGAAATTATCGCGAAGCTGAATGCGGCTTGCCGGAAGGCGCTCACCTCGCCGGATGTCGAGAGCCGGCTCGCGGCAATCAGCGTCATACCGGCCCCGAGCAGCCCGGATGAGTTCGCCGCCTACATTAAAAGCGAAACCGCCAAATGGCGCAACGTGATCACCGCAGCCGGCATCACGCTGAACTGAATTGCGCGCTCGCGCAGTTGGCCGGCGACCGAACCGAAGGAGCCTGTGAATATGCGATTGGTCAGTTATGGCGCGTTTGGCGTCGAACGCGCCGGCATTCTGATGGACGACGTTATCGTTGATCTGGAAAATGCCATGCGCCTGTCGGGCGCCGGGTCGCCGGTGAGCGACATGCGTCTGTTTCTGGAACAGCCGTCTTGGCGTTCGCTGTTGGATCGCGCCGGCGCAGCGCTCGGCCAACTGGTGGCCGTCGAAGCCGCCACGGTTCGCCTGGGCAGCCCGGTGCCGGTGCCGCGGTCACTCATTATCGCCGGCGCGAACACCAAATCGCATATTGCGGAGGCCGGTGCCGTACTCGGCGAGACGGTCGCGCCGCGCGAGCCGATGATCCTGGCGAAGGCGACGTCGAGCCTATGCGGGCCCCGCGATGACATTGTTCTCCCGCCGGAGACCAAGAAGCTCGACTATGAGGTCGAACTGGGCGTCGTCATCGGACGCAAAGCGCGACGCATTGGCGAAAAGGAAGTCAAAAATCACGTAGCGGGCTTCATGGTGACCAATGAGGTGTCGGCCCGCGACATCCAGCTCGCCGAGCATGAAAAGAACGCGTTCTTCCGGGTCCACTATATCGGCAAGAGCTTCGACACGTTTTGCCCGACGGGGCCGGCGCTGGTGACCGTCGACGAGTTCACATGGGGCAGGCCCCTGAAAATGAAGACGACAGTGAATGGTGTGGTTCGGCAGGACAGCGACACGGCAGATCTTTATTTCTCCATTGAAGAGCTCATTTCCTATGCGAGCCGGTCGATGACGCTTTATCCGGGTGACGTTATCGCCACCGGCTCGCCGGCGGGCGTCGCTTTCTTCATGAAGCCGCCGCAGTTCCTTCAGCCGGGCGACGTCGTACGGTGCGAGATCGAGGAAGTCGGAGTGATCGAAAACCGTGTCCGCGCCGAGTAATGGCGTTTGCGCAGCCGACTCTGAGTAGGCCGAGGCAGTTCGGGGGCCTGCGGATGCTTTCCTCCGCTTGATGGGAGGGTGGATGACCAGGCTACGTCATCCGTGATAATCCACAATCTTATGACCGATACGAGTCTGCAAAAGTCTTCCGACCTTACCCTCCTCGCCGAGCTCCAGCGCAAGGTGCTCTGGCTTGCGACTTGGACGATCCATCACGCCAATCATCTGCGCCAGACCGGCGACGGCGTGAAGGTCGGCGGCCATCAGGCATCCTCCGCCTCGCTGGCGACGGTGATGACCGCGCTTTATTTCCACACGCTACGGCCGGCCGACCGGGTCGCGGTAAAACCGCATGCGGCACCGAATTTCCACGCCATCCAATATTTGCTCGGCCGCCAGACCCGCGACAAGCTCGAGCGCTTCCGCGGCTACAAGGGCGCGCAATCCTATCCGTCGCGCACCAAGGACACCGACGACGTCGACTTCTCCACAGGCTCGGTGGGCCTGGGCGTGGCGCAGACGTTATTCTCGTCGCTGGTGCAGGATTACGTGCGCGCGCACGGCTGGGGGCAGGTCATTGACGGCGAGCCGCGCCCGGAAGGCCGCATGATCGCGCTTCTCGGCGATGCCGAGCTCGACGAGGGCAATATTTTCGAAGCCATCCTCGAAGGCTGGAAGCAAGGCCTGCGTAATTGCTGGTGGATCGTCGATTACAACCGGCAGAGCCTCGACGCCGTGGTGCGCGAAGGGTTGTGGGAGCGGTACGAGAATCTGTTCCGCAATTTCGGCTGGGAGGTCGTCGTCCTCAAATACGGCTCGCTGCAGCAGTCGGCCTTCGCCGAGCCGGGCGGCGAAGTGTTGCGGCGCTGGATCGACAACTGCCCGAACCAGCTTTATTCGGCGCTGGTGTTCCAGGGCGGCGCGGCGTGGCGCAAGCGTCTGCTCGACGAGATCGGCGATCAGGGCGCGGTGACCCGGCTGATCGAGAGTCGCAGCGACGACGAACTCGCCCGCCTGATGAACAATCTCGGCGGCCACGATCTTGCGGCGATCATCGACGCTTTCGATCATATCGATCACGACCGGCCGGTCTGCTTCATCGCCTATACCATCAAGGGATACGGTCTGCCGTTCGCCGGCCACAAGGACAACCACGCCGGGCTGATGACGCCGTCGCAGATGGAGACGTTCCGGGAAGCGATGGACATCCGTCCCGGCCATGAATGGGACCACTTCGAGGGTTTGAAGGAGCCGGCCGAAGCCATTCAAGCCTTCCTCGACAGCGTGCCGTTCGCGCAAGCCAAAGATCGCGTGCTGAAAGCTCCGCGCATTGCGGTGCCGGAAACGCTTGCGGTCACCATCGCGCCGGAAATCTCGACGCAGACCGGCTTCGGCGGGCTTTTGAACGAGATCGCGCGGGAAAAATCGCCGCTGGCCTCGCGCATCGTCACCACGTCGCCCGACGTCACCGTTTCGACCAATCTTGGCCCTTGGGTCAACCGCCGCGGGCTGTTCGCGCGCGAGAGTCTTGCCGACACGTTCAAGAGCGAGCGCATCCCATCGACCTTCAATTGGGAATTTTCGCCGAAGGGCCAGCATATCGAGCTTGGCATCGCCGAGAACAATCTCTTCATTGCGCTTTCAGCGCTCGGCCTGTCGCACGCCATCAACGGCGAGCGGTTGCTGCCGATCGGCACTTTGTACGATCCGTTCATTGCCCGCGGCCTCGATGCGCTCAATTACGCCTGCTACCAGGATGCGCGCTTTATTCTGGTGGCGACGCCGTCGGGAATTACGCTGTCGCCGGAAGGCGGCGCGCACCAGTCGATCGCCGAGCCCCTGATCGGCATGGCGCAGGATGGACTCGCCGCCTTCGAGCCGGCCTTCGTTGACGAACTCGCCGTCATTCTTGCCTTTGCGCTCGATTACATTCAGCGCGGCGGCGAGCAAGAGAAAGACGGCGAGCCGGAGCGCAACTGGCTGCGCGATGAGACCGGCGGCTCGGTCTATTTGCGGCTGTCGACGCGGCCGGTCGAGCAGATTACCCGCGAAATGACGCCGCGGCTCCGCCACGCCATCGTCGACGGCGCTTATTGGCTACGCGAGCCGGGACCGAACTGTCAGGTGGTGGTGGCCTATACCGGTGCGATCGCGCCGGAGGCGATCAACGCGGTCGGCCTGATGGCGGAGGACCGCCGCGACACCGGCCTGTTGGCGATCACCTCGGCCGACCGGCTCAATGCCGGCTGGACTGCGGCGTGCCGCGCACGCGAGCGCGGTCTGGTTCACGCCCGCTCTCATATCGAGCGGCTGTTCGCAGGCTTGCCGCGCCACTGCGGCATCGTCAGCGTGCTCGACGGCCACCCGGCGACGCTCGCTTGGCTCGGTGCGGTAGCCGGCCATCGTGTGCGCCCGCTCGGGGTCGAGCATTTCGGCCAGACCGGCTCGATCGCCGAGCTTTACCGGCACTACGGCATCGACGCCAATGCCATCATCGCCGCGGCGCAAGCCATCGCGCCGGGCCGGCCGATCCGCTATTTGGGCGCGGCGTAAACGGCGCAGCCAGTGCGCACCGGTGGAACGAAGCCGCCAGCAGGATTGGAGCGAATGGAACAACCGAAATCCCCCTGGGACTACATGGGCCCCGCGGAAACCGCGATCGTCGGCGATGTCGTACTCGATCCTGCGGAGCAGGCGCGCTGGGGCCGCGCCATCCTGTTCGGCACGCTGCCCTATATGTGGCGCGAGAAAGCGTCCGTCATCCGCGAGATGATCTACGACAAGCTCGCGCTCAAACCCGGCGACAAGGTTCTGATCATCGGCGAGTGCGTACAGGTCTGCGGCTTCGACAGCGACATGCAGGCCCGCATGAACGGCAAAGGCAAGATCGACATCGTCGACATCACCGACTTTGCACGCCGCGCTTATATCGACGGCGTCGTCGGCCGCGGCGGCCAGCTTGCCACCTGGCAATGGACTTATACGAAGGACACGCCGGACAATCATTACGATGCGGTGGCCATCCTGCAATCCATCCAGCATACCGACGACTGGCACGAGTCCGCACGCGAACTCACCCGCGTGCTAAAACCCGGCGGCGGCATCGTGCTCGCTGAAATCATGCTCGGCCCGAACATCATGACTGCGGCCAGCGCCGACGTGCATATCGAAGCCTGGGTGGACAAGATATTCTCGCGCATGGGCTGGGCGATCGAAAAAATTCCGTATTACAGCCTGGAGCAATTGCACGAGGCTTTTTGCGGTGTCGTTGCGGAAGCGCATTCGTTCTACTGGAAGGGCATCGAGATTTTCTGGGGTAAGAAGCCGGGCTGATCGCGCATGGCCACCATCGTTCTCGCCCACGGCGCCTGGTCGGCGGCTTGGGCCTGGAAGAAGATGCGGCCGCTTATGGCGGCGGCCGGGCACGCGTTCTTCGTGCCGACTTACACGGGCTTGGGCGAGCGCGCGCATCTCGCCAGCCCCGACAACGACCTCGAAACGCATATTGGGGACGTGCTTGGCGTGCTGACGTTCGAGGACCTGCGCGATGTCGTGCTGATCGGTCATAGCTATGGCGGCATGGTCGCGACCGGTGTCGCCGGCCGCGCCAGCGAGCGAATTGCGCAACTCGTTTATCTCGACGCCTTTGTTCCGGATGACGGCGAGTCTCTCGCCGACTTTTGGCCGGAGGCCGAACGGCGCCGGCGGATGGAAGCGCTTCATGCCGGCGACGGCTGGCGGATCGCTCCCAATCCCGTCCCGCCCGATACGTCGGCTGAAGACGCCGCGTGGGTCGCCGAATTCCGCCTGCCGCAATCGGTCAAGTGCTTCGAGCAGCCGCTTCGTTTGCACACTAAGCTGACCATGCCGCGCAGCTATATTCAGTGCATGCGTTACGCCGAGCGGGGCCCGTTCGGCCTGTTCGCGGCGCGGGCAAAAGCCGACGGCTGGCCGGTCTACGAACTCGATGCCAGCCACAGCCCGAATGTGACGGCGCCGCAAGCGCTGATGGCGGTGCTGCAAGAAATTTTATCGCCATAGACCATGACAGATCGGACTGCCCGACCCGCACCGCGGCGCGCGTGAGTTCGTGAGGCGCTAGAGATCGATGCGCATAAGATCGTGCGCCAGCCGAAGTGTGCCGCTGTAGTGCGCCCGGATGTCACGCGCCATCGCGTCGAGCTGTTCGGGGCCCATTTGATCCACCGCAAGATGGTTGGCGGCGGCTCGCTTGAGCACCGGACTGAGCGAATCGAAATGCCCGAAATGCGTGGCGACCAGCGATTTCGCGCCTGCACGCTGGGCTATCTGTCCAAGCTCGGTCGGGCTGGTATGGGCCGCCGTGCCGACGCCGGATTTGATGCGGTGCTGAATCATCGCCTCGGGGAATGTGCATTCATGGATGAGAAGATCGGCGCCGGCGGCAAGATCGTGGATGTTCGGGCAGGGCTTGGTGTCGCCGCTGAAGGCGACGACCTTGTTCTCGGCTTCGATCCGCAAGCCATAGCAACGTGAGATTTCGACCGGTATATGATCGACCTCGAAGGCCGTGATCCGCAGATCGTCGTCGTCGTATATAAGCCCACCATCATACTCGCGCACGACCGGCCTGATCGCTTCAATATTGGCTTTGCGTGCCGGGTATTTGGCCCGGGCGCGGATGTCGACGTCGAAAGCGCCGCCTTCCAACAGGCATTTGACGAAGCTCGCGGTGCCGCTTGGACCGATTACGGTTGGGCTGCCGATGCGGTTTAGCATCCAGCCTTCGAGCAGGAAGAACGGCAAATCCGAAATATGATCGTGGTGCAGGTGGGTGAGCACAACCAGAGGGACGTCGGCCGGATTGACGTTGGCGCGGACCATGTTTGTGGTCGCGCCGTGACCGCAGTCGAGCAGGACGCGGCGGCCATTGTCGAGCGTGAGCAGAATTGCGGTATGGCGACGGTCCGGATCGGGAAGCGCGGCCCCGGTGCCAAGCATCGTTATGTGCATTTATTGCCTCTTGGAAAATCGAATGCGCGGAGACGCTCCAACATTGTCATGCGCCAGTTGCGCGCGATTCCTGCGGCGTTTGCACGCATGCAAACGACATTATCATGTTGCGTCAATCGTCGTGATGCTATTGTCAATTTACGCCACGCCGCGACTACAGCCTGCACGTGCGGGCAATATGGAGAATGCAAGACATGCGGGCCGCGGTTTTCTCGATTGCCGGACTGATCGCCGCGCTGCTCTCGGCGACAGCGACCCATGCCGAGTGGCCGGAGCGACCCGTGCGTATCATCGTGCCTTACACGGCCGGCTCGATGGGCGATGTCGTCGCGCGGCTTGTAGCCGATCCGCTGCAAGCGGCGCTCGGGCAGCCCTTCGTTGTGGAGAACCGAACGGGAGCAGGTGGAAATATCGGAACGCGCGACGTCGAACAGGCCGCGCCGGACGGCTACACGCTGTTGCTCGCAGCCACCAACAATCTCGTCATCAATCAATTTCTTTACAAGGACCTGGGCTTCGATCCGATCAAGGATTTTCAACCGGTCACGACGCTCGTCAATGTGCCCTCCGTCATGTTTGTTAATGCGCAAGTGCCGGCAAAGAGCTTTGCGGAATTCGTAAGCTATGCGCGGGCCAATCAGGGCAAGTTGAATTACGGCTCGCCCGGAATTGGAACGACGCCACACTTGTCGGCGGCGGCCTCAATAAAAAATATGACCTGGGTATGACCCACGTGCCGTATCACGGCGCCTCGCAGGTGGTGGCCGCGTTGCTTGCCAACGACGTGCAGTTTTATTTGGCGGGCGTCGGCGTGGCGCAAGTCAAGCAGGGTGCCTTGCGCGCGCTTGCGGTCTACAATCCCAGCCGGCTGGATGCGTTGCCTGATACGCCGACATTTGCCGAGGCCGGCATCACCGGAATCAACGCCACCAACTGGTGGGGAATGGCCGCTCCGGCCGGAACGCCAAAACCGATAGTCGATCGTTTGCGCAACGCCATATGCACGGCGCTCAATACGCCAAAGATCAAGGCAGCTCTGGATCGGCTCGGGGATTTGGCGGTGTGCAATTCGCCCGAACAGATGGCACAACAGCTGGCCGGCGAGGCTAGCTATTGGCAACATGCGCTGCCGGATCTGGGCGTGAAACTCCAATAGTTATGCGCGAGGAGCGAAGCATCACGGTGCGCGGCCAGCAATTGCGCATCGCTCTGGACGGGCCGGCCGGCGCGCCTTGGCTGGTATTGAGCAACTCGCTCGCGACGGACTTGCGCCTTTGGGATAGGCAGGTTGCGGCGCTCGCCGATCGATGGCGCATCCTTCGCTACGATTTCCGCGGCCATGGCGGGTCGGCGCCGTCCGTCGATCCGCTGTGCGACGTGAATATACTTGCGAGCGATCTCTTGGGTTTGATCGACGCGCTCGGCGCCGGACGCGTTCATCATGTCGGCGTTTCGATGGGCGCAGTGGCCGGCGTCGCCGCCGCGCTGCAAAGCCCCGACAGATTTGCCGGCCTGGTCGTTTGCAATTCGCGGCTGCGTTCGACGCAAGGCTCCGCAGCCGACCTCGAGCGGCGAGCGCAGCGCGCGCGGCGAGACGGCACGGCAGCCCTCGTCGAACTGACGCTGCAAAAATGGTTCGGCAACGCCCGATTGCCGCTGCCGGTCGACGTGCGAGAACTTGTCACCGATATGATCGCCAATACGAAGGCCGCGGATTTCGCCGCCTATGCGCTGGGGATGGCGAGCTATCAGCTTGAGGACCGCATCGCCGAACTGCCGATGCCGATGCACCTGTTGGCCGGCGGCGATGATGGCACGATCGGCGACGAGTTCCAGGCGCTTAGCGCGCGGCATCCAAAGATCGGATGTGTTCTGCTGGAGGGGGCAGGGCACCTGCCCAATTTACACGTATCCACGGAATTCAATTCCGTGCTGGCAAGACTGATCGGCTAGTGCTGCGTTTTGGTAGGAAAACGACTGGCCACTCATTGTCCGACGCGCCACGCGCCAACTCAAACAGGGAGTCGACCATGCCGATCATCGATGCGCAGCTTCACGCCTATGAACGCGACCGCCCAGAGCGGCCGTGGCACAAGGCGTTGACCGGTCCGCCGGAAGCGACCGGCGAACAGACGGTCGCGATTCTCGATGCCGCTGGCGTTGACGGCGCCATTCTGGTGTCGGCGTTCACGATGTACCGCTACGACGCGAGCTACGCCGTTGCGGTGCGCAACCGCTATCCCGATCGCTTCGCGCTGGTGCGCCCGGTCGATCCGGCTAATCCCACCGTCGCCGACGTGATCTCCGAATGGAAGCACACGCCCGGCGCCGTTGCCGTGCGCATGCTGCTGGTGCGCAGCGGCCTTGCCACCGACGCCGCCGATCCGGGACTTAATCGCGTCCTCGCCGAGGCCGCGCGTTGGTCGCTGCCGGTCAATCTGCATATCGCCGGGCGGCTCGACCAGGGCATCGCATTGATCCGCCGTCATCCAAACACGCAGATCATCGTCGATCATCTCGGCCTGGTGCAGCCGCATGTGCCGCCAAAGCCGGCAGAGCCGTGGGCCGAATTGCCGAAAGTGCTGACGCTCGCCGAATTGCCGCACGTCGCCATCAAGATCACCGGCGCCTGCACGCTGTCGCTTGAGCCGTTTCCCTATAACGACATCTGGGATCCGGTGTGCCGCATGATCGACGCGTTCGGCGTCGACCGTTGCCTGTGGGGCACCGACTGGACGCGAGCGGTGAAATTCCTCACTTACGATCAGGGCGTCGATGCGTTTCGCGCCACCAAACGCATTTCCGACAGCGACAAGGCGAAACTCATGGGCGGAACGGCCGCGCGTCTTTATGGCTGGAAGCCGGGGCGGGGGTGAGTTCTGGCGCGCGGTTTGGCGCCGACGTTTGCTTCGCGTAAGACATCGCGCCTCTTTCACGGACGGCGGCGGCTGTTATAGTTCCATGCCAGAGCCGCCTGCGGGACGTGCCGGCGTTCCGCGAGAACTAACGGCGGCGACTGTGCCTGCGGCGGGCGAGCAGTCCAAAAAGCAAATCGATCGTGCCACGGACGCGTTGCGTTCGGCGGCACCTCTGCTTGGGGAGCAACGCCGTGAACCTTCCGCGCCGCAAATTTTTGCATGGGGCCGCCGCCGCCGCCGCCGCCGCCCTTCTGCCGCCATTGGCTCGCAACGCCGCCGCGCATGACGTCTATCCGTCGCGGCCGGTCCACATCATCGTCGGCTTCACGCCGGGCGCGGCGGCCGATGTCGTCGGCCGCGTGCTGAGCCAGGCCGCCGGCCCGATCCTCGGCCAGCAACTCGTGGTCGACAACAAGCCGGGCGCCGGATCGAGCATCGCCGCCGAATACGTGGCCCACGCGGCCAAGGACGGTTACACGGTGTTTCTCGGCACCTTGTCCATCATCACCAATCAGATCATCAATCCCAATGCGGCGCTCGATCTGGTGCGCGACTTCGAGCCCATTGCGCTCATCCAAGACGCACCGATCATTCTGGTCGTCAATCCGTCGAGCAAAATAGACAGCGTCAAGGAACTCATTGCGCTTTGCAAGGCGAAGCCGGAGCGGGCGCTCGATTCAAACGTCATCGGCAGCATGCCGCATTTTGCCAGCGAACTGTTCGCGCAACAGGCTGACATCAAGCTGACGCAAGTGCCGTATCAGGGCAGCCCGCAGGCGGTCGAGGACGTCGTCGCCGGGCGCACGCTGATGACCTTCTCGCCGGTCTCGACCGTCGTCGGTCTGATCGCGGCCGGCAAGCTTAAGGCGCTGGCGACGACGACGGACAAGCGCGCCGGCGCGTTGCCGGACGTGCCGACAATGACGGAAGCCGGACTGCCCGGCGTCAATACCAGCCTGTGGTTCGGCTTGTTCGTGCCCACCGGCACGCCGCGCCCAATCGTCGACAAGCTCGCCGCCGCGGCGCGGCAGGCGATGCAGACGCCGGCCGCTATCGAACTGCTGCGCAAGCAGGGCGACGACCCGCTCGATGCCGGGCCAGACAAGTTCGCGGCGCTGGTGAAAAGCGAAATCGCGCGCTGGACGAAGGTTGCGCAGGTTGCGGGAATGGTGAAAAGCTAGAGCATGATCCGGAAAATGCCTTCCCAACCCACTTCATTGTGCGGGCCATTGTTGCTGTCGTTGCCCGTGCGGCGCGCTGGCACGGTCGTTGTCGCCGTGCTGCTGGCCGGGCTGTTCGCCGCCATGCCGGTCCGTCCGGCCGCCGCGCAGGCGAAACCGCAGGGTTTCTCGGGGCTGTGCGCCTATTACGCCGGCCGTGGCCACGGCCTCACCGCTGCGCACCGGACCTTGCCGTTCGGGACCCGTGTTCGCGTGACCGACCCGAAGACCGGCCGCAGCGTCATCGTGACGATCAACGATCGCGGCCCCTTCGGCCGGCACCGCGTCCTCGATCTATCGATCGGTGCCGCGCGCGCATTGGGAATGCTCGATCGCGGCGTCATTTACGTGCAAGCCAAGGTTTTGTGATCGCCGCAGACGCGCGGCACGGCGCGATTCGCAGCGAAGACGCGTCAGGCTGGCGCGCGCGGCAGCACGATTCTGATTTCGGTGAATTGGCCCGGTTCGCTGTCGACCTCGATCGCGCCGGAATGCTGCTTGACGATGATGTCGTGGCTGATCGACAGCCCAAGCCCGGTGCCTTCGCCGGCCGGCTTGGTGGTGAAGAAGGGATTGAAGATTTTCTCCTTCACCCCGGGCGGAATGCCGGTGCCATTATCGCGGATCCTGATCTCCACCTTGTCGCCGAGGTTTTTGGTCGAGGCCGTCAGCACCGCTTCGTGGCCTTTATTTTCCGCCTGACGCTTGGCCGCGGCATAAAATCCATTGCCAATGAGATTGAGCAGGACCCGCGTGATCTCTTGCGGAAAGATGTTGGCTTCGCCGGCCGCCGGATCGAACGAGCGCTCCAGCGTGACGGTGAAGCCCTGCTGCTCCGCGCGCGCGCCGTGATAGGCGAGATTGAGGCTTTCCTCGACCACGGCGTTGACATTGACCGGCCGGCGGTCGCCCGAGCCCTCGCGCGAATGTTGCAGCATGTTCTTGACGATCGAATCGGCACGCTTGCCGTGGTGGCCGATCTTGTCGAGATTTCCCCGCAAGGTATCCGCCAGTTCGGCGATTTCGCCGCGGGTCTTGTCGTCGGCGGACACGCGTCCAAGCGCTTCCTGCAATTCGTCAATGAGTTCGACCGACAGAGCTGAAAAATTATTGACGAAGTTGAGCGGGTTCTTGATCTCGTGGGCAATGCCGGCGGTGAGCTGGCCGAGCTCGGCGAGCTTTTGCGTCTGCACCAGCCGGTCCTGCGCCATGCGCAAATCGTCCAGTGATTTTGACAGGTCATCGGTCCGCTGCCGCAGCTCGTTGAGCAGGCGGGCATTCTCGATGGCGATCACCGCCTGGGCGGCGAAATTCGTCACCAATTCGATCTGCTTGTCCGTGAAGGCGCCCGGCTCCTCGCGATAGATCATGATGGAGCCGATAATGTCGCCGCCCTTCAGCAGTGGCACGTTGAGCAGCGCGCGAGCGCCGGCGCGTTCGAACAGCATCTGCGCCGCTGCCACGTCGGATGCCAAATCGGGAATGTGGACCACGGCCCGGGTGCGCAGAAGCCGCTCCAAATTATGTCCCGGCGTGGGACGGATGATAGGATCGCGTTGCCGCTCCTCAATGTAGGAGGGCCGCACGCCATGCATGGCTATGCTGCGAAAGTTTTCTCCGTCGCGGAGCGACAGCGCGCCGAATTTGGCGCCGCAAAGCCGCGTTGCATTGTCGATCGTCGCCTGGAAAACAACCTGCAGCTCGCCGGGCGATGTGGAGATGATCTTGAGCACCTCGCTGGTGGCGGTCTGCTGGTCGAGCGCTTCCGACAAGTCGGCCGTGCGCCGATGCAACTCGTTGAGCAGCCGCGTGTTCTCGATGGCGATGACGGCTTGCGCGGCGAAGTTCTGCACTAGCTCGATCTGGCGCGCGCTGAACGGCTCGACCCGCCGGCGCGAAAGCCCGAAGGCGCCGATGGCCTCGCCCTGCCGCAGCAGGGGAACTCCCAAGATCGTCCTGATGAAGCCTTTCTCCGCGGCTAGCCGGCCGGTATGTTCCTTGTCGGCGCCAATGTCCGATATCTGGACCGGACGGCGTTCAGTCAGCGCGCGGCCGACGGCCGTGCCGCGGCCCGGCGCGTAGGACATCGACTGAATCACCGCTTCCATCTCGCTCGACATCGCCGAAACGGCGATGCTGCGATAATCGTCGCCAACCGGAAGTGCGAGATGCCCTGAATCCGCGTCACATAGTCGCCGCGCCTTTTCCACCATCGCCTCGAACACCGGCTGGAGGTCGCCACGGGACGCGTTGATCACGCCGAGCACGTCGGCTGTCGCCGTTTGCTGCTCCAACGATTGCCGCAACTCGTTGAGCAGCCGCGCATTCTCGATGGCGATGACGGCCTGGGCGGCGAAATTCGTCACCAGCCCGATCTGCTTGTCGGTGAATTCACGCACGTCGGTCCGAAAAATAGTGATGACACCGATCGTCTCGCCGTCTTTGAGCATCGGCACGGTGACCATCGTACGGATGCCGCCGACTTCGACGGAGTTAACCGCCTTGGGATTGCGCGCAAGATAGGAAGCCGCCTTGCTGAGATCGGCGACCTGTATCGGCTGCCGCATTGAAAGCGTTTGAAATGCCTGGAGCTCGGGATCGCGCTGCAGCAGTGTCCCGACCTGCCACTGGTCGTCCCAGGCTTTGGTCAGCGACCCATAATGCGCAGCCACCCGCAAGGCTTCGCCTTCGCGCAGGAAAAGGCTGCCGAACTCGGCCTGGCAAATTCGCGTTGCGTTGTTCAGTATGGAGTGAAAAACCGGCTTCAACTCGCCCGGTGACGAGCTGATGACGTGAAGCACGTCTGCCGTCGCAGTCTGCTGCTCGAGCGATTCGCGTAATTCAGACAGCAGCCGCGCATTCTCGATGGCGATGACGGCTTGGGCGGCGAAGTTCTGGACCAACGTGATTTGCTTGTCGGTAAATGGCCGAACTTCGTCGCGGTAGACGCTGATGACGCCGATCACTTCATCGTCTTTGAGCATCGGCACGACGACAATCGAGCGCGCGCCTGCCAGTCTGGCCGAAATACTCGGGGTCGGTTCAGCGGCCTCGTCGGCAATGTGGACGACGTCTTTTGTCCGCAGCGCGCGATCGAGGCCGGTTCCGGCGGTCGTTCGAAATGAACCCCGCTGACGGTGGAAATCGACGAGTGCGGCTGGCGCCTCAAACATTGCGACCGGCTCGAAGGACCCGTTATCGTGCCGGAACATCGTGCCGAATTTTGCATCGCAAATTCGTATCGCGTTTTCCAGCATGGCCTGGAACACAGGTTTTAGATCGCCGGGCGAAGCACTGATGACACGCAGCACCTCGGCGGCCGCGGTCTGCTGCTCCAGCGACTCGGAGAGATCGTCGGTGCGCCGGCGCAATTCATTGAGCAGCCGCGCGTTCTCGATGGCGATGACGGCTTGGGCGGCGAAGCTCTCAAGCAATGCAATTTGCTTGTCGGTAAACGGACGGACTACCTGGCGGAACAGAGCGAACGAGCCGATCAGCTCATTGTCCCGCAGTAACGGTGCCGCGAGCACGGTGCGGACGCCGCCGAGTTCCACGGCGGCGACCGCGCCGGGATCCCGGTCCTTGGTGTAGGTCTCCAGCGTCCTGCCATCGGCGATATGCACAACCGCCTTGGTCGCCAGCATGCGGCCGGTCAGGGTCTTCGAATTATGCGTGGGGGGCGCCGCGCGGCGCGCTTCGGCAAATGCCGGCGGCACGTTCAAAGTAGCCGCGACCTGCAGCCCGCCGCTCTCCCGGCGATAGATGATGCCGAACGTGGCATCGCAAATA
>JBARER010000243.1:0-27734 GCA_049796395.1 Xanthobacteraceae bacterium
GCCTTGACGAATGCCCGCGTCCTCGGCCGCGCCGGCTCGCCGCCGCGAAGGATTTATAGCGCGGCTTGCAGAGTGAATACCGGTCCGGCGGCGGTTTCGTGCGCGCCGAGACTGCCGATCCAGCGCCGCGTCGGCGTTTCAAAATAGACGTAGATGAAACACGCTGCGAGCAGAACGGCGAGGTAAGTCGCGATAGCCGCGCCCGCCGCCGCCGGACTGCCGAGCGCGCCGAATTTGCGCAGCACGAACACCACCGGTATCGCGGGGATGCCATGGATCATGTAGATGGCATAGGACGCGTCGCCCAGCCGGCCGAACAAGCGCGACGTCACCAGCGAGGGCGTGTTGCCGCGCTCCGCGACCGCGGCAAGCAACACGACGAGCGCCAGCAAGCCAATCGTCACGATGCGCAGCGGGAAGAACAGGCTGGCCACCGCCGACAGAAATATCAGATGCACGAGCAGCCACGGGCAGCGCAGTGAACCGGGCAGCACTTCAAACAGTCCGGCGAGCACGACGCCGAGAAAGAACGTCGGCAGTGCACGCAGCGCGCCATAGTCGTAAGTCGCCTCATACCAGGCGCGCATGCCGGTGGCGTCGCGCCAAAGCGCGAGTAGGCCGATCGCGCCGGCCGCTACGGCAAGATTGGTGGCGAGAGACCAGCGCCGCGACAACACCAGCAGGACTGGAAACAACAGGTATGACAGCCACTCGGCGCTGATCGACCATGAGCCGGCATTGAACGACAGATGATCGGTCGTTCCCCATGCGTGCAGCATGAGAATATTGGCGGGCAATGCGGCGAAGCCGAGCACGTCGGCGTGATTTGCCGTCAGCCAGCCGAACCTGTTGGCGAAAGCGAGGCCGATAAAGACCGAGAGAACCGCGAGGTGAAGCGGAAATAGCCGGGCCACGCGCCGCTGCAGGAAGCGGCCGTAGTCGCCGCTATTGGCCATCGCCTTGCCGTAAGTGACGGCGATGACGAAGCCGCTCAGAACAAAGAAAAAGTCGACCATGACTTCGAGGCTGGTGACGACCGGCGTCGCCGCGCCCAGATGCAGGCCGAACTCGCCGTGAAAATGCAGCAGCACGACGAGGCTTGCTGCGATGAAGCGGTAGCCGTCCAGGCTGCGATAGCGGGGATTGGAATTTACGCCGCCAATGGCCATGCGCTGCACTCCGCCGATGCAGATGCATGAAGCAAACAATACAATCTCAGTCAAACCTTAGCGAGTATTAGTGTTTACACGCAACGAACAGGGGCGCGTTAACCGTACATGGAGCGGAGGCGCGATGCTGCTTCGATCGCAGACGGTTGCCATAGTGCTTACTATTTGCCTGGAAATTGAAGCAATTGTTCTTAGAATGCTTCTCTCATTTGAGGCTTGGTGTCTTCAAACTTGCTGTTGCGATTTAGCGGCAAAACAAAAATACCGTGCGAGAAATGACCCCAATAAAATGGGTAGGGGTCGTTCATGGTTCAGTTGTTTTGTAGATCGGTCGCCGGGCGTCGCGCTGTATTTGCTGTAGCGTTAGCCTGCCTATGGGCATACCTGCCAACCGGTGTCGCGACGGCCGGAGAACTCTATGCGCCCGTCGGCGAGCGCACACAGGGCCCGCCGATTGGTTGGGTTCAGTTTTGTCAGACCTACCAGAACGAGTGCAATACCAAGCCGCTTTCTCCCCGGGAGGTCCTTCTTAATGTCAATGCCTGGGACGACCTGAAAAAGGTCAATGATCGGGTCAATCACACTATCCGGCCAGAGACCGACATGGATCATTACGGCATGATTCAGTGGTGGCGTTATCCCGACGACGGCGCGGGTGCGTGCCACAGTTATGCGCTGTTGAAGCGCCGCCTGCTCATGCAGGCCGGCTGGCCGCGACAGGCTTTACTGATGACAATTGTGCACGAGGCAAATGGCGATGGTCACGCGGTGCTGACCGTCGAGACCGACAAAGGAGAGTTTATCCTCGATAATCTGACTGACAACATAGTGTTGTGGTCGCAAACGCCATACCATTATTATAAACGACAGTCGCAGGACGATCCAAACGTCTGGGTCTGGCTTGGGAACGCATACAGCGACGTGGCGACGTCGTCAATACACGTGCCCTAGCCGGCGAGGTTCGTCCGCAGAAGTGTTCGCGGCAAGCGCTAATATTATCAGCGCCGATGCACTGAAGATCAGGCGGTACTTTGCGCCCATTCTGGAAAGCCATTCGGTCATGGCAACGATGACCTCACCTGATGCAGCCCGAAAAGAGCGACGTCGGCGCTTACCTAGTACAACCATCCTCCTTAGGAATTTAGCGGACGTTGCGCGATTTCCGGCGTGAGCCCGCATTATATCTCTGGCTCATGACGGACGAACTCCAGAGGGACAATTTTGCTAACAGGTAGTCAGCCGCGGGACCGACGTCGTTAGTTTTGGCCTGATTTTATCGGGGAGGATGGTCGGAGCGCCGAGATTTGAACTCGGGACCCCCAGTCCCCCAGACTGGTGCGCTAACCGGGCTGCGCTACGCTCCGAAACCGGGCGACTATAATGAGCGGTCACCGCGGCCGCAACATCGCCTCGCCATTCGTAAATCCGCAACGTAAGGTGGCCATGGTCGTCGTTCCGCTGGCCTGATTCCCGGGATCGATCTTGAAGCGACTTTTCAGCGCCACCCGGAATTCGCTCCGCGGCCTTGCCGATGGCTTTAAGACCGAGCCGGCGCTGCGCGACGAAGCGGTGCTTTTTGTCATCGCCGTGCCGGCGGGCCTGCTGATTGCGCCAAGCGTCGCCTGGTACGTGGCCATGATCGGCGCCGTCCTGATCATTCTCGCTGTCGAGTTTCTCAACACCGGGATCGAAAAGCTTTCCGATCACGTCACGCCGGAACTGAACAGCGATATCCGCCGCATCAAGGATTTCGGCTCGGCGGCGGTATTTTGCGCGCTGTGCCTGACCGGGCTGGTCTGGCTCGCGGCGCTGGCATTGCGCTGCGGACTGCTGTGAAGCCGCTTCCGTTCAGTCGGCACGGATCGTAGCGAGGATGGGTCCGTAAGCCGCGACAATCGCCAGAGCGAAGGCGCTCGTTGCGTAGACCGTAGCATACGCACCGAGAAATCCGACGAGGCTGAAACCGGCGGCAAAGCTGACGCCTGTTGCGACGATCATCGCCGCCGCGGCGCAAACGCCGGTATAGGCAAGCCGGCGGAAATATCCGGTGTATTGCAGCAGAACCTCCGCGACGGTCTGCAAAACACCCGCGATCAGCAAGACGATCAGGATCGGCGTGATCGCGTAGGGGACCGCCGCGGCGGCGCGGAGCAGGAAGGCAAACAGCGGCGCGCCGGCGAATATCAAGAGCGCGCAGGCGATGGCAGCAGGCACGCAGCAAAGCCCGGCTGCGACCAGCGTCGAGTGGACGAGGCGTTTGGCGTCGCGCGCCGCAAATGCCCGCGTTTGTCCCGGCACCGCGATATCGCAGATCGCGGCAAAGACGACGCATGACCCCCGGAAGATACGAAACGTCACTTCCAGGATGATCGGTGCGGCGCCGAGGCCGAACAGCATCGGCACCACGTAATAGGGGAACAGTGCAATGAAGGCGCCGCTCACCGCGCTCGTGCTGCTACGCGCGGCGGTGTGGCGGTTGATGCGAAAGAACGCGACGAGTTGCCGGGGCGCGCCGCGCCACTGCGGCGACAGGGCGCCGCGGCCGATCAGGCGTCTGGCCGCGCCCGCGAAAAGAATGGCCCAAAGCACATTGGCGGCGAGCAGGAAGGCGATGAGCGGCAATCCGGCCAGCACCGCCAGCATGGCCGCGACCACGATCGTCCGCCGGACCAAATCGAGGCTTTCGAAGAAGACGAAAAGATCGACCGCGATGCTGATGCTGCGCAGCGAGGTCCAGGCGAGATTGAGAGCGATGCTCAAAAGAAAAAGCGCCAGTTCCGCAGCCGTGGCGAATGTCGCGGCCGGTCGCGTCAGGGCAATGATGAAGCAGAGTAAGGCGGCCGTTACGGCGATCGCGGCATAAAGCAGTATCACGGCGGTGGCCTGGTGCGCGGCCTGCTCGTCGCGGCGGCCGGCCAGATGCGGGGCGCGCAGGTTCACGAACAGGACGCTCGGCAGCCCGAGCTCGGCAAGCCACAGCGTATAGCCGATCGCTCCGACCACGATGAAGATGGAGAAACGCTCCGGCGAGAGCACGCGCGCAAAGACGAAGGTCTGCACAAACCCGCTCGCCAAAGCGCCGCCGGCCGTGGCGGCGCGCAGCACTAGGAATGGAAACGAGATCAGGCGTTGGCGCGGTACTGGGGCGGTCCGCCTATTGTCCGCGAGCGGTGCGACGGGGGCATGCATGACGATGCTCTCATCGCCAAAGTGGCAGGGAATGGATAATGCAGGCTTAAGGAACTGCAAGTGGCCGTGGATTATTTGCGAACGCCGATGTAAGCGAAACTCGTAAACGGACGCCAGTCTCGGCCACGCGCCGTGTCCGCGAACCACACTTGAGCCTTGTGGATAATCGGAACGGGCTTGTAATAACCGTGACCGTAAAATGGTTGGATGAAGATTTCGCGATAACCGATCGCGGAAAGCATTTTTGACAATCGCGCGTCGGTGAAACACCAGGAGTATCGCGCCGGAAAAACTGGATCTTCGTCGTCGGTACGATTCTTGTACAACATTTTGACGATTTGCGCCGCGAGCCTATCCGGCAGAAGCCAGTTCGCAATGAACGGAAGTGCATACAGCGTCGGAATGTAGATTAGCGCGACGCCGCCCGGCGCAAGCAGTTCGTAGAGATTTGCCCACGCCCGTTGCCCGTCAGCCACATGCTCGAAGACCATGCGTGAAAAAGCGAGGTCGAATTTATTGCGGAACGGCACGAGCCGCGAATCGTCGCCGGCAATGTCAAAGCAGGCGGTATGATAGTCTGACGGCAGGACGGCAAGCTCTCCAGGCGCGATGTCGTTAATTGTCATGTCGATGCCGAGCGCGTGTGTCTCGGCCAAATCGAACAGGGGATCGCGTCCACCGCCAATTTCGATCAAACGACGCGCACCAAAGACGTTGCGAAACTCTTCTACGGTCCGCTTGTAATTAGCGATGGCCCACTCGCAATCAGCCTCGACGCCGAGCTTGGCAAAAACTTGAACAAGGCTCAAATCACTGTTTTCCGGCGGGGCGGGGCGCGCTCGCGCAGCCGGTGACGCTGGGGAAATCGTATCAATAGCTAGCATGGTGTGATGATTTACGCCTGATTGCGTTAAAGTTCGGGCAGTCGGTTGGGTTAAAAAAGAGCTAAAGTGAGTTTTTTTGATCGCATGGGCAAGTCCACGACTCTATCGCGGCGTGATTTGGGGTATGGCGGGTAATACGGCATGGGCCCCTCGGATTGGTCCGCGGATCATTAATCCCACCGTCGCGATTGCGCCGCAGGTGTATACCGCGGTGTAGGCGTTTAGGAATTGCACGATGTCGAGGTGGGTCCAAACGGCGAGCGCGGCAGCGATGGTCAATGTCGTTGCAACGCCGAACGAAATACGCGCGATGTCCCGGAAGAATCCAGTGTGCACAAGCACGCTGTGGGATACCATCTGGGCCAAGTTGCCGAAGAGCAACATGATGATAATGGGGGTGGTCGCAGAAGGCATAACGGCCGCCGGGCCGAGAAGGATGGCGAACATCTTATTGGCGCCGAAGATCAAAATGCTGCTGAGCGATACCGCTGGGATGGTACATAAAACGGCGGCGAGCCATGTCGCCCGGACCATGGCCGGGCCATTACGCTCGGCGAGCGCGCTAGTCTGCCGCGGCACCAAGGTATCGCAGGCCGCGCTGTAGAACTGGTTGGCGACTCGATAGATTTTGAACGTCGTGTCGAGAATGATCGTCGGAGGACCGAGGCCGTAGGCCCACGGCACGAGGAAATAGGGGAAGTTATAGATATATGCCTCGCTGATTGCGTAGAGTCCACTGCTCACGATCTGTCGTTTGTGACCGCGTATAAAGGCGACGAAACAAATGAAGCTGCCACGGAGCTTGCCGACCAAGGTGTGGCGTTGCCGCAGTCTTACGACGGCGAAAAAGATATTTACGAGCCAACCAACATTAATTGCCAACAGGAAGAGAAGCACGGGTAGGCCGAACAAGAGCGCCAGTAACGCGGCGGTATTGAACCCGCGACGCAATGCTTCGAGCGTTTCAAAATAGACATACTCGTCGATGGCAATGCTAAAATAACGCAAAGCGAACCACGGCAGATTGATCGCATTGAAAGTGAAGAACAAGGTCAGTTCGACGCTGTCGTGGGTCGAGTATTTGGAATGAATGATTGCGGTAAAGCAGAGCAGGGCTGCGACGACCACAAGCGCAGAATATAATACAAAAATCGCGGTCGCTTGGCCGGCAACTTGATCCAGTGGTTCTTTTTGCAAAAAGCGGCGACGTAAATCGACAAAAAGCACTTTGACCATGCCGACGTCGGCCGAATAGAGCGTGTACCCGATGGCAGCGAAGAAAATGAAAAGCGAAAACCGCTCAGCCCCGAGCACGCGAGCAAACACGAATGTTTGCAGTAGTCCCGCGCCCAAAGTACCGGCCGCCGTCGAGGCGCGCAGCGCCACATAGCGATACGATACGAGGCGTTTCTGGCTCATCGACGCGGACGATCCATGCCGGGTACGCGCGATAAGAGGGTCGCATCGCGGTTCACGTCACGCCGCCTTTGCCGCTTCGATGAGCGAGGCGATCCGTTGCGCAATGGTCGCCGGCGAAAGCTGCCGGGCGATGTCGGCGCGCGCAGTTTCGCCTAGCTGCCCGCGCAAGTGCTGATCGGCGGCGAGACGACGCAGCCACTCGGCGGCATTGCCCACGTCGGCGTCGGCCCAGCACTGGCCGTCGGCAAGGAAGGCGCCGTCGTAAGGGTCCTCGACCGGGACCAGCCGATAGGACACCGGCGCCGAATTGCACTCGTTCATGAAATCCATATTGCCCGACCAGCCGGTGGCGACGACGGGCTTGCCGAGTTGCATCGCTTCCGCCGGCACCAAGCCAAAACCTTCGGAGCGGTGCATCGACAGCACGATGTCGACATCCGCCATCAGGCCGGACATGTCTGCCGGCGGCAGCATTACATTGAGGAGGCGGATATTCGATGCTCCGGCAATCGCGCGTTCGAGCGCTGCGCGGGCGATCGGTGAAGCGCCATGGTCGATCAGCTTGATGACCAGGATGCGGTCGGGCGCGTCGCCGAAGGCGCGGCGGAACGCGGCAATGGCGGCCAGCGGATTCTTGCGCGTGAAGGCCGAACCCATATGGAAAGCGGTGAGCACGATCAGCGCGTCACCCGGCAGGCCGAGCCGAGCGCGCATGTTCGGCGTCACTGAAGGCTGCGGCAGCGGATGCGGCACGACGTGAACCGGCAAGTCGGTCGCCGAGGTCACGGCTTGGCGCGCCAGTTCGCTCGGCACCCAGACTTCGTGCAGATAGGGCAGGCTCAATCGCCAGGAATCCGGAATACGCGGGAATTCCCAGGCCCAATAGCCGATGACGCGGCGGCCGCGGACGCGGGCGCGGCCGAGTGCCCACAATGCGTGCGGCAGGAACGGCGCGTTGTGATGGACGACGAGGGTGCCGCCCGATCCTGGAACGATGGCGCGCCGCGGCGGTCCCTCGATCTCGGCTTGGCCGAAGGCGGCGCTGATGTCGAACGCGGTGGGCGCCATGTCGGCGGCTTCGAGTGCGTCATAAGCGAGGCGGGCGCCTTCACCGATGCCGCTCATGGTCGAGTACAGGCCGGCGATGGCGATGGGAAATCCGCCGGCCGGAGTGCGGTCGGGGAACGGCGCAAGGAGCCGGCTGACGTGTGACAGAATTTGCGTGCGCCGATCCTGCGGCAGCCGCTGCCAGAGCCGCCGCAGCGGATGACGGCGCGGCGGCGCGTGGCCGCTGTCCTCGGACGACGGCGAAGCGTCTCGATCGGTGGATGCGGAACGGGACAAAGACTGCAAGGGCGCGTGCACGGTTCGGTTGTCGGCGAATGGTGAAAATGCCGGCAAACTCTAGCGATTGGGTGCTAACCAAACCGTGAATCCGGCCGGTGGCGCCGGATCTGGGGCCGGAAAGGTTGCCGCCGTCATAAACAGGGGCTTAAACGCCGCGGGGGATGGCCTCGCGCACGGCGTTCCGCGGCGGCGCATCCCATTGCTCGATTAGCCGCAGATATTGGTCGGCCATGGCGTCAAAGCTGTAGGCGGGCGACAGTCGCGCCAGTTCCGCCGCGATCTGCCGGCGCTGGTCCTCGGCCTTGAGCAGCTGGCCGATGCGCGCGAGCCACGCCGACGGGTCGGACACCGGCAATATCAGCATTTCCGTCAGCAACGGCGAAGCGGCGAACATTTCCCGGAACGAAGGGATATCGCTGCACAGCGGCGGCACGCCGGCATGGATCGCCTCGATGGCGGCGAGGCTCAAACCCTCGTAGCGCGAGGGAAACAGCACGAGATCGACTGCGGCATAAAACTGGCCGATGCGCTCATGCGCGATGGCTGGGACGGAGTGCACGCGCTCGGCAAGCCCGGCGGCGGCAATTTGCGCTTTGAGCTCGGCCTTGTCGGGGCCGATACCGACGAGCAGCAGGCGCGCTTGCGGCAGTCGTTGCAGCAATTCGATACTGAAGCTCTGGTTCTTCTGATGGCTCAGACGGCCGATCTGGCCCAGGATGGGGGCTTCCGCCGGCAGGCCAAATGCGGCACGCGCCTCGGCGCGGGGAAACGACTTCGGAACGTCATGACCGTTGACGACGACCGTCATATCCTGCCGGTTGAAGGATTGCGCAACGCTGTTCGCGCAGGCGATCATCTGCGTATAGAAACCGAGCCGATTGACGATCGCGTCGAGCTTGACGAACAGCGGAGTCACCCACGGCCGGGGACCGTGATAGGTCGGCACGCGGTGCCGCACACCAGCGAACAAGCCTAAGACACCGGTCAGGACGTTCGATAGCGGCTGCAGTCCGAACAGGACGTCAGGTTTACGCTGGCGTAGCGCAATTAAGAGCCGCGCGAACAGCCGCAACAACACGACCGGCGAGCGAGAACGCGATCCGGTCTCGAAAATGCGGGCGCCGGCGGGCGCATCGCCTCGCGAGCCGAACAAATACCACTCCTCGACTTGGTGGCCGCGCTTGCGCATGGCTTCAGCCAAGCCGCTCGCCAGGATCGAGGTGCCGCCGTTGTCGTGGGCGCTGCCGAGGAAAACGATCGACTGCGGCCGGTTCGATAGCGATGAAATCACAAGGGCTGTTCCGCGTTTTGCGGGGATATTGGCCCAAAACCGCTTAAAAGAGCGTTCCGATCCGGGGGCGATTTCGCGTGCATCGCCCACGTTGCCTTATGGGTGGCCGCGACCAATCCCCACACCAAGCCCAGCATCACGTAAAAGTGCCGCCAGTGATCGGTGTCGCCCCATATCCCTTCCAGCACCATTGCGATGAACGACGCATAGGTCGCGATCAGAAACGGCTGCCACCGCGTGCGGAGCCACATGGAACGGAAACCCACGATCAATGACAGCGCGATCAGCGTCAGATAAGCGCAACCGCCGATCCAGCCGTGGTTCAGCATGGTGCCGAGAAAAGTCTCATGCGACACCCAATTGGTGGCATGGGCAAAGCCCCAAGGTCCCATGCCAAGCGGATGATTGAAAACTTCGCGCAGACTGTCCTCCTCGAGATTGAGGCGGGACCTGTTGTCGGCGTTGATGTCGTAGGCCTGAAATTGGCTGCGTTCTTCGAACGTGCGGCTGAATCCATCCGTCGTGCTGAGCGCCCCGAAGACCCCGACGGCGACGACAAGGCCTGCCAAAGCGAGCACAATAATCCGGTTACGCGAACGAGCGTCGGTTTGGGTGACAAAGAGGAAGTAGGTCAGCAAAACGGTGCTGAACAACAGCGTTCCCCAGGCGCCGCGCGAAAACGTCAGCAGCAAGCCAGTGAAGATGACGATCGCCGCGACGACGTCGCGAAGGCGAATCTTGTCGACGAAAAAACTCTGGATGAGCCACAGCAGCGCCGGAATCAAGAAAGCGCCGAGGTCGTTTGGGCCCTTGAAGCCGCCCTGAGCACGGTCGCTGGCATTGAGAAAATCGAGACCAGGAAAGAGGTTATAGGTGGCGGCGAAATATCCAAGCGCGCCGTAAATCGAGGCGATGATGGCCGCCATAATGTAAGCGGAACGAAGCGTGGCGATGCGCCGTGAGGTGTCTTGCGAAACGATACAGGCGATCATGACTCCGGAAAGCCCGAGATAGAACGACGTTCCAAGAAAGCGGATCGAGTCGGGATAGTCGAAGTCGGCTGCCAACGGGCTCGGCGGCCCCTGCAGTCTGATCCAGCCGAAATTGAGGATATTGAGCAAGCCGATTGCGCCGCTCGCATCGCGAATGAGCAACAGAAGAAAAGGTACCAGCACAATGCGGTTGAGCGAGACGCGTGCGAGAATGCAAGCCAGGCCAAGCACCGCGGCAAGATATTCATAGGGTGCCGGCTCAACGACGACGAAGAAGCTCGATACCACGGTGAGATAGAGAGCAACATGCAGGAAACGGTCGGCCAGCACATTTGCAGGCGTGTGTGCCGCCGGCAGCTCGAACCGCCCCGCTACATAATCCAGGGAACTCATGACGCGAAACTCAACATGTTGAACCGGGGCTTAGCGCGCTTCGCATAGTCCGGCCACAGCGTCGGCCAACATGGTAAAGAATCGGCAAACATCGCGTTCGTGATTTCGGTGATCTAGCGTGACCGCTCCGTGCGGTGCTAAACGGACCGCACCACGAAACGCGGCTCGAGGCCTCCGATTTCGGGGCGAAATGCGCGCAGTCTCTCTAATCTACCGGTATGGCTGGCGAAGTTTCGTCGGGTCGCTGGCGATCGTCAGCATGGCCGCCGTCAACGCGGCCGCGGCCCAAAGCGGCGTGCAAGACGGCACCCAGAACGGCACCCAGGACGGCGTACCGCCGTGCCTGCAATGCATTACCGTTCGCCTGGAACGGCCGATGGTGGTGCGGGGGCCTTCGCCGCATGAACCTGATGCCCCGGTGAGCGTCATCAAGCTACCCGACGGCGGCTTTCGCGGTTTTATTGGCGGCGGCACGACGCTGGCGGTCGATGGGCCGACGCCGGCGTCGCTCGGCGGTAAGGGGCAGGTCGTGCTCAAGCCGGGGCCGCCGGGAAGTCCGTCGGATTGCGGGCGCTGGATTACCACGGCCATGCAAGGCTTGGGCATTCTCTACGGTCTGATCCACAACGAAACGCGCTGCAACGATCCGAAGGGCAGCTATAAATGGATGTCGATCGCCCGATCCGAAGACTATGGGCTCACCTGGCGGGTGCTCGGCCCGATCATTTCCACCGATGAGGTCGACCTGTCGCATTCGCAAGGCGAGGGCGATTGCACTGCGGTCGACGGTCATGACGGCTATTGGTACGCGTATTGCCTGCGCCGGCGGGACAACAAGAACGTCGTCGCGCGCGCGCCGATCGAAAATCCTGCTCCGGGCAAATGGTTTAAATGGAGCGGACGCGGCTGGGATGCGCCGGGCATCGGCGGAACCGGCGCGGCGTTGAACGGCCCCCTCGGCATGAGCGCGGCGTATTGGAGCGGCACCGGCCTGGTGTTGCTGGTGGCGCCCAACCAGTCGTTGCGGCTTTCCATTTCCGAAGACAAAGTCCATTTTGCCACGCTGCCTGAACCGCTCGTGCTTTACGATCAGGACAACTGGCAACGCCCGGCACCCACCGAGCTCTATGCCTATCCGAGCATGGTCGCCGATCGCGGCTTCAACAATATCGCCGGGCGGTTTTTCCTGACCTACATGTATGTGCCGCCGGGCGAGGAGTTCAGTCAGCGCTATCTGGTGGTTCAGGAGGCCTCGATCACGGCGTCAGCCGCTCCGCAGTATCCGCAGGTGCGCACGGCCTTGTCGCGCTGGGTCGACGCGGACGGCGATACCTGGAGCACCACGGGGCCGACGATATCGCCGGCGCGCAGCTACACATTCGATCGCAGTCTCGGCTATGTCATGACCGCGCCGCCGCCGCAGGGCGACGGCGTCAAATTGGACGAATGCTTTTCCGAGCAGACCGGTGCTGGCTTTCTCGCGCCCGCCGGCCGCTGCGCCGCCGAAGACAGCGAGCGCCGCCGTCCCGGCGGCTATCTGTTTCAGTCCGAACGGCCGGGTACGACCGCGCTTTACAGTTGCGTCACGGACAGCGGCGCCCGCTTTGTGTCGCAACGCTCGGATTGCGAGGGAAAGGGCGTCCGGGAGAGCATTTTGGGATTTGCGCTGCGGTAAAAACGGCGCCGGCGGGGCTGTATTTAATAGGCGCCTTCGCCGCGGATCAGTGCAAACGGCGTGCGCAGCACGATGTAAAGATCGAACAGGATCGACCAGTTCTCGATGTAATAAAGATCGTGCTCGACGCGGTGCAGGATTTTTTCGCGGCTGTCGGTCTCGCCGCGCCAGCCGTTGATCTGCGCCCAGCCGGTGATGCCCGGCTTGACCCGGTGCCGCGCGAAATATCCGTCGACCGCTTCGTCGTACAGATGCTCGGCGGCCTTCGCTTGAATCGCGTGCGGCCGCGGCCCGACCAGCGACATGTTGCCGGTGAAGACGACGTTGAAAAGCTGCGGCAATTCGTCGAGGCTGGTTTTGCGGATGAAACGGCCGACGCGCGTCACCCGGGGATCGCCCTTGGTGACCAGTTTCCTCGCATCGGCGTCGGTGGCGTGCGCATACATTGAACGGAATTTGTAGATTTCGACGAATTTGTTGTTGAAGCCGTAGCGTCGCTGCTTGAACAGAATCGGCCCTTTGCTATCAAGCTTGATGGCGATGGCGATCAAAACCATGATCGGCGCGACGGCGATCAGCACCAGCGAGCCGATGATTTTATCGAACAGCCATTTCATCACCACGTCCCAGTCGGCAATCGGCCGGTCGAAAATGTCGAGCACTGGGACGTGGCCGATATAGGAATAGGCGCGCGGGCGAAACCGCAGCTTGTTGGTATGCGCGGCAAGCCGGATGTCGACCGGCAGCACCCAGAGTTTCTTGAGCATCTGCAGGATGCGGCCCTCGGCCGAGACCGGCAGCGAGAATATGACGAGGTCGACGCGGGTGTGCCGGGCGAACTCGACCAGATCGTCGACGGTACCGAGCTTGGGCACGCCGCTGCAGCTTGTCGCGGTACGGTCATCGCCGCGATCGTCGAACGCGCCGACGATGCGCACGTCGGAATCGCGTTGTGCGGCCAGCGCCGAAATCAGCGCTTCTCCGCTGCCGCCGGCGCCGACCACGACGGTACGGCGGTCAAGACGGCCCTGCCGGGTCCAGCGGCGAACCAGCAGGAACAAAGCGCGGCGGAATGCGATCAGCGCGCACAGCCCTATGACGTAGTAACTGCCGAGCCATGCCCGGGAAAACTGATCGCCGGATTTGCTGAAATAAGACACGGTGACGGCGATCAGAAACACCACCGACCACGCCGAGGCGAGCCGCATATATTGCTTTTCGTGGCCGCGAAACGCTTGCACCTGATAGATATCGGCGGCCTGGAACGCCAATAAGGACAGGAGCGATATTCCTGCGATGCTGCCGATGTAATAGCGCGCGGAATCCGCGATGCCGGCTGCCAGCCAGAAATACAGCAAAAGACCGATGGCAGCGACCAGCACGGCCTCGATCGTGCGAACCGCGCCGGCAAGAACGATCGGCGAATAGGCGTCCTTGAACTGCTGGCCGGCAACCGCAAGCGCTGCGGCGGACAACGCGCGCGGCGCCGATGCCCTGGCCGTCGTGCCGGGCATGGCTCGGACCGCCGATGAGACGGCAGCGGCAGTCTCGAATATCGTACTTGGTTCGGGACCTGACATAACTTTGGACGCTTCTCCCCGCGCGTACGCGTGATCCCCCAGGCGCGCTCCGGCGATGCGACGGCAACGTAGTGAATAATGTTCAAAAAATAGTTATGCCAATCGGGCAATTTGCCCGGCCGCGATAGCGTCGCGATAGGCCGCGAGATTGTCTTCGACCATCGTGGACAGCGAAAATTCGCTACGAATTCGCGTTTTCAGGGATTGTACTCCCAGTTGCATTTTCTCCGGATTGTCCAGCGCCTGGGCGATCGCCGCGGCCAGCGCCGCCACGTCGTCAAACGGAATGAGCCTGTCCGATTGCGAACCGAAGATTTCCGGAACTCCGCCGACTTTGGTGGCAATGATCGGCAGCCCGGCCGCTGCGGCCTCGAGCACGACGTAGGGCAGAGACTCCGCGCGCGACGGGATGACCAGCATCCGCCCCATCGAGAACGCGGTGCGCGCAGCGCAAAAGCCGATAAAACGGACTTGATCGGCAAGCCCAAATCGGACGGACAAAGCCTGAAGCTTGGTGGCGTCGGGGCCTTCACCCGCGATCGTGGCGGTGACCCGGCGGCCGGATTGCGCCAATAGCGCCAGCGCTGCGATTAGCACGTCCATCGCCTTGACCGGGCGCAACTCGCCGACGCAGACGATGTCGGTGGCGTCCGCTTGCGGCGTCACCGGCGCGAACTCCGACTCGGCGATGCCGTTGCGCACTATGCGCACGATCCCCCGCGGCGGCGCCACCACCGAACGGTACAATTCGGCGATGTAGGCGCTTTCGAACAAAAACAGGTCGGTATACGGGTTAAGGATGCGTTCGATCGTCCGGTAAAAGCCGCCGCTCAGCGTACCGGGACAGTAGACCAGCGATCCGCCGTGCGGCGTATAGGCACGGATGGCGTCCGGAGCAGCGGACGTCAGACGTACGAGAGCTGCACCCTTGGCGCCATGCCCGTGCAGCACGTCGGGCGCATGCGACTTGATCCAGCGTGAAATGCGCGACAGCGCGAAGACGTCGCTCAGGTTCAATTGCCGCGTGATTGGAACGCGCGCGACGCCGAGCGCAAGCCGCGGCGCGAATTCGCCGAGAATGGCGTCGGCACGCGTTCCGCCGGTCGTCGAATCGACGATCAGCCCGACGCGGTGGCCGCGTTCGATCTGGCCCTTGGCCACGTCAATCACGTGCCGGAACAGTCCGCCGAGCGGCGCACGCAGGACGTGGATGATTTTCAAGCTTGTGGGGACGACGGCGGCCTGCCGCCGGTCGTCAGCCGGTGCGCGCACAAGTTCCCCACGCCGGCCGAATGAAACACGAGCGAGAGTGTTACTCAGAGGCGGCGTATCGCCCACGCGTCGATCCTTAAACTTGACGGTAAAAAATTAAGGCGATTGGGGGGTACGGCGGTTAATAAACCCTCACGACCGGCGGCCGCGCGGCCTTAACCATTTTTTCATAACGCGACGCGGCCTTAACCGAATGGCAACCTTAATAGTCTGTGATCAGGTATGGCTTTGCGGTCAGTTGGCAAGTATTTTCGTAAGCGTGCTGCGAGCAGCGTGGCGTCGAGTGAGGCGCCGCCGCTACGCGCGAAAGATCCATACGACTCCGCTCTCGATCTTCCGGCGCTCGGCACGACGCTCTGGCGCAAACGATCGAGGGTTTTGCTGCCGACCGTCGTGGTCGCGCTGATCACGTTCGTCATCGTGGAAATGATCACGCCGCGCTACTCCTCGGAGGCACGGGTCTACCTGGAAGAGCGCAGCAACGCCTATCTTCGCCCCGACGTCGACAAGACCATCAACGACCCGACGATCGATCAAGAGGCGGTGACCAGTCAGGCGCAAATCATGCTGTCGCGCGATCTTGCGCTTGAGGTCATCAAGAAGCTCAATCTCGCCAAGCGTCCCGAATTCGATCCGACGCTCGCCGGCGTTTCGCCGCTGCGTGCCGTGCTCGGCCTGTTCGGCTTCGCCAAAGACCCGTTGAGCATGACTCCGGAGGAACGCGTCCTTCAGGCTTATTACGATCGCTTAAGCGTCTATCCGGTCGAAAAATCGCGCATCATCGATATCGATTTCCTGTCCGAAGATCCGGTGCTGGCCGCTCAAGTCGCCAACGCGATCGCCGATGGCTACCTGGAACGCGAGCGCCAGGCCAAGGAGGACCAGGCCAAGTCGGCCGGGCAATGGCTTGCCGGCCAGATCGACACATTGCGCAAGAATGTCGAGGAGGCCGAAGCCAAGGTTGAGAATTTTCGCGCCAAGTCCAATCTTTTGATCGGCACCAACAACACCACGCTCTCAGCCCAGTCGTTAGGCGATCTCAATGCGCAGCTCGCGGCCGCGCGTGCACAAAAGGCCGATGCCGAGGCCAAGGCCAAGCTGATCCACGAGATGCTGCGCAACGGCCAGCCGATCGAATCCTCCGATATTCTCAACTCGGAACTCATCAGGCGGCTGGCCGAGCAGCGCGTCACTTTGCGCGCGCAACTCGCCGAACAGTCGGCAACGCTGATGGATGGTCATCCGCGAATCATCGAGCTCAAGGCGCAGATCGCCGATCTCGACAGCCAGATCAGGTCCGAGGCCGAGACTATTGCGCGCTCATTCGAGAATGACGCAAAGCTTGCCGGCGCGCGCGTCGACACGCTCACTGCCAGCCTCGACCAGCTGAAAACGCAGGCGGCGTCGACGAACGGCCAGGATGTCCAATTGCGCGCCCTCGAGCGTGACGCCAAGTCGCAACGCGATTTGCTGGAATCCTACCTCACCAAATATCGCGAGGCGGTGTCTCACGACACGCCGGAGTCGACACCCGCAGACGCGCGCGTGGTTTCGCAGGCGACGCCGGCCGCCGTTCCCTCTTACCCGAAGAAGCTGCCGACGCTGCTGATCGCAACGTTCGCGACGCTGATGCTCAGTTCAGGCATGATCGTGACCAGGGAAATCCTGGCCGCGCCGGTCAACGTCGTGCCGGTGCGGGCGGAACCACTAGTTCCGGTATCCGACGGGCTTGGCGCCCGACTTCAGACGATCATGAATGAGCCGCCACGGCCGCCGCCGGCCCCCGGCTTCCCCGCTAGCTCGATCGTCAACGTCGCGGATCATTTGAGGCAGTCCGGCAGCGCCGGGCAGCGGCTCGCGGTGTTTGGTGCGATACCGGGATTAAGCAGAAGCCAAGTGGCGATCAAGCTTGCCCGCGCGCTGGCGGATGATTCACGCGTGGTATTGGTCGGGCTCGCTTCCGGCAATACCGCCATCCGCGGGATTTCGACCGAACCGGCCGCCGCCGGGCTTGCCGAACTGGCCCGCGGCGCGGCCTCGTTCGGTGCCATCATCACCAAGGATCGGCTGTCGCCGCTGCATCTGATTTCAGCGGGGCAGGGACCGGTCGACCGGACCAGCTTGCTCGCGGCGCCGGGCATGGTGGCGAATTTCAATGCCCTGGCACGCAGTTACGATCACGTCGTCGTCGACGCCGGCGACGCGGCCGGTGCCGAGGTGGAGCGCGTCGCCGAGATTGCGCCCCATGCCGTGCTGGTGACCGACTCTTTGACCAACGCCGCCACCGCGGCGGCGCGAGAGCTTCTCCTGGGCGCCGGCTTCGCCGACGTGCGCATACTGGTCGGTGCTAATGCCGCACCCGGAGAGACTGCAGTCGCCGCGTAATGGCGCGACGGTTCACGACCGATCCATGCGCATGACTGCGGCAATTGACCGGGCGTCAGTCTTGGCAAAAGATCGGCTTCGGCAATTGTTGTGGTGATCATCTTGGCCATGATCTTGGCAAACGCCGGCGGCTACACCTTGAGGAGGAAATTCCGGTGGCCGGACTGAAGCGGACGATCATTCGTGGCGGCCTGGAATCGCTGTATTTCACCGGCGCACACGTCGCGCTGCGACCGTTCTTGGGCGGCGTCGGGGCAATTCTGACTTTGCATCACGTGCGACCGCCGCGGCCGGACCGCTTCCAGCCCAATCGTCTTCTCGAAGTGACGCCGCGTTTCCTGACGCGGGTGGTGCGGACGCTGCGCCGGTCCGGTTTCGACTTCGTTAGTCTCGACGAACTGCATCGGCGCATGACCGAGCGCGATTTTTCCCGCCGCTTCGTGTGCCTGACCTTCGACGACGGCTATCGCGACACTCTGCAATGGGCCTATCCGATCCTCAAGGACGCACGCGTGCCGTTCGCGGTTTACGTGCCGACGAGTTTTCCGGATCGGCTCGGCGAATTGTGGTGGCTGGTGCTCGAAGCCGTGATCGCCCGCAACGATCGCATCGGTCTGGTGATCGACGGTAGGGATCGCAAATTCGATTGCGGTACGGTCGCCGAAAAGCGTGCGCTCTACGACGAGATTTACTGGTGGCTGCGCGGCCGCTCCACGGAAGCCGAATTGCGCGAGGTGATCCGCAATCTCGCCGCTTTCTATCATGTCGATATCGCGGCGTTTTGCAGCGAACTGTGCATGAGCTGGCCGGAGCTGGCCGCGCTCGCCGCCGACCCGCTGGTCACCATCGGCGCCCATACCGTCAATCATCCGATGCTGGCGAAGCTCACGCGGGAGTCCGTTCGTTCGGAAGTGGATTTGGGCCGCTCGGTGATCGAAGCCGCGCTGGCGCTCCGCCCGCAGCATTTGTCCTATCCGTTCGGCGACCGCGGCTCCGCCGGAGCGCGCGAATTTGAGATCGCGGCGGAACTCGGCTTCAAGACCGCCGTGACGACGCGGCCCGGTGTGCTGTTTCCTGGGCACAGCCGGCGCCTGCTGGCGCTGCCGCGGATTTCGCTCAACGGCGACTACCAGCGCATCCGTTATGTCCGCGTGCTGTTGTCTGGCGCCGCCACGGCGATGTGGAACGGGTTCCGCCGCCTGGACGCGGCCTGACGGATTTAGCGATTCTGCCGGCTCATCCATGAGATGATCGGCATCGCCGGCAGCACCCAGCCTAGTCCGGCGATCACATAATAGGCGGCCGACAGCGCCGAATTGTCGCGGATGACGGGCGTTTGCGCCAGCGCCATCGCTACCAACGCCCACACGATGACCAAAACCAAAAGAACCACGGCGCCGATGAATTTGCGCAGGCGGATGGGCATGGCAAGTTTACGCTTCGGTTGCGAGAGCAGGGCGACCACTATATGGTCCGCGCACCCCAGACAAGCGAGCATCGTCAACCGACCGACATGCCGGACGCAGTTTCATATCGGACGCGCGCGATCGGGCTTTGGCTCTATGCCGTGGCTGCACTGATCGTGGCGATGGTGCTCGTCGGCGGCGCGACGCGGCTGACCGAGTCCGGTTTGTCGATCACGGAATGGCAGCCGGTCATGGGCGTGGTGCCGCCGCTCAGCCAACCGCAATGGCAGGCTGAATTTGAAAAATACCAGGCCATTCCGCAATACCGCGCGCTTAACCGCGGCATGAGTCTGGATGCCTTTAAAAGCATCTATTGGTGGGAATGGACGCACCGGCTGCTTGGCCGCACCATCGGCGCCGCATTTCTTTTGCCGTTTCTTTGGTTCCTCTGGCGCGGTTGGATCGGCCCGCCGCTGCGCGGGCGGCTATGGTTCATCTTCGGCCTTGGCGCGCTGCAAGGCGCCGTTGGCTGGTGGATGGTCGCGTCCGGCTTGGTCCATCGCGTCGAAGTCTCGCAATACCGGCTGGCGATGCACCTGTTGCTGGCGTGCTTGATCTACGTCGCGATCCTGTGGACCGCACGCCGGCTCGATGAGCGCACGACAATCGCGGTGCCCGCCTTCGACCGAACCGTCGCTTACGTGCTGCTCGCATTGGTACTCGGCCAAATCTATCTCGGCGCGCTCGTTGCCGGGCTGCGCGCCGGCTACGTCTATAATACCTGGCCGTTAATCGATGGCGCGATGGTACCCGAGGCATCGCGGCTGTTTTTCGATAGCCCGCTGTGGCGCAATTTCTTCGAAAATCCCCTCACGGTGCAGTTCGACCACCGCATACTCGCCTATACGATCTGGGTGGTCGCGCTTTTGCACGCATTCAATGCCGCGCGCTCGGTGAAGCGGGGCGTCGTCATCGCCGGGGCTTTTGCGCTGGCCGTTGCGGTGACGCTGCAGGCCGCGCTCGGCATCGCGACGCTGCTCGCGGTGGTGCCGATCTCGCTCGCGCTTTCCCACCAGGCGATGGCGATGGTCGTGCTGACGATCGCCACGGTCCATGCCGCCTCGCTTGCAAAGCGGGCGTCCCTCGCCGCGTTGTCATCATCTGCGAAGGCGGCTGAGCCGGTCATCAATGACAATGCGGGGATCGCGCCGAGCCCAAGCTGACAGCGTGCCGCTTACTGGTAGCTCCGCCTGCGCGAAGCATGACAATCAATCCGCCAGCGCCTGATCGAGGTCGGCGATGATGTCTTCCTTGTCCTCAATCCCGATCGACAGCCGCACCACGTCGGGCCCGGCGCCGGCTTGCACCTTCTGCGCGTCGGACAGTTGGCGGTGGGTAGTCGAAGCCGGATGGATGATCAGCGAACGGGTGTCGCCGATATTGGCCAGATGCGAGAACAGCTTCACATTGGAGACGAGCTTGACGCCGGCGTCGTAACCGCCCTTGAGCCCGAAAGTGAACACCGCGCCGGCGCCACTCGGGCAATATTTCTTGGCGAGGTTGTAATAACGGTCACCCGGCAGGCCGGGATAACTCACCCACGCGACCTGCGGATGCGCAACTACCCATTCGGCGACCGCCTGGGCATTGTCGCAATGCTTTTGCATGCGCAACGGCAGCGTCTCGATGCCGGTGAGGATGAGGAATGAATTGAACGGCGATATCGCCGATCCGATGTCGCGCAGCGCCAGCACCCGGCAGGCGATGGCAAAGGCGAAGTTGCCGAAAGTTTCGTGCAGCACGATGCCGTGATATTCCGGCCGCGGCTCGCACAGCATCGGATAGCGGCGTTCCCGCGACCAGTTGAATGTGCCGCCGTCGACGATCATGCCGCCGATCGAATTGCCGTGGCCGCCCAGGAATTTGGTCAGCGAATGCACGACGATGTCGGCGCCGTGCTCGAAGGGCTTGCACAAATACGGCGTCGCCAGCGTGTTGTCGACGATGTAGGGCACGCCGGCGCGGCGCGCGATCTGCGCCACCGCTGCCATGTCGGTGATGACGCCGCCCGGATTGGCGATCGATTCGGTGAAGATAGCCTTGGTCTTGGGGCTGATTGCCCGCTCGAACGACGGCAGATCGTCCGGATCCGCCCACACCACGTTCCAGCCAAAATTCTTGAACGCATGATTGAACTGATTGATCGAGCCGCCGTAGAGCTTCTTCGAAGCGACGAACTCGTCGCCGGGTCGCAACAAACAATGAAACACCAGCACTTGCGCGGCGTGGCCGGAGGCCGCCGCCAGTCCGGCAGTGCCGCCTTCTAGCGCGGCGACGCGCTCTTCAAGCACCGCCGTCGTCGGGTTGCCGATCCGCGTATAGATGTTGCCGAAGGTCTGCAGGCCGAACAGCGATGCGGCGTGATCGACGCTTTCGAACACATAGGATGTGGTCTGATAGATCGGCGTGGCCCGCGCGCCGGTCGTCGGGTCCGGCTGGGCGCCGGCGTGAACGGCAAGCGTGGAGAAGCCCGGGATGCGTTCGCTCATCGTCTGTCCCCCTCAGCCGCAAAACCGGCGCTCGATCCCGTTTATAGGATCGGAGGAGGGCGTCAAGACGAGGCGATCTATTACGCCAATAGGTCAAGGACGGAAATGAAGCCGCCGTATAAGTACAGCCAACCGAAATGGCATTCTCAACAGGGTTGTTAGCGTGCCGATGCGGTTTGGGGATGGTAACGCGCCAGTGCGGTGCGGCAGGCCGGCGAGATGCGGCCGCGATTGGATATCAAACATGTCGCCACGCGTTCGCGGTCGGGAATGTACGCGGCACAGACCGACATGGCGTCCTGCATGCACGCCTGTTGACCCGATTCTTCGGCGAGAGCCGGCCCCAACAGCGTCCATGATCCGACCGCGACCGTAAGCGATGCAAGCGTAAGAATTGTGCGGGTCTTCATAGCATCCCTCCTGAAAAGGCTGCCGAATAGCACGAGCGTCGCTTATTAGACGCGCGAGAGAATAGAAGGTTCCGGGTGAGGCGGATCCTTCATGCTTAACGGCAGGTCTTCAGATGATCACAGGTCTTCAAATGATCAGTCGCGGCGGAAAAAAACACGCTTCTGTAAAATGTTAAAACGCCAATCGCTTCGATATGAAACGATCAACCTTCTAATGGAAATGCTTGACCGCTTCGCGGCATGCCGGGGAGATTTTGCGGCGGTTGGCAATGAGGCAGTGCGCGACGCGAACGCGATTGGGAATGAATTTTCCGCAAAAAGTCTCTGCGTCCATCATGCAGCCGCCCTGGTCCTGATTCGCGGCGGCACGCGCGCCGACCGGGGCGAGCATCAAGCCAAACAGCGTCAGTAAAGCCGCAGCATAGAATCTCATGGTCGTTTTCCTGCTTTTCGATCGATTAGAGGTGCCAATGGTGAAGAAAGTTCGACCGGCCCGCGTCAGCCGCCGGCCTCGTCGCGCTGCGCACGGTCGGCCGCTTCGGTGGTGCCACCCTGGGCGCTCGAGCGGTCGAGCGTCATGCGTTGAACGCCGCCGCGCGTTGCCTTCCTTGAGCTGAGCGTGCGGGTATTGACGCCCATCCACGCGATCTCCGACGACAATCGCCCATATTCGATCTTGGGACAGCGGTTCATCACCACCTGCATGTCATTGGCTTCGGCCAGCGCCGCCGCTTCGTCGTTGCGGATGCCGAGCTGCATCCAGATAACGCGCGGGCGTCGTTTGAGTTCGAGCGCCTCTTGCACGATCGCCGGCGCGTATTGCGAGCCGCGGAAAATATCGACCATGTCGATCGGCTCGGGAATGTCGGCAAGCCGGGCGTAGATCATCTGGCCCAGCATCGTGTGCCCAGCCTGGCCTGGATTGACTGGAATCATGCGGTAGCCGCGCTCGAGCAGATATTTGAAGGCGAAGTAGCTCGGACGGTTTTCCTTCGCTGAGGCGCCGACCATGGCGACGGTCTTCACGGTATTGAGAATGCCGCGGACGGTGCTGTCCGGATAGGAATCGTGATTCATTGCCGGCGCCTGCTGGTCGGTGAACTGGTCGATGGTAAGGTTGTCAGCAGCGCGCGCCTCAACGATCTTGCCATTTTGGCTCGCGCTTTTCGATGAAGGCCGAGATACCTTCCTCGGCGTCTCGTGCGAGCATGTTCTCGACCATGATCTCGGAAACATAGTCGTAAGCTTGGGTCAGCGGCATTTCGATCTGCCGGTAGAAACCTTCCTTGCCGATCCGCACGGTGAGCGCGGACTTGCCGACGATCTTTCGCGCCAGTTTGAGCGATTCGTCACGTTCCTGGCCCGACGCAGCCAGATGATTTACCAGCCCAATCTGCTGCGCATGCTCGGCGGAGACCATCTCTCCTGTCAGCAGCATTTCCATCGCGTGCTTTCGGGAGACGTTGCGTGCCAGCGCCACCATCGGGGTCGAGCAGAACAAACCGATATTGACGCCAGGCGTTGCGAATTTGGCCGTGCGGGCGGCGACGGCAAGATCGCAGCTTGCAACGAGCTGGCAACCGGCGGCGGTCGCGGTCGCCTGCACCGCCGCGATGACCGGCTGCGGCAGAGTCACGATCTGCTGCATCATCGCACTGCATTGCTTCATGATGCGGGTGAAATAGGCCCGGCCGCGATCGTGATCCGATCGATGCCCGTTAAGCTCCTTGAGATCATGACCCGCGGAGAAAGCCGGTCCATTAGCGGTGATGATCAGAACGCGCACGTTTTTATCATGAGCAATCGCAGTCAACGCGTCGCTCAATGCCTCAAGCATGGCCTCGGACAGGCTATTGCGCGCCGCCGGCCGATTCAGCGTCAAAATGGCGACGCCGCTGTGATCCCCGGTCAAGTCTTCGCGCAGCAGGATCAGGTCCGACGCGGTGGCGGCGCTTTTGGCGGTAGCGGATTGGGCATTGGAGTGGGCGTTCATGCAACCATCCGGATTGTCCCGATCGGGACTTTTGCTTTTGCGGCGTTGTTCGCCATTGTATCGGAGCCGACGTTGACCGGGGAGGTAAACATGAGGGGCGGCAAAGAAAAGGCGGTGCCGAAATTGACCCGCGAGAAGCTCCTTGATCTCCTCCAGGCCGAGTTTCCCGAAGCTGCGCATGCGGTGGGCGATTACGAGATCGAGGAAGTCTGGCTCGGCGGCTGCCGCGTGCGCCGGCGGCATCACCAGCAATCGCTGCGTCCAGGCGGCACCGTTTCCGGGCCGATCATGATGGGGCTCGCGGATTTCACCATGTATTTGGCCGTGCTCTCGGCAGTCGGCTGGGTGCCGCTCGCGGTGACGACCAATTTGACCATCAACTTCCTCAAAAAGCCCGGCAGCCATGACCTTCTTGCCGAAGCGCGTCTTCTCAAGCTCGGCAAGCGGCTGGCCGTCGGCGAGGTCGCATTGCGCTCCGATGGTGATAACGAACTGGTGGCCCATGTCACTGCCACCTATTCGCTTCCGACGGCGTAGGGTAATTAAATACCTCCGTAGTAACATATTGATCTAACTAAATATTCCAAAATCGTTTGACCCCGCCGCGGCGTGTCGCTAAAAGCCGCGACTGCCAACGGATGCGGGTGAAGCGTCGTCGTCTCGATCGCCTGCGACACAACGGATGCGGACATGAAGAGTTTTTCTGCCAAACCGGCCGAGGTCGACAAGAAATGGGTGATGATCGACGCTGAGGGCTTGGTCGTCGGCCGCCTCGCGTCGCTGATCGCGATGCGGCTACGCGGCAAGCACCTGCCTTCGTTCACGCCTCACGTCGACTGCGGCGACAATGTCATCGTGATCAACGCCGCCAAGGCGGTGCTGACCGGACGCAAAGTCGAGCAGAAAGTGTACTACCGGCACACCGGCTACATCGGCGGCATCAAGGAACAGACCGCGAAGGCGATTCTGTCCGGCCGTTTCCCGGAGCGGATCGTGGAAAAAGCGGTGGAGCGCATGTTGCCGCGCGGTCCGCTTGGCCGCCGTCAGCTCGGCAATTTGCGGGTCTATCCGCACGCCGAACATCCCCACGACGCACAGCAGCCGGAAAAGATCGATATTGCGGCCATGAACCGCAAGAATAAGAGGACCGCGTAATGGCCGAGACAATCCAGACGCTCGAAGATCTGTCGGCACTCAAGCCGGCAGCGGCGCCGCAGGCGCCCCAATATGTGCAAAAGCTCGATAAGCAGGGCCGCGCCTATGCCACCGGCAAGCGCAAGGACGCCGTGGCGCGGGTGTGGATCAAAATGGGCGCCGGGAAAATCCTGGTCAACGATCGCGAGGTCGAGACCTATTTCGCCCGGCCGGTGTTGCGCATGCTCATTCAGCAGCCGCTGGCCGCTGCCAATCGCCAAGGCCAATATGACGTCGTCTGTACGGTGTCCGGCGGCGGATTGTCCGGCCAAGCCGGCGCGGTACGGCACGGTCTGTCCAAGGCGCTGATGCGGCACGAGCCGGACTTGCGCGGCGTGCTCAAGCGAGGCGGATTTCTTACCCGCGATCCGCGCGTGGTCGAGCGCAAGAAATATGGCCGCGCCAAAGCCCGCCGCAGCTTCCAGTTCTCGAAGCGGTAATTGCCATTCCGGGACGCGGGGTAAAGCCCGCGGACCCGGAATCCATAATCACCAACGTCAGATTCGAATCCGGCGCCCAATGTGCCGGCGGCGGTGACTATGGATTCCGGACTTGCCGCTCTCACGGCAATCCGGAATGACAGCTCAGAAAAACGCCAGCGTGCGGATTTCGATGCTCTCGCGCGGGCGCGCGTTCGGCGGCGAGGTCGGATCCTCGAACGCGGTGTGCGCGGTCCAGCGCGCCCGGCCGTCCTTTTCCGAGTCGAACACCTTGAAGACGTAAGCCTCCTCGCGCCGCATGCGCGGGAACCAATACCATGTGTGTGCCGGATTGTATTTGATGGCGTAGGTCTGGCCGATGCGGCCGGCCGCCCGCCGCTCGGAAACGATCATGTCGGCCGGTGACAGCGTTTGCGCGTCCGCCAGTGCCAGCGGAAAGGTCTCGACCGGATGCCGGATCGGGCGCCACGTCTGAATGATGGCAAAGCGGCGCTTGAGCAATTCCTCGGCCTCGTCCGGAAGAATATCGCGCACCCGCTGCGGCGCCGACCATTCCGTATAGTCGTTGTGGACGCGCCGCACGACCTCGCGGATTTGCTTGACCTCCCGCAGCGCGTCGTCGGCGGTGCGTAAAGTATGATCGAACACGACGACCCGCTTGGCGCCGCTCTCGGCTTTGATCAGCGCCTCCATCTCCGGATAGTAGACGCGCTTGATCGTGTCCTCGTCGTAAAAATCGGCAACCTTGGTGTGATGCCGCACGAAACGAAAGCCGTTACGGTCCAACACGAAGTCTTTGGCGAACGGCCGGCCGTTTTGGATGGTCACACGCCGGGGATCGGGCGTGCCGCCGGAACGCGCGTCGCGCCCGCCAGCAGCGGCCACGACGGTGAAAACCTTGCTGCCGTCGTCGACGATATAGTTAAGCGTCGCCTCGACGCTCGCGGGCTGCTGGACATCGCGGACGGCCTCGAACTCTGCAGTGAGCGCCATGGTGCCTCCTGTGAGACTGCTGGGTAACTTCAGTTTCCACCTTAATCTATGACCGGACTGCGGCGGCGGGAAGGGTCGCTAAAATCATCCCGCGACGATTTACTACCCGGCAAGCCTATTTGCCGGCTTTGCCTCGGTGGTAACGCCTAGAGAACGTCCGGCCTCTAATTTGCCGCCGTCAGTCGCTGGTTCGTATCGGCATGCATCTCGATCCGCCTACTATCTCCATTGTGACGGTATTCGTCGCCGCGCTGCTCGGCGCGCTATTGGTGTTTGGCGGCTTGCAGAACCGAGGCGTCCGGGCGCCGATGTGGTGGGGCGCGGCCCATATTATCAACGCCGGCGGCTTCGCACTTTTGACCTTGCGCGGTGCCGTGCCGAATTTCGTCAGCATCGATGTCGCCAATGCGCTGGTGCTTTTGGGCTATGGATTGACCTGGACCGGCGCCCGCGTCTTCGATGCCAGGCCGATCCGCCTACCGCTGGTACTGCTGTGGCCGCTGACCTGGATGCTGCTATGCCGGAGTCCGGCCTTCGCCGATGACGCGGCCGCCAGGATCATTGTCGGCTCGACCCTGCTGACGCTGCTGGTCTTGCTGACGGCGGAAGAGTTTTGGCGCGGCCGCAGCGAGCCCCTGATGTCGCGGTGGCCGATTATCGTGGTGCTGCTCGCCCATGCCGCGGTGTTGGTGGTGCGGGTCCCGGTGGTTTTATTGAGCGCCTCTTTCGGCGATGATTTCGTATTCGGTACGATGTCTTTCACGCTGCTTGCCTTCGGCACCCTGTTATACACCGTCGTGCTGGCTTTCCTGCAGCTGAACATGACCAAGGAACGCACCGAACTCAAGCATAAGATCAATTCGCTGGTCGATCCGCTGAGCGGCGTTGCCAATCGGCGCGCATTTCTCGACGGCGCCGCGGCATTGCTGTCGCGGCAGGAAAGCGGCCACGAGCGGCTGGCGATCCTGCTGTTTGATCTCGATCATTTTAAGCAAATCAACGATCGCTTCGGCCATGCGGCGGGCGACGCGGTGCTGCAGACTTTTGCCGCGACGGCGACGCAGACGCTGGGGGCCGATATCCTGTTTGCCCGCATCGGCGGCGAGGAGTTCGCCTCATGCGTGCCGGTCGGCGACATCGACGAGGCCTACGC
>JBARER010000244.1:0-12793 GCA_049796395.1 Xanthobacteraceae bacterium
GCATTATTGCATTCGTCAAGCAGCTGAGGGATCGACCGGCTAGGGATTGAATATGGCCAATGTCATCGGCATTTGCGGCAGCCTGCGCAAGGGATCGTACAATCGGATGGTGCTCAACCATCTGCCCGGCTGGGCGCCTGCGGGCATGACCATCACCGAGGCGCCGCCGTTCACCGAATTTCCGCTCTATAACGCCGACATCCAGAACTCGACGGGCTTTCCGGCACCGGTGCAGACGCTCGCCGAGGCGGTGCGCACCGCCGATGGTGTCATTTTCGTTTCGCCGGAGTATAATTTTTCGATTCCGGGCGGCTTGAAGAACGCCATCGACTGGGTGTCGCGGGTGCCCAACCAGCCGTTTGCCGGCAAGCCGGTCGCGCTGATCTCGGCGGCCAACGGCATTCTCGGCGGCGGCCGCATGCAATACGACCTGCGCCGCTGCATGATCTTTCTCGACGCCTTGACCATGAACAAGCCGGAAGTGTTCATCGGCGGCGCCACGCAGAAATTCGACGACAAGAGCGGACAGCTCAAGGACGAGCAGGCGATCGGCTTCATCAAGCAGCTGCTTGCCGCTTTCGCCAAGTTCATCGCGCAGCACGGCGGCAAAAACTAGCAAACCGCACAAAACGAGGGAGGAAATCATGGGGCGTCTTGATGGCCGCGTCGCGATCTTGACCGGCGGCGCCAAGGGGATCGGCCGGCATTATGCCGGCGCTCTCGCTGCGCAGGGCGCGCGACTGATGATCGCCGACGTCACCGACGGCAAGGACGTCGCTGCCGAGATCGCGCGGCAGCACGGCGCCAATTCGGTGGAAAGCGCCGTTACCGACGTGTCCGACGAGGGCGCGGTGAGGGCGCTGGTCGTCAAGACCATGGAGCGTTTCGGCAAGATCGATATTTTGGTCAATAACGCGGCGCTGTTTGCGCCGCTTAAGGAGCAGAAAGTCACCGACATCGACGTGGCGCTGTGGGATCGGGTGATGGCGGTCAACATTCGCGGCGTGTTTCTCATGACCAAACACGTCGCGCCGCACATGATCGCGCAGAAATACGGCAAGATCGTCAATATCAGCTCCGGCACTGTCGCGCGCGGCATTCCGCTGTTCGCGCATTATGTGACCTCGAAGGGCGCGGTGACGGCATTCACCCGAGCGACTTCGCGCGAACTGGGCGAGCACAATATCTGCGTCAACAATTTGGCGCCGGGCTTTACCCTGAGCGACACCGTCGTCGAGGAAAACCCGCAGCATCTCGAGCACTCGCGCCAGCCTTCGATCGCGCGCCGCGCGCTCAAGCGCGACGAATATCCGCAAGACCTGCTCGGCGCGCTGGTGTTTCTCGCCTCGGCCGACAGCGATTTCATTACCGGCCAGACCATCGCGGTCGATGGCGGCGCCACTAACAATTGAGGTGTACGACCTCCGCCGTTAGCGCCGGGGCGGCCGGTTGCCGCGAAGCCGGCTTGTGTTGACGAGTCCTGGGGGCCTGCCGCATAGCTGCCCCGCCTTTGTCGGGATGCTATTTCCGCAACCCGCGGCTTTGATTATATTCGGTGCAAATACATTTCGCAGTTCAGGAGGACACCATGGCAGTCGCCGCCGCAGAAAAGACGGGCAACCCAGGCCCCAAACACAATATCGAGGCGATGCGAGAGGCTTTCTACGGGCGGATCGCCAAAAAGGACATGGCGCCGTTGTGGAAGGTGATGAAATCGGTCGTCACCAAGGAGCCGGTCACGCGCTGCCAGCCGCATGTCTGGCCTTTCCGCGACGTCAAATCGCTGGTCATGGAATCCGGCGGGCTGATCACCGCCGAGGAGGCGGAGCGCCGGGTGCTGATCCTGGAAAATCCGGCCATGCACGGCGAATCGCGGGCGACCAATACTTTGTTCGCGGGCGTGCAGATGATCATGCCGGGCGAAGTGGCGCCGGCGCACCGCCACGTGTCTTCGGCGATCCGCTTCGTGCTCGACGGCGAGGGCGCCTATACCGCGGTCGAGGGCGAGAAGGCCTTCATGGCGCCGGGCGATTTCGTCATCACCGCCAATTGGGCGCCGCACGATCACGGCAATCCCTCGAACAAGCCGATGCTGTGGCTCGACGTGCTCGATTTCCCCGCGGTCAATTTCTACGAGGCGTCGTTCGCTGAGCATTTCGACGATCCGACCCAGGAGACCAAGCGCGGCGACGGCGACTCGCTGTCTTTCTATGGCTCCGGCGTGCTGCCGGACGGCACGCCGGCGACCAACCGCACGCCGGTGATCAATTACACTTATGCGCGCACCCGCCCGATCGTCGAGCGGATGATGCAGGCGGGCGACATCGACAAGCGGCATGGCGCGCGCGTGCGCTATGCCAATCCGGTGACGGGCGGTCCGGTGCTGCCGACCATGGGCGCGTGGTTGGCCATGCTGCCCAAAGGGTTCAAGGGCGAGCCCTATCGCGCGACCGACGGCACCATTTTCGTCTGTGCCGAAGGCCAAGGCACCACCACGGTCGACGGCAAGGTGCTGGAATGGGGTCCGCAGGACGTGTTCGTGGTGCCGTCCTGGAAGCGCTACGCCCATCAGGCGACCAAGGACTCGGTGCTGTTCTCGATCTCCGACCGCCCAGCGCAGGAGGCGCTCGGCATCTGGCGCGAGGGGACGTAAGCGCTCTCATTGCGGGGAGCGCGTCTGGACGGCCAAACCGTCCAGACTGCGGACACTACTGGACCGCTTCGCTACGCGCGCAATGACGTGGGACGTGGTTTGGAGCTTCTGCGAAGCTTTTGTGTGCTGCGCCGATCAGAGCAAATTCAGCGGCCGAATGCTGTCACAACTCATGCGAAGGTCTGCGATGAAGTGGCCTCTTATGGCGGCGATGTTGCTGGTTGTGCCGGTTGCCTCGGCTCACGCCACCGACCTCGACTGCATTAGTACGACGTTCAACGCGTTTTCTCCGAACGACAAGGTGTGCGTCAGTGTTTTTGAAGATCCGAAAGTCCCCGGCATCGCGTGTCACATTTCGCAGGCGAGAAAGGGCGGATGGGGCCAGCCATTAGGTCTCAATGAAGACCCGTCCAATTTTTCCATTTCATGCCGACAAATCGGCCCGATTACCGCCGACCTGTCGAAGCTGACTGACAAAGAAGAGGTGTTCAGTCAGAAGACGAGCATCTTTTTCAAGACGACCCGCATTTATCGCATGGTGGACATTCCCCACAACACGATCATCTATCTCGCCATCAGCACCAAGATCGTCAACGGATCGCCGGCGAACGCGATCAGCACCGTTCCGGTCATGCCGTGGCCGCACTGATGCGCGATTTGTAAGCGGGTGCAGAGTCACCGTGCCCTGTGGCATTAGTTGCAAGTCGTCGTGTTGCCGCTTTGGGTGCAAGCAAATCCAGGAAGGTCGACGGGCGCTACATCCGCTGCTGACCCGATACGCTGGGGTGCGGCTGCCGCGCTCTGTTGCGCCAAGACAGAATCCTTTGAGTTCGCCCGCCGCTGACTCTCGGTCACCGCCTTCGACCAATTTGCGGCCATGGCGGCATTTCCTTCGGCAATTGTCATTTTTCCGCTTTGAACCTGCGCGGCGATGTCCATGCTGTCCGCCATGACCGTCCGCACCAAATCCTGATCCGGGCCAAAGGTCGGCAATCTGATTGCGAATCCATCGTTGATGCACTTCCGTCTCACCACGGCGGTTTTTGGATCGCCGGCCGGATAGTGGGCGTCACAGGCCGCCATGGCAGCCTTCGACTGCTCGATGAGCTGCGCGTTGAGCGCGGCCTGCTGCTTTGCTTGATCGTCCGCTTGGACGCGTGGAGCGACCGCGCAGCCGGAGAGCGCAAGGCTAAGAACGAATAGGTTGAGCGTAGTGCTATGCAGCACGGCAGTGCCCGGTCGCGCCCCAAGTGATATTCCGACGATTGAAGCGCGATTCGCAAGCTGGTATCGAGGGCCGCTTTTTCCGCGCCGATCTTCATTCATCGCGGACCTATCCGCCGCGGCATTCAATTCGAGTGACAGCGATCATGGGAACGAAGCGTTTATTCATGGCGGTCGCATGCCTGCTCCTGCTGAGCGGGAAAGCGGTTGCCGGCTGGTATCACGTCGAGAATTTTACCGGCACGCTCGGGTCTTATCCGATCCATCTTTCGCTGCAGTTCTACAGTTCTTTCGGCGGCGGAACAGACGTCGAAGGGAGCTACTTCTACGACAATAAACTCATCCCGATCGCCCTGTATGGCACGCATCGAAAAGACCATCTCGCGCTTTGCGAGATTGCCGATCCAAAGTCCTTTCATCGGATCATTATCGTCGGCACCACGACGCCGGCCGATACCAAAGGCTGCGCCTTCGCTCTCGACGTTCACGATGGCGATGTCACGGGAACCTGGAGCAACGCGAGCAATTCCTATCCCGTGACGCTCAAAAGAGTGGCGACACTCGATAACACCGGCGACGACGGAAAGATCGAGGGACGCGTCGAGATCCCATTCTGGGCGCAAACCGCGCGTCATGTGTTCGTCGGCACCTACGTTGAATCGGACACGCAGGTCTGTCTGGCCTTCGTCACCGTCTTCGACAAGAAGAGCAAACGACCTATCCAAAAGCTCATATTCGACCAAAAGGACTGCACCGCCGGATTGCTGATGACCCCGATCTATTTGAACCTCGGCGAACCGTTCGGAAACGGATTAAACGGTGTCGAAATCGATTTCGACGATGACCGAATGGGGCATAGCGAAGCCTATATTTTCGACGCCAAGAAGAATGAATACGTTCCCGTGAAGGGCAGGCGCGGTTAGCGGAGCGTATCCATCTTTCCGGATCATGCTTTAAAACCTTTGCCGATACTCCGCCGGCGTGGTGCCGACTTGGCGGGCGAACGCGCGGCGCAAGCGGTCGTCCTTGTGAAAACCGCAAGCCGCCGCGATCTGTTTGATTGGCATTTCGGTTTCTTCCAAGCTGCGGCGCACGGCCTCGATGCGGATTTTCTCGACCATTCGCGCCGGCGTCACGCCCATGGTCGCGGCATAGATGCGCGCGAAATTGCGTGGGCTCATGCCTGCCCGTTGCGCAAGCTGCTCGACGCGTAGGTCGCCCGCGACGTTATCCGCGATCCAATCGTGCAATGGCGAAAAATGGTTCGGCGCGTTGCCGGCTGCGGCCGCTGCTTGCGCCTCAAGCGACGCCGAGAACTGCGATTGGCCGCCAGGGCGATTGAGAAACATGACGAGCTGGCGGGCCACCTGCATCGCGACCGCACGGCCAAGGTCCTGCTGCACCAAAGCGAGGCTCAGATCGATGCCGGCGGTGACCCCCGCCGATGTCCAGATTTTTCCCTCTTGCAGATAGATCGGATCGGCGTCGACGTGCACGTCCGGGTAGCGCTGTTGCAGGCGTGAGGCCGATTTCCAATGGGTCGTGGCGCGACGTCCGGACAAGATGCCCGCTTCCGCCAACAGGAACGCGCCGGTGCAGACCGAGGCGACGCGGCGGGCGGCCGTGGCTTGGCGGCGGAGCCAATCGACGGTGCCGGCGTCTTGCAAGGCATCGTGAGCACCGGCGCCGCCGGGCACGATCAGCGTATCGATCCCGGTTTTGCCGATGGCGCGGCCGATCGACTCGGTCACGAGCGGCAGCCCCGCCGTCGTCTTCACCGGGCCGCCGTGGCGTGACACCACCACGATCCGGTAGGGGCCTCGCGCCGTTATTTCGTTGGCGCTGGCAAACGTCTGGACCGGTCCGGCGATGTCGAGGAGTTGCACGCCCTCGAACGCCAGCACGGCGATGAGGCGCGGTTTTGCTTTTGATCCAGGCACGGCGGCCTCCCGCGAAATTGGCAAAACTCGATTTGGCAGAAAATCACATGTACAATGACATTGCTGCCACACCCTGTCGCCAAACACAATGCGCGTCACTGCAGGAGGCAGATATGCCCAGTCGCGATATCGTGGTGCTGGCCGCGGGTCAGGCCCTGACCAGCACCGTCGTTTCGCTGTTGACCTCGGTATCGAGCCTCTCGGGTGCCTATCTTGCGCCCGAGCGGGCACTCAGCACCGTGCCGGTGACCGCGACCGTGCTCGGCACCCTGGTGATGATCTACCCGGCATCGGGGCTGATGGGACGCCTCGGCCGCCGCGGCGGCTTCATGTTCAAGGCCGGCATCGGCGTCGTCGGTGGCGCGATCTGCACATGGGCGCTTTTTGTCGGCAGCTTCGTCACGCTGATCGCGGGGACATTTCTGCTCGGCATATTTGCCGCCTTCGGCCAGTACTACCGCTTCGCCGCCATCGATGCCGCGAAGTCACCCCAGGGACGCACCTCCGCGGTCGCGGTGGTGACCGGCGCCGGCGTGATCGGCGGCGTGGCGGGTCCATTTCTGGGCGGCAATTTCGCCACGCTGTTCGGCGGCGTGCCTTATGCAAGCGCTTTCGCCGTGCTTAGCGTGGTCTGCGTTTGTCTCGCACTCTCGCAATCGCTGCTGTCGGCCGATCTCGGTCGCGACGCGCCGACAGCAAGCGTGGCGGGAGCGGCGGCGAAATTCTCGCCAAATGTCGATTTCATCAAAGCGAGCGCCGTCTGCGCTGTTGGTTTTGCGGTGATGACCCTGACCATGAACGCTGCACCGCTCTCGATGTCGCAGTGCGGCTATTCGCTGCCGGTGTCCGCGTCGGTGCTACAAGTCCATTTCGCTCTGATGTATTTGCCGTCTCTGTTCAACCCGGCCTTGGTAGCGCTGCTGGGCCTGCGCGGGCTCGTCCTCTGCGGCGTCCTCGCCAGCGGCATCGGCTGCTTCCTCACACTGCTCCCGGACCAGACGGTTTGGGTATACGCCTTGGAACTCGGACTCTCCGGCATCGGCTGGAATTTCATTTTCAACGGCGGCACGCTGCTGTTGGCGCACACTTATCCTACCGCCGGCAAGACCGTGGCACAGGGATTGAACTCGCTGTTCGTCTACAGCGCCAACCTGGCGGCGTCGTTTTCCGCCGGTGCGCTATTGGCATTCTCCGGCTGGGCGACGGTAAACCTTGTCTGCGTGTCGCTCTTGCTCGGGGCAATCTTCGCAGTGTGGCCGAGCCGCGGCGCGGCGCGGCGCGGCCGGAAAGTGCGATAGCCGAGCGCCCCTGATCGTAATCTTTGCGCTCGATCACGCCTCGAGCGCGCCCATCAGCCGGCCCAGGTTTTGCGGCAAGGCGCCGTCGGCGCCGAGTTTGTCCTTGAGCCGTTTGAGGCAGCCCCACAGCACCGCCTGATTGCTGTTGACCACCGGCTTGCCCAGCGCTTGCTCGATCGCCGCTACCGCCTCGATCTGCGTGGTATTGGTGCAGCTCAAGAACACGCCGTCGGCGTCCGGCGTATCGTTTTCCATCGCCAGTTCCAGCCAGCGCTGCGGTGTCACTGTCTCGAAATCGGCCGGCGTTTTGCATTTCAGCGCCACGTCCCTGACGACGGTGAACCCGGCTGCGGCGAGATAGTCGATGATGCTTTGGTTCGACATGTAGGGGCTGAGCAGGACGAGCCGTTTCAGTCCGAGCGCGCGCATGGCGTCGTTGACCAGACTCGACGTCGACAACGCCTCGATCCCGGTGGTCCGGCGGATCAGGTCGATGATGCGCGCCTCGCCATCGGCGCCTTCCTTCATCGAGGTGTGGGTGCAGTGAAAGACGATGAGGTCGGGGCTGGCATCGGCGAGCGTGCCGGCGGCATGCGCGATCTCGTCGGTCAACTCGGCGACCGTCCGGTTCGGCAGTCCGGCGACGCGGCCGCGGGCGACAAGGATATCGAGGCCGTCCGGCGCATAATGATTGAATTGCCGCTCGGTCATCCGGTTGACCGACGGGATGATCAGACCGATGCGCGCGCGCGGCTGCGGCAGTTCGGCGACTGGGCGATCCGTCTTGGCATTTGTTTTCGCGATGGCGTCCATGTGTCCCTCGGCTTCTGCTCCCGCGCGAAGCGGCTTGCTTGACCTATTCTATCAAGACGCCGGCGGTCGCGCGATTCCCTTGCATCACGGTTCCCCCGATGTAAGATCATGATGTAAGATCATGATGTAAGATAGTATTGGGACGCGAATTTTGGGGGATTCCATGCGCGTGATGTCATTTGTGAAGATCGCATTTCTGGCTGGCGTGGTCGCGCTGCCGTCGATCGCTTCGGCCAAGATGATGATGGCGCCGCCCGGCTCGTGCGCCGTCGACAAGAAGCACTTCGCCGCTGCCAACACGATCTGCTCGTTCAACTGCAATCCGCAGACGAAGTGGTGCAGCCAGCAGCTCTGTGTGAACGGAACATTCACCGGTGTGCTGCCTTGCTATACCGGCTTCTGCACCGCCAAATGCGGCGGCTAGTTTAGCCGTTCAACCGGCGAGAATTTGTCCGTCACGCGTGCGACCGGCGCGTGGCGGCGGGCCTTGCCGGGCGCATCCGAAGCGCGTAACCGGACCGCATGGCCGCATCGGCCCGAAAATCCAAGCTTATCAAGGGTGCCACCGGCGACTGGGAAGTGGTCGTCGTCATGGAAGTCCATGCCCAGGTCGCCTCGCAGGCCAAGCTGTTTTCCGCCGCCTCGACCGCCTTCGGCGGCGAGGCTAATGCGCATGTCTCGCTGGTCGACGCCGCGATGCCGGGCATGCTGCCCGTGATCAACGCCGAATGCGTGCGCCAGGCGGTGCGCACCGGGCTCGGGCTTAAGGCGCGGATCAACCTGAAATCGGTGTTCGACCGGAAGAACTATTTCTATCCGGACCTGCCGCAAGGCTACCAGATCAGCCAGTACAAGCAGCCGATCGTCGGCGAGGGCGAGGTGACCGTCGACATGCCGGACGGCGAAATCGTGCGGGTGGGCATCGAGCGGCTGCACCTCGAGCAGGACGCCGGCAAGCTGTTGCACGAACAGAACCCGGCCATGTCGCTTGTCGACCTTAACCGCTCCGGCGTCGCGCTCATGGAGATCGTGACCAAACCCGATCTGCGCTCGGCCGACGAGGCTAAGTCCTTCATCGCCAAGCTTCGCAGCGTGCTGCGTTACCTCGGCACCTGCGACGGCGATATGGAGAAGGGCAATCTGCGCGCCGACGTCAACGTTTCGGTGCGTAAGGCCGGGGCGACGGCGCTCGGTACGCGCTGCGAGATCAAGAACGTCAACTCGATCCGCTTCATCGGCCAGGCGATCGAGCATGAGGCGCGCCGCCAGATCGACGTCATCGAGGACGGTGGCGCGATCGAGCAGGAAACCCGCCTGTTCGATCCCGACAAGGGCGAAACGCGCCCGATGCGGACCAAGGAAGAGGCGCACGACTATCGTTATTTTCCGGATCCGGACCTGCTGCCGCTGGAACTGTCACCGTCGCTCGTCGCGGAGCTGCAGAAGGGCCTGCCGGAGCTGCCGGACGAGAAGCGCTCGCGCTTCATGCGCGATTATGCCTTGTCCGCCTACGACGCCGATGTGCTGGTCGCCGAGCGCGGCATGGCGGATTACTTTGAGGCAGTTGCGATCGGCCGCGCGACGCGTCGCGAACCGAAACTTGCGGCCAATTGGGTGATCAACGATCTGTTCGGCAGGCTCAACAAGCAAGGCATGGAGATCGCGGCTTCGCCGGTTTCGGCCGCGCAGCTCGGCGCCATCCTCGACCTGATGGCCGACGGAACCATCTCCGGCAAGATCGCCAAGGAACTGTTCGAGATCGTCTGGGCCGAGGGCGGCGATCCGGTGAGCATTGTCGAACACCGCGGGCTCAAGCAGGTCACCGACCTTTCCGCGATCGAGACGATCGTCGACGACATCGTCGGTAAGAATCCGGACAAGGTCGCCGATGCCAAGACCAATCCGAAAGCCATCGGCTGGTTTGTCGGCCAGGTGATGAAGGCGTCGGGCGGCAAGGCCAACCCGCAGGCCGTCAACGATCTGCTCAAGAAGAAGATCGGTCTTTAGACGCGCGCGTCCGCCTTCGCAATCGGACGCGCTGCGCGACGTCGGTCAGTCGAAAACGGAATCGAAATCGACTGCGTCGCGACGCCGCCAGCCGACATTCCGGTCGCGCAGAAACCGTGGAAGCGAATCGCTTAAGCACCGATTCGTGCGTTTTGCCGCTCGGCGACACCCAAAAAGCGTCCGTAAAGCCTGCCGGTGCATAAATTTTTTTTACAAGACGAGAGCGCGCTGCGTCTGCCGTTCGCGCCGCGCCGACGAGGCGTGCGTGGGTTACGAAGTTATAACGATGCTTGGCCAAAACAAAAATCACGGCGCCAAAGAAACCCTTATTTTATCGGCATTTCTGCAGCGAGCGTAAAATTGTCTATTTTAGAATGCGCCGTGAAAATATTTCTTCGCTGCACGCTGCCGACTTGCATTGCGCAGCGCACGCGCCGTTGCGGGCGGCGGCGTCTATACACAAAATTAAGTGGAGTCACTGTTATTTTTTTTCCTGTGTAGTAATCGGGATGTAGTGCGGATCGATTCGCGACTGCACTGCACCGATACCGCCATCCACTCAAGCTTAGGAGGGCAGCAATGGCGAAGAAGAGAAAAGCGAAAGCTAAGGCGAAGAAACCGGCGAAGCGTCGGAAGAAGAAGTAGCCGACGCCGAATCGGTCTTCGGTTTCAGTTAACCGAAGATCGCGTCACACGGACCGGCCAACGTCGAAGGTGGATCGACGATCTTCCGAGACGGGCCGGCACCGGTGAACGGTAGGGGGCGTCGGCGGGACGGAGGTGCAGGCTTTGCCAAGCGCTTTCAATCGGGCGCGACAGCAAAGATGAGTGGCGGGAAACCAAAACTCGCGCTGGTCAACAACCAGCTAACTTGCCCTTCAGCCATCTCGCCGACGCCCTCGGTGTGTTGGCAATCCTCCCGAAACTTTCACCGGCGTCGTGGGTCATTCCGCGGCGCCGTTTTTGTTTGTCAGGACATGAATCGCGCACGCAAGCCTTCCGATAAGCCTTCCAGAAAGACCGCCGGTCCGTTGCGCCGGCCGGAAAAGCCGATCGAACTGTTCTACTGGCCGACGCCGAACGGCTGGAAAATTTCGATCATGCTGGAAGAGTGCGGCTTGCCCTATGTCATGCGGCCGGTCGACATTTCCAAAGGCGAGCAATTCGCGCCGGACTTTCTGGCGCTCTCGCCCAACAACCGGATACCAGCGATCGCCGATCCGAACGGTCCGGGCGGCCGGCCGATCTCGGTGTTCGAGTCCGGCGCCATCTTGCAATATCTCGGACGCAAGACCGGCCGATTTTATCCGGCCGACGAACGCGCGCGCGTCGCGGTCGAGGAGTGGCTGTACTGGCAGGTTGGCGGGCTTGGGCCGATGGCCGGGCAGGCGGTCCACTTCCGTCGTTACGCGCCGCAGGAAATTTTCTATGCCATCGCGCGCTATACCGATGAGGTCAATCGCCTCTACGGCGTCATGAACAAGCGGCTCGGGCTTTGCGAGTTTTTGGCCGGGCGCTATTCGATCGCCGACATGGCGTGCGTCGGCTGGGTGCGGCTCGCCGAGCGGCAGGGCCAAAAGCTCGAAGAGTTTCCGCACCTCAAGCGCTGGTTCGACGCCATCCGCGCGCGGCCGGCGGTCAAGCGCGCCTTCGACATCCGCGTCGAAGCGGCATCCGCCGTCGACCTGCGCGATTCGAAGGTGCGTGCGGTGCTGTTCGGCCAGCGCGCGCGGTGAGCCAAATTACTCGGCCCGCATTTATTCTGCACGCGTCCCGTTATTTTGCCCGCGTCCAAGTCTGCGATTTGCACAACACCGCCATCACACAGCCCTTCAGATCGGCGGTGTTGTCGCCGGTGATGGTAAACGAACCGGAATAGGTCTTGCCGTCGGACGCGTTGTAGACGTTGCCGCTCCAGACATTGGCTCCATCCGGCTTCATGGCGAGCACGATCGGCACGCCGATCAGGGGCCGGCTCTGTTTCGAGGCGTCGGCATTGTGCTTGTCGAGTTTCGGCCTGCCGGTCGCCGGGTCGTTGGGTTCCTTGAGCCAGATCAGATTCCCGCACAGCGCGCCGCCACAATTGGTAATGCGGACCTGACTGTCCTTGTCCGCGGTGTACCAGGTGCCGAGCGGGCCTGCGGCTAACGCCGGCATGACGCTCGCGACTGCCACAAATCCGATGGTTGCCAGCCAAAACGCCGCCGTCGCCCTGCGATAGGTTCTCATTGCAGCCTCGATGTTCGTGGTCCGGAAGGCGGCGACCATAATCGAGCCGGCGGCAGTTGCCTAGTAGCTTTGGCTAACGAAAAGTTGCCGGAAATGCAGGGGTTTTCGGGCGCAATTCAGAATCGATTCATCGCATTGCTTAAACCACCGTTCAAATTTTCTGAGGATTATCCCCTATCGGCTGGGGCAAAAGAGCCGGCGACAGCGGCCGGCACGACAGGATACGGACAGGGGAGTGTGTTATGGCTCGTTACGAACTTCTCGACAGCAATGCGGCGCCGCTCGGCGAAGGGCCGGTCGCCAGCGACATGCTATTCGAGCTTGGCATGATGTATTCGGTCGGACGCGATGCGCCGGTGGATCTTGTTGCCGCGCACAAATGGTTCAACCTCGCGGCGATGAAAGGCAACATCGACGCAATCCGGCTGCGGCGCGAGATCGCCAGTCAAATGTCGGACGTCGAAATCGCCTCGGCGCAGCGCGCGGCGCGCGACTGGCTGCGCGGCAACGCCGTTGAGCCGGCGCCAGCCATCGCGGCGTGACGGCAATCGGGGCCGGCACGCTCTATTGGGCTGCCGGTTCGGGTGTCGGCACAGGCGGCTTGCGGACCTGGAACTGATACATTCCGC
>JBARER010000245.1:0-8978 GCA_049796395.1 Xanthobacteraceae bacterium
GAGCTGTCCGGCGGCGAGCAGCAGCGTGTCGCGCTCGCCCGCGCGCTTGCGCCCGATCCCGCCATCCTCGTCGCCGACGAGCCGACCGGCAATCTCGACGAAACCACCGGCGGCGACATCATCGCACTCATGTTCCGCGGCCACCGGGAACGCGGCACGACACTGGTCATGGTGACCCACGATAGCGAACTCGCGGCCCGCTGCGACCGCGTGCTGCATATACATTCCGGAAAGCCCGTCAGCCGCGCGGCCTCGGCTGCAGCGCCGAACACAACGTCATGAACAGTGCCGTGAAACACAGTGCCGTGACGAAGACAGCGCGCGTGCCGCTTTGGCCCAAGCTCATCTATAGCGCGTTCATGGCGGTGTTGATTCCGGTTTATTGGCACTTCTACGGGCCGACCAATTTCCTCTACTTCTGCGACATCACGCTGATCCTGCTGACGGTCGCAATCTGGACGGAAAACGCGCTTCTGGTTTCCATGGGCTGCGTCGGCATTCTGGTGCCGCAGGCGTTTTGGGTCTTCGACTTTCTGATCAACCTGACGGGTCATTCGCTCACCGGAATGACCGACTACATGTTCGACGCGACTCATTCGCTGTTCTTGCGACTGTTGTCGCTGTTCCATGGCTGGTTGCCGTTTCTGCTGGTCTATCTGGTGTGGAAGCTCGGCTACGACCGGCGGGCTTTGCCGGCGTGGACCGGACTGTTCGCGGTCGACATGCTGGTCTGCTTCTTTCTGATGCCGCCGCCGACGCCGCATCCGGCCCTCACGCCGGTCAACATCAATTACGTCTTCAGCCTGCGCGATACCGCCGCGCAAACCTTATTGCCGCCCAATATCTGGTTCGCCGGATTGCTGCTCGGCATCCCAGTCTTGGTCTTTGCGCCGACGCATTTTCTCTTGGCCGCCATCATGCCCGCCGCGCCGGTTACCGCGCGCCAACAGGCGTGCTGATGCTGGCACCCGGTCCGCAACCAAGCTCGTTCAATCGCTGGCGCTTTGCCATGCGCTTCATCCGGCGCGATTTGCGCGGCGGCTTGCGCGGCTTCGGCGTCTTCATCGGCTGCATCGCGCTCGGCGTGATGGCGATTGCCGGCGTCGGCTCGGTCGCCGCGAGCCTCAACAACGGCATCACCGGCGCCGGCCAGGTCATCCTCGGTGGCGACCTCGCCGTAACGCTTATTCAGCGGCAAGCAAGCGAGGCCGAACGCAGCTTCCTCGAAGCCCACGGCCAAGTATCCGTCGTCGCGACGCTGCGGGCGATGGCGCGCACCGCCGACGGCCGCTCGACCCTGGTCGAACTCAAGGCGGTCGATCGCCATTATCCCATGTTCGGCACGGCGGTTACCGATCCGGCCGTGCCGCTCGATACGCTGTTGGCGCAAAAGAACGGCGTTTATGGCGCGGCCGTCGATCCGGCGCTGTTGACCCGGCTCGATCTGAAGACCGGCGACCGCATCGCTATTGGCGGCGCGACAATCGAATTGCGTGCCGCACTGACCAACGAGCCGGACAAGCTCTCCAGCGGCATCGGCTTCGGTCCACGCGTCTTGATCAGCGACGCCGCGCTGCAAGCCTCCGGACTGGTGCAGCCAGGCAGCCTCATCCGCTGGCAATACCGGCTGCGCTTGCCGCAAGGCCAATCGAGCGACGCCGCGGTGGCGCGCCTCGATAATCAGATAAAGGCGCAGTTCCCGCAGGCCGGCTGGGAAATCCGCATGCGCGGCAATGCCGCGCCGGCGCTCGAGCGCAGCATCGCCCGCTTCAGCCAGTTTCTCACGCTGGTCGGCCTGACCACGCTTTTGGTCGGCGGCGTCGGCGTCGCCAACGCGGTGGCGAGCTACCTCGCCCGCAAGCGCGACGCCATCGCCACCATGAAGGCGCTTGGTCTGACCGGCAGTGGTGTCTTCGCTCTCTATTGCGGCGAGATCCTGCTGGTCGCGCTCCTGGCCGCCGTGATCGGCGCCGCGGCCGGCGCCGCGCTGCCCTACGTCATCGTCCACGCCTTCGGCGCGATCATCCCGCTGCCGGTCGAGCCGGCGCTGCATCCCCATGTGCTGGGATTGGCTGTGGGCTACGGCCTCTTGACGGCACTAGCCTTCGCGCTGTGGCCGCTCGGTCGAGCGCGCGAGATACCGGTGGCGATGCTGTTTCGCGACCAGGTTGCCGGCGAGCGACGCTTCCCGCGCGTGCGCTACATCGTCGCCGCCGCGGCGATCGTCGCACTGCTCGCCGCGCTTTCGATCGTGACGACCTATGACCGGCGCGTCGCCGCATTCTTTGTGATCGGCGCCGCCATCGTATTTCTGGCCTTGCGGCTGATGGCGCTCGCGACCATGGCACTGGCACGGCGTCTGCCGCGCCAGCGTTCGACGGCAATGCGGTTGGCTATCGCCAATATTCATCGCCCTGGCGCGCTGACGCCGAGCGTCATGTTGTCGCTCGGTCTGGGTTTGGCATTGCTGGTGACGCTGGTCGAGATCGACGGCAATTTGCATCGCGAATTGGCCGAGGCGCTGCCCGACAAGGCCCCGTCCTTCTTCTTTCTCGATATCCCGACAGCGGACGCGGCGCGCTTCGACGCTTTCCTCCGCCAGCAAGCGCCGGGCTCGACGCTTGACCGAGTGCCGATGTTGCGCGGGCGCATTGTCGCCGCCAACGGCATTGCCGCGGAACGCCTCAAGCCGGCGGCGGGATCGCGATGGGTTCTGCGCGGCGACCGCGGCATCACGTATACGGCCACCGTCCCGGCCGGTTCGCGCATCGTCGCCGGGCAATGGTGGAGCGCTGATTATTCCGGTGCGCCGCTGGTTTCGCTCGAGAGCCGGACGGCGCAAAATTTGAATCTCAAGATCGGCGATACGGTCACGGTCAACATCCTGGGCCGCGATATCACCGCGCGGATCGCCAATCTCCGCGCCGTCGATTGGGAAAGCCTCGGCATCAATTTCGTCCTGGTGTATTCACCCGGTTCTTTCGCCGGCGCGCCGCATAGCGACATCGCCACATTGACCTTTGCCGACGGCGGCTCCGCGGCCGAAGACACCGCCCTCATCAAGGGACTTGCGCAAGCATTCCCGACGGTCACGGCGCTGCGTATCAAGGACGCGCTCAACGCCGTGGCGGAGATGGTCGGCAAGCTCATCCTGGCGGTGCGTGGCGCGAGCCTGATCACCCTTGCCGCCGCGGCGCTTGTCCTCGGCGGCGCCTTGGCGGCAAGCCAGCAGTCCCGCGTCTACGATGCCGTGGTGCTCAAGACGCTCGGCGCCACACGCGCGCGGCTGATGGCCGCTTACGCGCTGGAATATCTGTTGATCGGGGGTGACACCGTCGTGTTCGCGGTTGCCGCCGGCGCATTGGCCGCCGATCTGGTGGTGACGCGGCTGATGGAATTCCCTTTTGTCTTCATTGCGGGCGAGGCGGCGGCCACGGCGATGCTGGCGCTTATTGTCACGGTCGGCATTGGGCTTGCCGGCACCGTCGCCGCGCTCGGCCGCAAACCCGCGGACGTGCTGCGGAATCTGTGAAGTTGGCGACGCCAAGGCGCCCTTAAGCACCATGAACAGTTGGTAACACTGTAAGAAATATGGCGTCACACCCATCTGGCGCGGCCGGGCCTTTGGCATTAGATTCCCGTCACGTGGCAGCCGACTTTCGCCGGCCGCCAAACCCGGCAGGCCCGGGACAACCCAGGGGTAATTTCATGTCCGACTTTGATCGGAATTACGCGGCCGCGAAGCCCGGCTATCGCACCGACCAAGTGACGATCGATGCGGGCCTGCGCGCGTACATGATCCGCGTCTACAACTACATGGCGGCCGGCGTCGCACTGACCGGCGTGGTCGCCTGGCTGACCTATCAGGCTGCCGGTGGCGACGCCATTCAAGTGGTCGGTGGGCGGTTCACTGGATTGACCGCATTCGGACAAGCCGTATTACAGGGCCCGCTGATGTGGGTGCTGGTGCTGGCGCCGCTCGGCATGGTCTTCTTCATGAGCTATCGCATCAACCGGCTTTCGGCGTCCGCGGCATTGACGATGTTCTTTGTCTATGCCGGGCTGCTTGGCCTGTCGCTGGCGTCGATCTTCCTCGTCTACACCGGGGATTCGATCACGCGGGTATTCTTCATCTCGGCGACGACGTTCGGCGCGATGAGCCTGTACGGCTACACCACGCAGCGCGATCTGACCGGCGTCGGCTCTTTCATGTTCATGGGCCTGATCGGTATCGTCGTCGCCATGCTGGTGAACGTGTTCCTGCGCTCGAGCGGGCTCGATTGGGCGATCTCGGTGCTCGGCGTGCTGATCTTCGTCGGACTGACCGCCTACGATACGCAGCGGATCAAGGAAATGTATTCGCCGATGGACGACGGCACCATCGCCGGCCGCAAGGCGGTGATGGGCGCGCTGTCGCTCTATCTCGACTTCATCAACCTGTTCCTGATGATGCTGCGGCTGTTTGGCGATCGCCGCTAAAGCAAGTTCCGCAAAAGTGGAAACCGATTTTGCGAAAAGGACTTGCTGAAACAAAATTGCTTTTCCACGGTAACGCAAGCAAGCGCCCCGGGCTCAAATCCCGGGGCGTTTTGTTTTCTCGTCATGGCTGGGCTTGTCTGCGCCATTCACGTCTTGCTTAAAGGCCATGAAAGACGTGGATGTCCGGCATAACGCCGGGCATGACGATTGAAGGTTGCGATGCCAACTGTCCTCCGACCTGCCGCGCCCGGCGATAGTCCCGCCATTACCCGCATCTATGCCGACGCCGTCCTGCATGGCACGGCGACTTTCGAAATCGAGCCGCCGGATGAAGCGGAAATGACGCGCCGCATGGCGGCGCTATTGGCCGGCAATTATCCCTATCTCGTGGCCGAGATCGGCGCCGGCGTTGTCGGTTATGCCTATTGCGGGCCGTACCGGGCACGCCCGGCCTATCGATGGTGCGTGGAAAATTCGATTTATGTGGATCGGCCATTCCACCGCCGCGGCATTGGCATGGACTTGATGACCCGGCTGATCGAGGACACGGCAGCGCGTGGTTTTCGCCAGATGATCGCCGTGATCGGCGATTCGGCGCAGGCCGCTTCGATAGCGCTGCATAAGGCCGCGGGTTTCGAGTTTGTCGGCACGCTGCGCGCGGTCGGCTATAAGCACGGCCAATGGCTCGATACGCCGCTGCTGCAGCTCGCACTGGGCGACGGCGGCGCCTCGCCGCCGTGACGGCCGTTAACCCGCCACCACTCGTAACGAGGGGTCGAGCACGCCCAGCACGCGGTCAAGCTCGTGACCGCGGCGGACGATATGTCCGGTCGCCGAAATCACGCTATAGGCGCCCTGGCGGCGGCCCAATTTCGGGTTCTTTTCAATGCGATAGATCGGGACTTCCGAAGCCCGGCGGAACACCGAAAATACCGCGCGGTCTTTGAGAAAATCGATGGCGTAATCGCGCCATTCGCCGTCAGCGACCTTGCGGCCATAGAGCCTGAGAATACGGTCCAGCTCGCGCCGGCTGAATCTGACCTCGGTTGCGGGGGCGGGCGGACGAGAATCGCCCCCGTGCCACGCGCTTGGGTCGGTTTCGCCGAAATCCATCGGCGCCTCCTTTAAACTTTCATCGCCCTTGTCATCCGCGCTTCATGATCGCGCCAGAACGAACGACGGGCAAGGGGTTTGCGGCGCGGCAATCGGCTCCAGGTCCCGCCGGACCAATACCGCCAATACTGGCGGCGGCTGGCTCGGCGGCCGACATCACGCGTTCGTTAAACGGATCATAATACGGCCCTATTTCGGACAACCACACGCCAAGCTGGGTTGCAAAATCATCCCTGTTGCCTCAAGGCCCGATTCGGATCGTGTTCCGGATTCCTCAGCCCCCCAGCCCCCCGGGGTGCGGACGGATCGGGCCGGAGGGCAACAGAGTGCACTGTATGGTTCATTCCCCAATTCCCTCGGCCGGCGCGTTGCCGGCCTTTTTTATTGGCGAACATTTATTTGTCGAAGAAACGAGCGACGAAGCGAAGCTTCGTTACTGCAGCGGCACATAAGCCGCGCCGAGGATAATACCGGGTTTGTCGCGCGACCCCTCCTGCACCATCACTGCCGCCGCATCGGCGCCGCCGGTCTTGAGTTGCGTCAGCGGCACGTTCCATGAGGCGGCCGCACCGGTCCATTCACCGAGCTTGAGCCAGCCGCGTACCACGTTGTGATAGGTGAGAGTGCGACCGCGGTTCTCGCCGCGGCCGATCGCGACGGAGATGGCCTTTGCCACCGGGCACAGCCAGACTTCGCCGGTGTTATGCTCGCTTTCCGCCGATTCCACTTTGACGTTCAAGCCCTTGTCGCCGACCGTCAGCGCTACCGGTACCGACATGACGCCCGATCTTTGATCGGTCAGCGCGATCGTGTGCTCAATGGCCTCCCGATCGCTGCCGAGCACGTGCATCGCCCCGTTGACGACGATTTGGGGCGTGTAGACCTGACGATCGCCGCGCGCCCGCGCATAAGCGCGTTGCCGCGCCGAATGCACCGGACTCGCCAGGGTGTCTTTCCAGCCCAGATAATCCCAGTAATCGATCGGCAGGCTCAGCGCGATGAGCGACGGGTCGGCCGTCAATTCGCCGAGCAACTTGTCCGCGGCTGGACAGGACGAGCAGCCTTGGCTGGTGAACAGTTCAAGCAGCGCCCGCGGCTCGGCGGCGCGGGTCGCCACCGGAAAGAATGTCGCGACCAGAAAGCCTGCGATCAGCGATGCCGACGAAATCTGTCGCAACAAGATTCGGCGGCGACACAGCATTCGAAAACCTCCCAGTCCCGCAACGGCAATTTGCCGCCCGGTGACCATTTCGTGACGCCGGCGTTTTTAGCGCCGGCGCCGGTCACCCGCTACTCACTTCGCGGTGAGGGAGTTTCGCTCGCGCGTGAACGCCGCCGGTCACGCCGCAAGGTGCCGCAGCACATACTGCAGAATGCCGCCGTTGCGGTAGTAGTCGAGTTCGTCGGCGGTATCGATGCGGCAGATCAGCGGCACCCGCTTGAGGCCGCCGTCGGAAGCTATGATCTCCGCCATCAAACGCTGGTGCGGCTTGAGATCGCCATGCAGGCCGCGGATGGTGACCTGCTCGTCGCCCTTCAAGCCGAGCGTCTGCCACGACGTGCCTTCCTCGAACACCAGGGGCACCACGCCCATGCCGACGAGGTTGGAGCGGTGAATGCGTTCGAAGCTCTGCGCCACGACGGCGCGCACGCCGAGCAGCACGGAGCCCTTGGCCGCCCAGTCACGCGACGAGCCGGTGCCGTACTCCTTGCCGGCGAACAGCACCAGCGGCACGTTCTCGGATTTGTAACGCATGGCCGCGTCATAAATCGTCATGCGCTGCTTGGAGGGATAGTGGATGGTGTAGCCGCCCTCGATGCCCGGCACCATCTGGTTCTTGATGCGGACATTGGCGAAGGTGCCACGCATCATTACCTGATGATTGCCGCGCCGCGTTCCGTATTGGTTGAAATCCCGCGGCCGGACCTGGTGATCGCGCAGATATTCGCCTGCCGGGCTCTCCTCTTTGATCGAGCCGGCGGGCGAGATGTGGTCGGTGGTTATCGAATCGAGGAACAGCCCAAGCACACGCGCGTCGACGATATCCTCGATCGGCCGGCTGCGCTTCGGCATGTCTTCAAAATACGGCGGATTCTGCACGTAAGTGGAGCGGTCGTCCCACTTGAAAGTCAACCCGCCGGCAACACTGATCTTGCGCCAGTTGGCATCGCCCTTGAACACGTCGCCGTATTTCTTCGCGAACATCTGCTTGTTGATGTTCTTGCGAATGACGTCGGCGATCTCGCGGTTCGACGGCCAAATGTCGCGCAGATAGACCTTGCGGCCTTTCTGATCGGTGCCGAGCGGCTGCTTGGCGACGTCGATCTGCATCGAGCCGGCGATCGCGTAGGCCACCACCAGCGGCGGCGAGGCCAGATAGTTGGCGCGCACGTCGGCGTTGACGCGACCTTCGAAGTTGCGGTTGCCGGACAGCACCGCGGCCGCGACCAGATCGTTCTTGTTGATCGCCTCCGAAATCTCTTCCGGCAGCGGGCCGGAATTGCCGATACAGGTGGTGCAGCCGAAACCGACCAGATTGAAACCAAGCGCGTCGAGATCCTTCTGCAAGCCGGATTTCGCCAGATATTCGGCGACGACCTGCGAACCCGGCGCCAGCGACGTCTTCACCCACGGCTTGACGGTAAGCCCCTTGGCCGCCGCCTTGCGGGCCAACAGCCCGGCCGCGACCATCACGCTTGGATTGGAGGTGTTGGTGCACGAGGTGATCGCCGCGATCACCACGTCGCCGTGCCCGAGCGTATGCTTGCGGCCTTCTACCGGCACGCGCTTGTCGAGCTCGGCGGCTTTGTTGAATTCCTTGTCCATCGACCAGGCAAAGCCGTTCTTGACCTCTTTGAGCGCGATGCGGTCTTGCGGCCGCTTCGGCCCGGCGAGCGACGGCTCGATCGAGCCCAATTCGAGCTTGAGCACCTCGGTGAACATCGGATCCGGCGTGGTCTTGGTGCGGTACATGCCCTGCGCCTTGGCATAGGCGACGACCAGAGCGATGCGCTCGGCGGAGCGGCCGGTATCGCGCAGATAACCAATGGTATCGTCGTCGATCGGGAAGAAGCCGCAGGTCGCGCCGTATTCCGGCGACATGTTGCCGAGCGTGGCGCGATCGGCGATCGACAGATTGGCGAGGCCGGGACCGAAATATTCGACGAACTTGCCGACCACGCCGCGCTTGCGCAGCATCTGCGTCACGGTGAGCACCAGGTCGGTCGCGGTCATGCCTTCTTTGAGCTTGCCGCTGAGCCGCACGCCGATCACTTCCGGCAGCAGCATCGAATAGGGCTGGCCGAGCATGGCGGCTTCCGCCTCGATGCCGCCGACGCCCCAGCCGAGCACGGACAGTCCATTGACCATGGTGGTGTGCGAATCG
>JBARER010000246.1:0-22511 GCA_049796395.1 Xanthobacteraceae bacterium
CGCAGTCGGTCGATGCCTCGATCGGCAGCCTGCGCGCCGAGATCGAGGGATTTCTGAAAAAGGTCGCGGTGTGAAGGCGATTTGGTAAGGCGAAAAAGACGCGTTGCCACCAGAGGCGCATACGTGCAAACTGCTCAAGGAGCGAATACCGCCGAGGGGGATGATACAGGATGCGCACGACGCTGCTTCGGTTCGTGGCGATTGCATCGTTTGCAGTGGCCGCAGCCTCGCTGACCACCCCTGCCGCACGCGCATTCACTCAGGGGAATGGCGGAACCGCGGGCGGCGGCAATGCCTCGTTTGCCGATCCGGACGACCAGATCGGCCAAAAGTTCGGTCTCGCCCAGGACGGGGGATCGTCCAGCTTAAGCAGTCCGGCGCCCCAGTCGGGCAAATTAAATCCATACAAGAACTTCCATTTCGACAGCCTCACCACTCCTCCCGATCCGCTTTCCCGCCCGAGCAACTGAACTGTTTTTGATTATCCCGGCGCGCCAAGTGCAGTCGCGGCTTCAACTCGGCGGCATCGCCGATCGTTGAACACAACGAACGGGCACAATGACAGGCTGTCAATCAGGCCTGTGAGGAGTATCGTTCAGCGCCAGATCGAGGACATCGAAGATTTTTATTTGGCGCGGCGGCGCCTGGCGCGTGGCGCACCGCGGGTGACGCTTGAAAACTTGGAGCGGCAGTGAAGCAAGATCAATCGCTCGACACGGACAAATGAAATGGCACGCCGGGTTGCATAAAGAGGATCATAGCAGAAACATCTGTCACGGCCTCACCTACGGTCTGATCCGGTTTTCCTGCGCAATAAACGAGCACCAGCGAACTAAGCTGCGAGAAATCCATTTTGCGCAAAGCTTCCATGCGAGGATCAAGGGCGCTTAGTGCGCCCATCCCGTCCCAATACCCCTTCAGCCATGTCAAGACTTTTGGGGTGTTTTCGGTGAACTTGTGATCCGATGTAACGGCGTCCGCACAGGAGAGATTAGGTATGTTGTTCCAGGGTTGCGCTCTCGCAATCCCTGTGCCCTGAAACAACGGGAGTATTGCTGATACTGTGCATGCCACGATTATTGATAGCGTTTTCGGCATCCTCGCCGTCCTCTCCCATCTCAGCCGATCACATCTAGCCACCGCCCAATAAGCACTCGTTCGCGTGGAAAACGCGCAAAACCTTGATCGTAATATCAATGGTCAGGCGGACACGGTGTTTGTCCTTAGACCGATTACCAAGCAATCTGCCGCTTCTGATTGAGAAGTCCGAGATCAAGGCGTCATCTTCTAAGACGACATAAAGCGGCTCTGCCGTCGGAGCCAGGCCGACGTACTGATTTTTGGGGTCTGGCATTTTGAGGCCGTCGAACAGCGTCTTGATCCTGCCGTCCAAATCGCCGCCTTGCCTCATAAGGTTGTAGGGTTCCTCATGGCGAAGAAACAGAATATCGACTGCGCACGCCAAGTGTAGCGAATTGCGTACTATCGGGATGAAACTCGCGACATTAGGGACTGTGATCGCGGCACAAAAATCCGTCTGCCCCTCTCGCAATGGCGAAATAGGATCGTTCCAGTCTGGCAGTTTAGACTGCGACCAAATCGGTTCTCTGCCCACGTAGTATCCAGCGCCCGGATTGGGGATGGTGCGAGCCGTTCGCGCCAATTGTCGGAAAACAACGTGGCTGTCCCACAGATCGGCCAATTGATGGTGGAATTCGTTGCGTATTTGACTGGCCTCTTGCGGCTTCGACTTATTGCCAGAGGCAGGTAGATCGCCATCATAGATCAGCGTGAATTTCATCAACTCGAACCGTTCGAGATTTTATTCGGTTAATGTGGTGCTGCCGCTCAGGATTGAACTGAGGACCTCTCCCTTACCAAGGGAGTGCTCTACCACTGAGCTACGGCAGCAGGCTGTTTCGGCCCTCAGGCGACGAATGCGACGAACGGGGGTGCGAAAAGCGCGGCGATCCTTGCCATAGCGGCAATACGGGCGCAAGCGCGGTGGTCGCCTGGGGCCGTCGATCCGGCCGGAGACCGCTTTACCGTGTCATTCGAGCGCCATGGAACCGGGCAGGGTGGTCGGGAATTCTTTCCTGGCAGTTCCCAATAGAGGCGGGTAGCTAGAATGAGAGCAGGACTTCCGGCAGGCGGCTACGGCAAAAGCCATGCTTCCGCGGCAAGCTGGTTTGGCAAGCTGGCCAATAAGACGGCGCAGCTATCTGGCAAGCCGAGTACATTCCTTTTGGCTACCGCAATTGTCGTGATCTGGGGCATCACCGGCCCGATCTTCAAATATAGCGACACCTGGCAATTGGTCATCAACACCGGGACCACGATCGTCACGTTCCTGATGGTGTTCCTGATCCAGAACACCCAGAACCGCGATACCGCGGCATTGCAGGTCAAGCTCGATGAATTGATCCTGGCGACGAAGGGCGCGCCGAATGAGGCCGCCTGCATCGAAGATGGGACCGACGAGGAGCTGGACGATGTCAAAAAGGACGTCCGTCGGCGTGCCAATAAGGTCGCCGCGTAGCGGCTTGGCTCGGCGGCGCATTCGGCAGCCGCGAATTTCAAGCGCCCCCTGTTGCCGGGCGGTAGCCCGTGTGATTTGAATCCGGGCGATGCGCAAGGGCGGCAAAGCCGAGAAATGGGCGGCGCGCAGCGAGCGGCTGTCGGTGGCGCTGCGTGAAAACCTCAAACGGCGGAAGGCGCAAGCCCGCGGCAAGCCCGGTCTGACTGGCGGCGCGCCGGGTGACGTGGCCGAGCCGGAGTCGGGGCAAACCCAGCCGCCGGTTCCCGACTTCCGCCGCAATCCGAGCGGGAAGTAGACCAGAGGTTTTGGGCCGGGCAGGCGTTCCGCTTGGCCGGGCGGCAAGCCGGGTGCATAACGTCAGGCTGCATATTTAAGGCTGAGGAGCCGGTCCTAACGCCGGATCGCGCGGGGGTAACGATGGATCGCATTCGTATTGTCGGCGGCCGGCGCCTGAGCGGCACCATTCCGATCTCGGGGGCGAAGAACGCGACGCTGCCGCTGATGATCGCGTCGCTGCTCACCGACGAGACACTGATCCTCGACAACGTGCCGCGGCTCGCCGACGTGGCGCTGCTCGAACGCATCCTGGGCAATCACGGCGTCGACATCATGACCAGCGGCAAGCGCCCCGGCGAGACCGCCGACCACGGCCAGACGCTGCATATCTCCGCGGCCAACATCATCGACACCACCGCGCCCTACGAGCTCGTCTCCAAAATGCGGGCGAGCTTCTGGGTGCTGGCGCCGCTGGTCGCCCGCATGGGCGAAGCGCGCGTGTCGATGCCCGGCGGCTGCGCCATCGGCACGCGGCCGGTCGATCTTCTCATCCTGGCGATGACAAGGCTCGGCGCCGACATCGAGATCGACGCCGGCTACGTGGTGGCGCGCGCGCCGCACGGGTTGCGCGGCGGCGAGATCGCGTTCCCCAAGGTCACCGTCGGCGGCACCCACACCGCGATGATGGGCGCTTGCTTGGCCAACGGCACGACCGTGATCGACAACGCCGCGCAGGAGCCGGAGATCGCCGACGTCGCCGATTGCCTCAACAAGATGGGGGCGCGCATTTCCGGCGCCGGTACGTCGCGTATTATTATTGAAGGCGTCGCCAAGCTCAACGGCGCGCGCCACGCGGTGCTGCCGGATCGCATCGAGACCGGCACTTATGCAATGGCGGCCGCGATGGCCGGTGGCGACGTGCTGTTGCAAAACGCGCGGCCTGAATTGCTGCAAGCCGCGTTCGATGTCCTCACCCAGGCCGGCGCCACGATCACGCCGACCAATCAGGGCGTCCGCGTCGCGCGCAACGGCGCCGGCTTGGCGCCCATCGAAGTGTCCACCGCGCCGTTTCCTGGCTTCCCCACCGACCTGCAGGCGCAGCTCATGGCGCTGATGACGCGCGCGCGGGGTACCTCGCACATCACCGAGACGATTTTCGAAAACCGCTTCATGCATGTCGGCGAGCTCATGCGCTTCGGCGCCCGCATCCAGCTCGACGGCGAGCGCGCCACGATCGAAGGCGTCGAGCAGCTCAAGGGCGCGCCGGTGATGGCGACCGACTTGCGCGCCTCGGTGTCGCTGGTCATCGCCGCGCTCGCCGCCGAAGGTGAGACCATCGTCAACCGCGTCTATCACCTCGACCGCGGTTTTGAGCGTCTGGAAGACAAGCTCGGCCGCTGCGGCGCCGCGATCGAGCGGCTGGCGGGGTAATTATCTCCGCTCGTCCCCGCGGAAGCGGGGACCCAGGCTGGATTCGCGCCTGCGCGGGAATGAGCGGAAGGAGCTAGCCCGCTAGGTCCTTCATGGTCCGGTAGAGCCGCGCCTGACCTTCGAAGCCGATGCCGGGACGGTCGGAGAGTTTCAGATAGCCGTTGTCCAGCGCGGCATCGTCGGCGAAGCCGCCGAAATCGCCGAATACACCGGGATAAGATTCCGCGCCGCCGAGGCCGAAGCCGGCGGCGATGGCGAGCGACATCTGGTTGCCGCCGTGCGGAAACAAGAGCGACCGCGGCCAGCGATGCCGCGCCAGCATGTCGAGCGTGCGCGCGTATTGCACGATGCCGTAGGCTTGCGGTGGGTCGACCTGGATGACGTCGCGTCGCGCCGGGGTGAGCCCGCCGAAGCGCACCAGGTTTTCCACGTCTTGCGTCGAAAAAAGGTTCTCGCCGGTCGACAGCGGCGCATCGTAATTGGCGGCGATCTCGGCAAGCGCCGCATAATCGAGCGGATCGCACGGCTCCTCGAACCAGCGCAGCCCGAACGGCTGCAAGCCGCGCGCATAAGCCAAGGCCTCGTCGCGGGAGAATTTTGAATTGGCGTCGACCGCGAGCACGCCGCCGCGCGGCAGGATCGCCTTGACCGCTTCGACGCGGGCGAGATCGTCCTTGAGCGCCATGCCGCCGATCTTCATTTTCAGCATGGTGTAGCCGGCGTCGAGGTGGCCTTGCATCTCGTCGAGCAGATCGCGCGTGGTCTTGCCCGGCGCGTACCAGCCGCCGCCGACATAGCAGAACACTTTGTCGGCGCTTTTGCCGCCGTTGTAGCGCTCGGCCAGCAGCACATGCAGCGGCCTGTCGGCGATCTTGGCGACCGCGTCCCAGATCGCGACCTCGATGGTGCCGATGCCGATCGAGCGCTCGCTATGGCCGCCGGATTTTTCATTACGCATCATCACGGCGAGAATCTTTTCCGGCGCCAAATTGCCGCCGGTCTCGTCAAGCAGCGTTTCCGGCGGCGCATGGAGAATGCGCGGGATGAAGCGCGCCCGCATCTGCGCGCCGCAGGCGTAACGGCCGGTAGAATTGAAAGCGAAGCCCACGACCGGCTTGCCATCGCGCTTGACGTCGGTGATCGCCGCGACCACCGAGGTCGTCATTTCGGAGAAGTTGAAGCCGGAATTCGCCAGCGTCGAATTGATCGGGACCGCGGTCTCGCGAATGTCGACAATGCGCATGGGGTCCTGCGGCTAAATGGGTTTCTGCGGCTAAAGCATGATCCGGAAAAAGCCTGCCAGCGGACATGATCCGAGGGTGAAAGCCGGTCTGCCGAAATGATCATGCGCCCGCACAAAATCCTAGACCGACTCGGCCTCAACTTGACAACCAGGTCACAGGGAACCACTTGTGCAATGCACAATTAGTCTACTGCGGTGCAACATAGGAATGAAAATGCGGGATTTTGATACGGCTATGGGCAAATTAAGGGCGCTGCGCGGCAAGTTCGAGCAGTTTCTCGAAAGTGCCCGCGAAAAGGTGGCTGGCGAGCCTAACGGGCCGGCGCCGTGTTCCGCGCGCCTGCAAGAGGTCCCCGCATTCGGCGCCAATCCGGGAAACTTGCGCATGTTCGCGTATGTTCCCAAGCAGCTTTCGGCCGGAGCGCCTCTGGTCGTTGCGCTTCACGGCTGCGGCCAGTCCGCCGCAGAATTCGACTATGGCAGCGGATGGTCGGAGCTGGCCGATCGCTTCGGATTTGCGGTGCTCTATCCGGAACAGCAGCCTGCCAATAATCCGAAAACCTGTTTCTCCTGGTTTTTGCCTGGCGATATCGCACGAGATCGCGGCGAGGCGCTTTCAATCCGGCAGATGATCGCGCACGCCCTCACCACCTTCGATATCGACGAGGGCAAGGTATTCGTCGCTGGACTCTCGGCCGGTGGCGCCATGGCTTCGGTCATGCTCGCGACCTACCCCGAGGTCTTTGCCGGCGGCGCTATCATCGCCGGATTGCCCTATGGCTGCGCCGCCAATGCCCAGCAGGCCTTCGATGCGATGTTCGGCGACCATGTCTATTCCGCTACGGTGCTCGGCAACCGCGTCCGCGCCGCATCGCACCATCGCGGGTCCTGGCCGAAAATCTCGGTCTGGCACGGCAGCGCCGATCCCATCGTCAAGCCGGCCAACGCCGAAAACATCGTGAGACAATGGTGCGACGTTCACGGCCTCGCGGAGCTGCCGTCTTACGAGACAACCATCGAGCGCCACAGGCGGCGGGTCTGGACCGATACCGACGGGGAGCCGTTGATCGAAGCAATTTCTGTGCGCGGCATGGGGCACGGCGTGCCGCTTGCGGCAACGGGCGAAAAGAGTTGCGGCGCGGCCGGCGCGTTCTTTCTCGACGCCGGCATTTCCTCGACCTACCTCATCGCCCAGTTTTGGCGATTGGACGAACGCGGCGCCGAAAGATCGCGCGCGCCCGCGAAGCTCCCACGGCCCATTCAAGGTCGCGCCGGCGCTGACCTCACGATGAAGGACATTGTCGAGCCGAACTCCGGAAGCGAGATTCCCGTTGCGGCCAATGCGCAGTCCGGGGCCGACACCATGTTCGATCCCAACCGCATCATCGCTGCTGCCTTTGCCGCCGCCGGACTGCCGATGTTCGACACGGCGCCCGGCGCCACGCCGCGCGTCGCTGCCGGGCCAATCATCGAAGCCGCGTTGAAAGCGGCCGGCCTAAAGCGACGCTGACTGGAATTCGCGCGGCATTACTGAATCTGCGGAATCTTGGCGTCGACGATGACCTTGTGCCAGCGATCGACTTCTTTCTTAACGTAGACGGCGAACTCCGCCGGCGTGTCGGCGACGATGTCGAGACCGACCTGCTTGCATTTCGCCTGCACGTCCGGCTGATGCAGCGCCTTGACGATCTCGCGGTTGAGAGCATCGATGATCGGCTGCGGCGTGCCGGCGGGCACGAAGACGCCCTGCATGGTCTCGGATTCCTGACCCTGCACGCCTTGTTCGATCATCGTCGGCACGTCGGGCAACGCCGCGGACCGCTTGAGCGAAGTCACCGCCATGCCGCGCAGCGTCCCGGCGAGGACATGCGGCGCGGCCGGCGTGAGATTGGCAAAGGCGAGCGGCGTCTGATCGGCAATCGCCGCCTGGACGGCCGGGGCGCCGCCGTTATAGGGCACGCTGGGCTGATCGAGCTTGAAGTCGAGCTTGAACAGTTCGGCGGCGAGTTCCGGCGTGGTGCCGAGACCGGCATTGGCGATGGGATATTTGCCGGGATTGGCCTGCATCAGCGCGATCAAGTCCTTGATGGTTTTGGCCGGAACGGAAGGGTGCGCGAGCAGAATGTTCGCCGATGCGCCCGCCAGCGTGACCGGCGCGAAATCCTTGAACGAATCGTAGGGATTGTGGGCGTACAGGCTCGGATTGACCACGAAGCTCGAGCTCGCCACCAGGATGGTGTAGCCGTCGGGCGCCGAGCGGGCGACCTGGGTCATGCCGATATTGCCGCCGGCGCCGGCGTGATCCTCGACGTAGAACTGCTGGCCGAGACTCTGCGACAGCTTGTCGGCCAACAGCCGCGCCACGAAATCGCTCGGGCCGCCGGCCGCGAACGGCGCGATGATCTTCACCGGATGTGTCGGATAGGTGTCCGCGGCAAAGCTCGATCCGGCCGACGCTAAACCCACGCACAACACCAGCAAACGCGACGTAAAACTCACCGCTGACATAAAGCCCTCCCCAGATGTTTTGGCGATGCTATCATTCTTCGATTACGGCCAATAGCAGGGTAGGAACGAACCAATGACAGGGCGCAAAGTGACGCGAGACGATCTCCGTGCGGCGGCGGAGAAGTACAAGAACTGGGGCAAGTGGGGCCCCAATGACGAGATCGGCACGCTTAACTACACCAGTGCGGAAGACATCGTCGCCGCGGCGCGGCTGGTGAAAAAGGGTAAGGTCATCTCGCTGGCGCTCAATTTCGACAATAACGGCCCGCAAGGCGGCAAGACCAATTATCCAGTGCTCGGCCGCATCAATCCGCTGCACACCATGCTGCGCACCGGCACCGACGCCTATTCCGGCGTGCTCGACAAGCGCGGCATCCGCGCCGCCGACGACATGGTGGTGATGCCCTTGCAGTGCGGCACGCAATGGGACGGCCTCGGTCACGTCTTCTACGAAGACAATATGTGGAACGGTTACGACTGCCGCGAAGTGTCGTCGTTCGGGGCGCAAAAATGCGGCATCGAGAAAACCAAGGACAAGATGGTCGGCCGCGGCGTGTTTCTCGACGTGGCGCGCGCGCTGGGCAAGGAATGCCTCGACGACGGTTACGGCATCACCTGCGCCGATCTCGATCTCACGGCGAAGCAACAGAATATCGCGCTCAAGCGCGGCGATTACATCGTCGTGCGCACCGGGCAGATGGAACGCTGCCTGAAAGTCGGAAGCTGGGACGGCTATCCCGGCGGCGACGCGCCGGGCTTCGCCTTCGAGACGCTGGAGTTCGTCGCCAAGACCGAGCTTGCGGCGCTTGCTTCCGATACCTGGGGGTGCGAGGTGCGTCCCAACAACACCGAAGGCGGCATCAACCAGCCCTGGCATTGGATCACCATCCCGATCATGGGCATGACCATGGGCGAGATTTTCTATCTGAAAGACCTCGCCGAGGATTGCGCCAAGGACGGCGTCTACGAATTCATGTTCGTGGCGCCGGCCATTCCCATCACCGGCGCCGTCGGCTCGCCGACCAATCCGCTGGCGATAAAATGATATCGTAGGGTGGGTTGAGCAAAGCGAAACCCACCCTGCGGCCTTGCCGCTCGCGGTGGGTTAGCGCGGATAGGCGTCGTAACGCGACCTCAGCCCGCGCGGCCGCGCAACCCACCCTACGGAGTCTCCGCCTCGATCATCCTGCCGAGAACGCGCTTATAGCGCACGCAGCCTGCGTCGATAGCGAGGATCAGCGGATCAAGCGGCTCCGTTGCGCTCTCGATGTTGCGTTGTTGCGCCTCGATCACCGGGGCGTCCTGTTCCTCGAAGGCAAAGCGGCGCATTTCGGCGATGCGCGTCTGCAGATCGCGGTTGAGCGTGTCGTCGCCGGTCTTCACGCCCCAGCGCACGGCGGTGAAGAAGTAATGCGTCGAGCGCTCGTTCTCGGGCGTGAGCAGATGAACGGCATGGTAGCCGGTGCCGGTCTCCGGTGCGGCGCCGATCCCGCAGATGCCGGTGAGGAGCCGCAGCGTCGACGGCGCCATCCAGCGCATTTTCGTGAAATTGTCGACGCGCGGCGGATGATCCGGCCAGAACGGCGCGAACATGCCGGGCGGTTTCGAATTGGTGGCGTGGCGGCCGACCACCACGTCGTCCCCGTCCTGCTCGGCGGTGATCTCCGATTCCACCGTATCGGCATTGCCGAGAATGCCTTCGTGCAGATAGGAGGTGTGGCTGAGGTCGAGCAAATTGTCGACGATGAGCTGATAATTGGCCTTGATGACGATGCTGTCGCGCTTGGTGGTGTGCAGCTCCGGCACATCATCGAGCACCGAGAAGTCCGGAATTTTTGTCGCGTCGGCCGGCGCCGCGCCCATCCACAGCCATACCGCTTTGTGCTTCTCGATCGCCGGATAGCTTTTGACCCGGGCGCGCGAGGGAATGGTCTTAGTGCCGTGCGGATTGCGCACGCAGGCGCCGGTGCCGTCGAATTCCAGGCCGTGATAGGGGCATTGAATGCGGTCGCCACCGACGAGCTTGCCCATGGAGAGCGGCGCAAAGCGGTGCGCGCAGCGGTCCTCGATCGCGGCCACCTCGCCATTGCTCTTGCGGTAGAGCACGACCGGCTCGCTCATGATTATGCGGGGGACCAGGCGGCCGCCGTCGAGATCGTCGGCCCAGGTCGCCACGTACCAGGCGTTGCGCAGAAACGCGCCCGCGATCATCTGCTGGTGCGGCTTCGATCCGTTGTTGTTCGCATGCGGCGAATCCAGCATGGCTGTTTCCTTGCCCGATTATTGACCCGAGGCGTTTTGGTGCAGGATAGCAGCGCGAACGGCGATTGTCGCTCGCGATCACGTGACGGTCGGCATAGTTGCGCTTTGCTCCGCATCGATTAGGTTTATGGCAGATCGGAGCGACCAGCCATGACCATGACCGACACCAAACACTACCCCGTGACGCATACCGAGGCCGAGTGGCACAAGATTCTCACGCCGGAGCAGTTCCACATCATGCGCGAGCATGGCACCGAGCGGCCGGGGTCGTGCGCGCTCAATTACGAGAAGCGGGCCGGCAGTTTCGCTTGTGCCGGCTGCGGGCAAAAGCTGTTCGTCTCGAACACCAAGTTCGAAAGCGGCACCGGCTGGCCAAGCTTCAACGATCCGGAGCCGGGCGCGGTCGAGACCACGAGCGATAACAGCTTGTTCATGACCCGCACCGAGGTGCATTGCAGCCGCTGCGGCAGCCATCTCGGCCATGTTTTCGACGACGGGCCGCCGCCGACGCATCTGCGCTACTGCATCAACGGCGTGGCGATGAATTTCGAGCCGCAATGACGGAGAGTGCCGGTCAAATCTCGACGCGGAATCCGACTTCGATAACGGCGTCGTTTGGGATTTTGAAAAAGTCCGGCGTCCGGCTGGCGATGCGGCTGAGAAACGAGAAGATCGCGAACGGTACCCGTCCCATCGCCGAACCCTTGGCGCGGCGCACGATGGTTTCGTGCGCGAGGTAATAATTGCGGTGCTCGAGATCGGCATCGAAGCCGAGCATCCGGCAATTGCTCAGTGTCAGTGGAATATCCGGCGTCTGCATGAAGCCTAGCCGGACCTGGATGCGGTAGAAGCCGTGGCCGAGCCGTTGCAGCGAGTGGCGTTCGTGGAACGGCACCCGCGGCCGGTTCTCCATGACAAAGGTCATCAGCACGACGGTCTCGTGCAGCACGCAGTTGTGCTCGACGTGACGCAGCAGCATCGGCGATGCGCCATGCTCGACCTTGGTCAGCCAGACGCCCATTCCCGGCGCCCGGCCGATCACGGTCTTTTCGACGTAGTCAAGGAATTGGTCGAGCGGCATCGACATGTCGCGCAGCCGGCGCCGGACTTCGAACGCGCCCTTGCGCCACGACAGCATCAGCACCGCGATCGCTCCGCCGATGATCACCGGAAACCAGCCGCCGGCCAGAAGCTTCATCGAATTCGACGCCACGAAGGTCGCATCGATCGCGCCGAAAGCGGCGATCACCGGAATCGCCATCGCCGCCGGCCAATGCCATCGCGTGATCGTGACGCGATACAGCAAAATCGTTGTGATCAGCATGGTGCCCGACACGGCGATGCCGTAGGCGGCCGCCAGATTGTCCGAGGTGCGAAAGAACACCACGGTAAACAGCGTGGCCACCATCAACAGCCAATTGGCGGCGGGTACGTAAATCTGCCCGGCCTCGTCGCCCGACGTCGGCACGATCCGCCCCCGCGGACACAGTCCCATCAGCATGGCCTGGCGCGTCAAGGAAAAGACGCCGGAGATCAGCGATTGCGACGCGATGATGGTGGCGAGCGCGGCCAGCGCCACCATCGGCGCCAGCATCCAGCCCGGCGCCAATTTGTAGAACGGACTGTCGGCTGCGCCCGGATCGGTCAGGATCAGCGCACCCTGCCCGAAATAATTGAGCAGCAGCGCCGGCAGCACCAGGGCGAACCAGGCGCGGCGGATCGCCGTCGCGCCGACATGACCCATGTCGGCGTAGAGCGCCTCGCCGCCGGTCAGCGTGAGGAACACCGCGCCGATGACGAGCGAGGACACGGCGGGGTCGGCGGCGAGGAAGCGCAAGGCGTAGATCGGATTAAGCGCCAGGACGATGGCCGGCGCGGCGCGGATGTTGGCGGCGCCAAGCACGCCGATCGCGATAAACCAGATCACCATGATCGGACCGAAGACGCGGCCGATGCCTGCGGTGCCGCGGCGCTGGATCAGAAACAGGCCGATCAGAATCGCGATCGTTACCGGCACGATGAAGGCCGTGAATGACGGCGCGACCAGCCGCAGTCCCTCCATCGCGGACAACACCGAAATCGCTGGCGTGATGACACCGTCGCCGTAAAGCAGTGCTGCGCCAAGGACGCCGAGCAGCACGAGAACAGGCAGCGCCGCGCCGTCGCGGATGCGGTCGGCGGCGACCAGCGACAGCAGCGCCAGGATGCCGCCTTCGCCGTCGTTGTCCGCGCGCAGCACCAGAACGACGTATTTGAGCGAGACCATCAGCATCAGCGCCCAAAAGGTCAGCGATAAAATGCCGAAGACATCGGCCGCGGTCGGGGCGCGGTGGCCAAGCCCGGCCAAAGCGACCTGAAAGGCGTAAAGCGGGCTGGTGCCGATATCGCCGTAGACTATTCCAAGCGCGGTCAACGCCAGAAACCACGGCTTGCCTGCATGATGCGGGGCGGCGTGCGGGAGCGATGGCGAAGGCTGCCGCGCGTGCGGCGCTTCGGCCGGCTGGCCACCGGCGCTGTCCGCTGCCCGCGATATGCCCATGGATTAATCCCGCCGCAGCCGGTGTCGCTGCAGGCTTCCCGCTCAATCATTCAAGATTCAGGCCATTCTCACCAGGCAGCGGCGCAAAAAGCCGGCGCCGCGCCGGTCTATCTGTGCTATGCAGCGGCAGCGCGGCGCCGAAGTCGAAAGCCCGATCAAGAGGCCACTCGCCGCGCGCCGACAGGGAGGAGCCCATGCGCTTGCGCCGGCGCGAGCTTTTACGTCTGGCACCTGGCGCCGCCATCTTCGGCGGCATTGCGGTGACGGGTAACGCCTTCGCGCAAACCTACCCGGATCGCCCGATCAAGCTGATCGTCGGTTTCCCGCCCGCCGGCCAGGTCGACATCGTCGCGCGGCTTGCCGCGCAATGGCTGTCGCGGCAATTAGGCCAAACCATCGTGGTCGAGAACCGGCCCGGCGCCGGCGGCTCGCTCGGCGCCGAAGCGGTGGTGCGGGCGCCGCCTGACGGCTACACGCTGTTTTTTGCGGCATCGTCGAACACCGTCAACGCGTCGCTGATGAAGAACCTCAGCTACGACTTCGTGCGCGACATCACGCCGGTGGCGCCGATCAACCGCATCAACCTGGTGCTCGACGCCAATCCGTCATTTCCGGCGGCCGGCGTCGCCGACTTGATCGCGCAAGCCAAAGCCAATCCCGGGAAGATCGTCATCGCTTCGCCGTCGCTCGGCACGCCGCCGTACATGGCGGTAGAGCTTTTGAAGATGATGGCCGGCATCGACGTCGTGCATGTTCCCTATGCCGGCGAGGGCCAGATGGTCACGGATATGCTTGGCGGTCAGGTCAAGGTCGGGGTCGACGGCATCTCGGCGGCCATCGGCCAGATCAAAACCGGCAAGTTGCGCGCGCTGGCGTTGACCACGGCCAATCGCATCGACGAACTGCCCGGCGTGCCGACCATTGCTGAGACTTTGCCGGGCTTCGAGGCGAGCGGCTTTTCCGGCATCGTCGCGCCCAAAGGCACGCCGCCGGACATCGTCGACACGCTCGCCTGCGCCGTCAAAGCCATCCAGGCCGACCCCAAATTCAAGGAGCGGCTGTCCCAGCTCGGCGTCAGCGAGCTGTCGATGTCGCCTGGGGAATTCGGCAAATACATCGCCGGCGAGACCGAGAAGTGGGCGAAGGTGGTCAAATTCGCCGGTCTCAAGCCGCAGTGACGGCGGCGCCGGCGGCAGTCTTTAACTAATGCCGGGCGCCCGAGCCGGTACCGCCCATCAGGTCCTGCTGGCGGAATTCCTCATCATATTGCAGCACTTCGCTGGTCAACTGATCGATCATTTTCTGCCGCGCCACGGTGTCCTGACTGCAGGTCAATTCAGCGATGGTCTTGGCCACCGCGGTCACCACTTCCGCCGTGTCGATCATATCCGGCTCGTCCGCCGAGACCGGGTAGTCGGCAAAATAACTGTCGATGACATCGATAATCAGGCAATGCAGGCATGGCCGTTCTTCCTGCGATTCCAACTCGTCCGTGATCGCCATGCTCTTACTCCTCGCAGGCATTTGACTTGCAGGACACGTCCCGATGGCGCGACGCCCTGACCGATAGATAGGACGTAATCGCGCCGAAGTGGAGTGCGCCCTTTCACTTAACCGTGGGGCCGCTTGTGCCTGGGTCTTAAGCCGCTTTGGCGCCCCACAGGGCCTTGCTGGCGATGGCGGCGCCCTCGGCCAGCGCCCGCAATTTGGCCCAGACGATCGAGTCGGCGACCGTCGGCTCGGCGCGCACCGCGGTGCCGAAACCGCAGTCGACGCCGGCGATCAGGCGCTCGCGGTCGATCACCGTTGAGTAGCGCAGAAGTCGCTGCGCCACGAGGCGGGGATGTTCGACGAAATTGGTCGTCGAATCGATCACGCCGGGAATGAGGATCTTGTCGTCGGGAATCCTGATGGTCTTGAGGTCCTCCCATTCGTGATCGTGGCGCGGATTGGCGGCCTCGATGCTGATCGCCTGCACGCGCGCCTTGAACGCGATGTCGATGATCTTGAGAAGCGGCAGATCGTGGGTGTGCGGTCCTTCGTAATTGCCCCAGCAGATGTGCAGCCGCATGCGGTCCGCCGGCAGGCCTTCGATGGCGGCATTGAGCGCCGCGACGTTGCGCTCTGCGATGTTGACGCGAAACTCGTCGTCGGAAAGGCGGCGGTACTGGTTGTTGCGCGCCGAGCCGAGGTCGGGCGCGTCGATCTGCAGCACGAAGCCGGCTTCGACGATGGCGCGGTATTCGGTCTTCATCACCGCTGCGAGCGCGGCGACATAGGCGTCCTCGCTCGGGTAATGCAGATTGATGATAAAGCGCGTCAGGATGCCGGGCGACGGTGCGGTCATGAACACGTCGGCCGGCTTCGCCTTCGCTGCCGCGGCTTGCAGATGCGCGATGTCGCGCTCGAGCGCGGCGCGGCCCTGGTAGGCAAGCTCGCCGACACAGCCGGGAAACGGCACGGCGGAGAACGAGCGGCGGTCGCGGCCGAAGTCGGGATGCTCGATGAGGTCGCGGCCGATCATGATGTCGGCGCCAAGCTCAGCGGCCCGCGGGTCGGGCGCGATGCCGGCGACGCGATGGCGGATATAGGTGGTGTAGGACGGCTTCGACATCTCCCCGTCGGAGACGATGTCGACGCCGCTGGCGACCTGCGCCGCCACCACGTCGTCGACCGCCCGCGCGGTTGCGGCTTCGAACGGTTCGGCGGCGATGGCTTCGCCGCGCTCGCGCCGTAAAATGAGATCGATCAGGGACTTCGGCCGCGGCAGGCTTCCGGTATGCGTGGTGAGAATGCGGTTGGTCGAAGTTTTCATGCGGGACTCCCGGCGGGCGTTGTCGCGTCGATCCGCCGAGGATAGTGTTCGGGCCGCGAAAGGCCAGGGCATGATCCGGAAAATGCCCGCCCGCGGACTTGATCCGAGGGTGGATACCGGTTTTCCGAGAAGATCATGCCCCACGCAAAATCTACCGGGAGGCGCGTCCTATGCGTATCGTCGATCTAAGCCGCGAGTTGTATCACCGCACGCCGGCCTATCCGGGGCAGCCGCCGATCATCCACGGCATTTGGAAGACGCACGACGAGGCGCGCGCGGAATCGGGCGGCGTGCACGGCAACAGCGTGATGTTCTTTTCCATGCCCGACCATGGCGGCACCCATATCGACGCGCCGCGGCACTTCGGCAAAAGCGGCACGCCGATTAACGAATATCCGCTGGAGAAGTGCATCGTGCAGGGCATCTGCATCGATCTGCGGCATATTCCGGCGCGGGCGGAAATTACGCCGGCCGATCTGGACGCGGCGGTGAAAAAGGCCGGCGTGGCGGTGCCGAAAAAAGGCACGGTGCTGCTGTGCACCGGCCATCATGAGCGCACTTTTCCGACCGCCGCTTATGCGACCGACAATCCAGGCGTCAATGTCGCGGCGACGGAGTGGCTCGCCAAAGCGGGCGTCGTGCATTTCGGCATCGATTCGATGCGGCCGGGCCCGGAAGGCAAGGTCAATACGCTGGTGCACAAGGCCTGCCTCGATCTCGACATCACCCATCTGGAAAGCCTGTGCAATCTGGAAAGCCTCATCGGCGAGGGCGAGTTTCAGTTCATCTGCCTGCCGCTGAAATGGCGCGAGGGCACCGGCTCGCCGGTCCGCGCGGTGGCGGTGTTCAACGATTGATTTGGTTTCGAATGCCCACTCTTTTCCTGTCATCATCCGCGCAGGCGGATGATCCAGTAAACGGGGCGCGCTGTATCGCTGGATTGAGCGAAGATTGGAACTGCGATGACTGGATGCTCCGCCTTCGCGGAGCATGACAAGTAACGAGTGGAGAAACAAAAGACCATGCAAATCGGCCACAACCGCAAAATGACCGGCGCGCAATGTCTCGCCGACATGCTCAAAGGCTACGGCGTCACCCATGTGTTTCACGTGCCGGCGGTGCTGCGCACCACCTATGCCGAGATGGAGCGCCGCACCGACATCAAGCGGCTGCACGTGCACGGCGAGAAGGCCGCCGCCTATATGGCGGATGGTTATGCGCGTGCCTCCGGCAAGCCCGGCATCTGCATGGCGCAGGTGATCGGCGCACTCAATCTCGCCGCCGGTCTGCGCGACGCCTGGCTGGCGCACTCGCCGGTCATCGCCATGACCGGCGGCCGCGAGCCGAAAAATAAATTTCGTAAAGTCTATCAGGAGGTCGACGACGTGCCGGCGTTCGAGCCGGTGACCAAATTCAACGCCACCATCGACGACGTGGCGCGCTTTCCCGACATGGTGCGGCAGGCGTTTAGGTCCGCCGTGACCGGCTGCCCGGGCCCGGTGCATCTGCAGTTCCGCGGCAATGAAGGGCAAATCGATTCTGAGGAAGCCGACATGGAGCCGCTCGTCGAGCCGCAATTTGCCCGCGTGCCGGCGTTCCGCCCGGAGCCGGACGAAACGAGCGTACGCGCGGCGCTGAATATCCTGCAAACTGCCGCGCGGCCGGTGATCGTCGCCGGCGGCGGCGTGCGCGCCTCGGGCGCGGGCGCCGAGCTCGTTGCGCTGGCCGAAGCGCTGCAAATTCCGGTCGCCACCTCGCTCAACGGCAAGGATTCGATTCCCGGCAATCACCCGCTCTCGGTCGGCGTTTGCGGCAGCTATTCGCGCGAAAGCGCCAATCGCGTGGTCAACTTAGCCGATCTGGTCTGCTTCGTCGGCAGCGAGACCGGCGGCATGACCACACACTTCTGGGCGGTGCCGAAGATCGGCACGCCGGCCATCCAGCTCGATATCGCGCCGGAAGCGCTCGGCCGCAATTATCCGCTTGCCGCCGCCGTCAACGGCGACGCCAAGGTGACGCTTGCCAAAATGCTCAAAGCGGCCGATCGCGCCAGCGCCGCCAAACGCGCGGGTTGGATCGCCGAAGCGCAGAAAATCTGCAGCGATTGGCAAAGCAAATATAAGGATGCGCTTACGTCGGAGGCGGTGCCGATCCGCCCGGAGCGGCTGTGCCACGAATTGACCAGGCACGTGCCGGACGATGCTATCGTTGTGGTCGACACCGGCCATGCCGGCATGTGGATGGGCGGCCTATTCGATCTGACGTCGCCGCGGCAGAGCTATTTGCGCAGCGCCGGCCATCTCGGCTGGGCGTTTCCGGCCGGGCTCGGCGCTAAATGCGGCTGTCCCGATCGGCCGGTGGTCACCTTCACCGGCGATGCCGGCTTCTGGTATCACATCGCCGAGATCGAAACTGCGGCGCGCTGGGGCATCAACGCGGTGACCGTGGTCAACAATAACGGCGGCGGCAATCAAAGTAAGCGCGGCTTTGACCGCGTCTATGGCGGTAAGCAGACCGACAAGGCGCGCGAATTGTGGACTTTCAGCAAGATGAATTTCGCGCGCCTTGCCGAAGACATGGGGGCGCTCGGCATCCGCGTCGAAGACGCCTCGGCATTTCCGGCGGCGCTCGCCCAAGCGCTCGCCGCCAACCGGCCGGCGGTGATCGATGTCGTCACCGACATCGAGGCGCTGGCGCCGACGGCGGTCAGTTGAACGTCCGCTCGTCGCCGCGAAGGCGGGGATCCAGACTTTTGATTTAATCGCTGGATTCCCGCTTGTGCGGGAATGAGCGGAAAAATTAGACGACCTCAATCCGCCTCCGCCCTCAATTGCGGCGATTTGGTGCAGTCAAGATCGCAGCACTGACCTTTCGGTCACGAAATTGCAATCGAGTGCGGCGTTTGATCGCCTCGTTAGCGCCCCAGAAGTCTGGGAGTCTGCGAGTCGAGAGGGTCGACGATATTTGCGTCGTTGCAGGGCCGCTATTCTCATCGGCCGCAACCGGCATATTTTGATGCGCACGGAACGGGAATCGGCAGTTCGGCTTTTGCAGTTTCTGATGATCGCGTCGCTGGTGATACCGGCGGCGCTGTTCTTCTATGCGGCCTCCAACGACTATCACGACGCTTACGCCGTCGCCGACGAGCGCATCGGTCGGTCGCTCGACGTGCTGCAGGAGCAGGGGCTCAAGGTTTTTGAGACCGTCGACCGCATCTTTCCCGAGGTCAACGAAGTGGTGCGCGGCCTGTCCGACGATCAAATCCGCGCCGCTCAGGCCACGCTGACGCCGCGGCTGCAGCGCATCATCGGGATCATGCCGCAGGTGCAGTCGATCGTGCTGGTCGGCCGCGACGGCCGGCTGTTGGCGGCGAGCGCGCCGGCGGCCACGGCGGCTGGCGCCGGCTTTGCCGACCGCAATTACTTCAAGGCGCAAATGGACGGCGATGCCGGGACTTATGTCGGCGATCCGCGCACCTCGCAGTTTCTGGCGCCCGGCACCGAGATTTTCGACATATCGCGGCGGCTGGTGTCGCCAGATGATTCGTTTCGCGGGGTCATCGCGGTCGCGGTGCGGCCGCGCTATTTCAGCGATTTCTATTCGATGATCGAGCAGTCGCCGGGAAATTTCTACGCACTGGTGCGGGCGGACGGCAAGGAGCTGGCGCGTTACCCGGCCGGCCCGCCGGCGCTGCGACAGCTCAGCCCAACCAGCAAGCTGCGCCGCGCCATTGGCGCAGGCCTCACACGCGGCCTCTATACGACCAAATCCGAAGTGGACGGGCGAAACCGGCGGATCGGCTTTCGCGCGCTGCCTGGTTATCCGATCTACGCCATTGCCGGCATCAAAACCGCCGCGATCCGCGCCGCCTGGCTGCGGCAGGTCGGCGGCCATCTGATCTTCGGCTTGCCGGTCACGCTGCTTCTGTTCGTTACGCTGTGGGTGGTGTTAAGGCGGACCAAGCGGCTACACGACGAGGCGCAACGCCGCGAACAGGCCGAAGATGCGCTGCGCCAAGCGCAGCGACTCGAAGCGATTGGTCAATTGACCGGCGGCGTGGCGCACGATTTCAACAATCTGTTGATGATCGTCAGCGGCACCGTGCAGCGCTTGCGCCGCTCGGTATCCGGCGAGCGGGAAACCCATCTGCTCGACACCATCGCCAATGCCACCCGGCGGGGCGAGAGCTTGACGCGGCAATTGCTGGCTTTCTCGCGGCGGCAGACGCTGCAACCGTCCGTGATCGACCTCGCCGAGCGGCTGCCGGAGATCAAGGACATGCTGAGCCGCTCGTTGCGCGGCGATATCGATATTCGCCTCGGCGTGCCGCGGCGGCCCTGCGCGGTCAAAGTCGATCCCAACGAGTTCGAGCTGGCCGTGCTCAATCTCGCCTTCAACGCCCGCGATGCCATGGCGTCGGGCGGCACGCTGACCATCAGCGCCAAGCCGGTGCTGATGCGCGGCACCAGCGCCGAGGAAGGGCTGAGCGGTGAATTCGTCGCGGTGCGGGTCGCCGATACCGGCTCGGGCATTCCGCCCGACGTCCTGCCGCGGGTGTTCGAGCCGTTCTTTACCACCAAGGAGGAAGGCAAAGGCACTGGGCTCGGCTTGAGCCAGGTGTACGGTTTCGCCCGGCAATCCGGCGGCGCCGCCTCCATCACCACGTCGCCGCGGCGCGGCACTGCGGTGACGCTGTTCCTGCCGCGCACCTGGGAAGCGCCGGCGCTGCCGCGAACGGAATCCGCTTCGGTCGTCGTCGCGCCGGCCGTCGGTACCGTGCTTTTGGTCGAGGACAATGCCGAGGTCGCGGACGTCGGCCGTTCTTATCTCGAGGAGCTTGGCTATCGGGTGCGCCATGCCTCAAGCGGTCAGGCCGGCCTCGACTTGCTCGAGCGCGAGAGCGGTATCGACCTGATGTTCTCGGATATCTTGATGCCCGGCGGCATGGACGGCCTGCAACTGGCCGACGCGGTGCGCCGGCGTCATCCGCAGATCGCGGTGCTCTTGACAACCGGCTACAGTTCGAGCGCGCAGGACGCGGTCCGCCGGGGTTTTGCGGTGTTGCAAAAGCCTTACGATCTGGAGGGCTTGCGGCGGGCCGTAGGCGATGCCCGCGGCGCGCCGGAGCCGGCCGTGCCATCGTCGCCGCAGCGCGCTGTCGGCTGAGTGATCAGCGGTCCATCATCGCTTGCGCATCGCCTTGCCCGTACCGAAGCGCGACGTCGTTATCTCTTCAATCCCCTGGCACTTCGTCAATCCCACGGCACTTCGTCGTTATCGCTTCAAACCTATGATCGCTTCAACCCCACGGCACCTGCGCCATCAGCCTAGGGACAGTGTCGGTCCCGACCGTCGATAAAGCGAGATAGAACGTCATGACCAGGCCGATCGCGCAAAACGCGATGATCGTCCAGGCGTCGGTATCCGGATGAGGTTTTCCGCTCTTGACCGCGCTTCTGGCACGCATAACCGGGATGGGAAGCTCGCCGCGATTGGGCATCCTGTGCTCCTGAATTGGTGTCGCTTTCGCAAGCCGATGCAAATCCCGCGCCGGAACGCATGTCCTGCGAGGCCGGTTTTGCGAAATGGACACGCCAAAACGAACTACACGGCAAGTCCCAGAGGAATGTTGACGCAATAGAGTCGTTTTCACGAAAAATGGCATGCACTGACATGCATGAAAGATGACAGGCACGAAATACGACAGCGGCCCGATGCCTGGAACTGGTGTGGCAGGGAAACGTTGAATTGGGCATGCCCACACCGATGCAACTATGGAATCCCTGGCTGGCGCTAGCCTCGCAGACGGCACTGCTCGGACTGGAAGCACAGCGAGTGATGGCGCTGCGGATGATGCGGATCGCTGCCGGCGGCGCCCGCGGTCACGCCGAGGCGCAGCGCATGGTGACTGAAAAATTCGCCGCCGCTGTCGAAGCGCAGGCGGCCGCGGTCTCCGGTGCCGTCGAGGGCCGCAACGCGCAACGAACCGCCAAGAAGGCGTTGAACGTCTATAAAAAGCGCGTACGCGCCAACCGGCGGCGTCTCACGCGCTAGACGCGATGCTGCAAAAGCGAGCAACGGAACCAAGTTGAACCTGATCGGTTCATAGGACTGCGAGGCTATTGGCCGCGCATTTCGGCCGCGCATATCCCGTGTTCCGTCCAGCCGGCGAGGTATCATGTTTCAGTACCGCTCAAATTCATTCGGCCCGAGCGTCACCGCGATCCAGAAGCACCTGGGCGCTGTGGAGCGAGAACTCGAGACGGTCGGCCGGATTGCCGGCCGCCGCGGCTCTGCTGCCGCATCGGCCGCCGGCGAGCGGATCGGCGAGGCGGTTTCGGCGACGCTGAGCGAACTGATCGATCGCGTCCGCGAGCGGAGCCAGTCCGCGGGCGAAGAGGCAGGGCGGTTCGGCAACCGCGCTTTGCGGTTGGGCGCCGAGTACGGCAACCAGGCCGTCGAGCGCATGAGCGCCCAAACCCAGTCGCAGCCCTTGTTCACGCTCGGCGTCGCGCTTGGCGTCGGAATCTTGATCGGCGCCGCGGTTTTGGCCGGCACCGCCGGGCGGAAATAAACATCCACCGACGCTGGCTATCGCGCGACGGCGCAGTCTTTCATTATCTTTCCCGAGGGAGCGGCGAATTTCCTCCGCTCATTCCCGCGGAAGCGGGAATCCAGGCTGGGTCCCCGCTTGCGCGGGGACGACCGGAGAATTTAGTCCGCCTCGTCGTCACTGATAACTTGACATCGGTCTCCGATATAGATACATCTCGAAGAATCAAATCTCGCCCCAGGAAGGACACCGCCGGGTGACGCCGGCGGAGGGGGGCGAGTACGGTTCCTGCGGGTGGGGCTGTCACCCCCGCTCTCGGGCGGCTCTGGGCCAAAACGCCCGGCC
>JBARER010000247.1:0-4458 GCA_049796395.1 Xanthobacteraceae bacterium
ATACTGCCCCGTGCCGGAGAGGCATTCGGCGTGCGCGGAAGGTTCGGTGGCGGCGCCGACGGCGGGACTGCATTTCACCGCAGCCCTCACCGCCGCATTGGCCGAGCGCGATGTCGGTTTAGAGCGCGTCACGCTGCATGTCGGGCCGGGCACGTTTTTACCGGTGAAGTCGGAAGACACGTCAAGCCATAAAATGCACGCCGAATGGGGTACCGTCTCGTCCGAGACTGCTTCGGCCTTGAATGCCGCGCGCCGCGCCGGCGGCCGCATCGTCGCCGTCGGCTCGACCGCGCTGCGGCTTTTGGAAAGCGCGGCCGCCGAAGATGGCACGCTGTCGGCGTTTTCCGGCGAGACGGATATCTTCATCACGCCCGGTTACCGTTTTCGCGCCGCCGATGTGATGCTGACCAATTTTCATCTACCGCGCTCGACGCTATTCATGCTGGTCTCCGCCTTCTGCGGCCTGGACGTCATGAAGCGCGCCTATGCCCACGCCATCGAGACCGGCTATCGCTTCTATTCCTACGGCGATGCCTGTTTGCTGTTTCGCCCATGTAAATTCATCCAGCGAGATGGCGCCTGACGCTACCGTCCGGCCTTTACAACCCAGACTAGCGGGCGGCTGCCCAGGGCGCGCAATGCTCTCGCTTGTCTTGATAGCCGCCGGACGATATGTCGCCGGACACGATGTCCGGCCCATTTTCCTTTCGCCTCCTCGCCGTCGACGGCGCCGCGCGCGCCGGTGAAATAACCACCGCGCACGGCGTGGTGCGCACGCCCGCCTTCATGCCGGTCGGTACCCAGGGCGCGATCAAGGGCGTGCATCATGACGACGTCCGCTTGGCCGGCGCCGATATCATTCTCGGCAACACCTATCACCTGATGCTGCGGCCTTCCGCGGAACGCATTGCCGCGCTCGGCGGTTTGCACGCCTTCATGCGTTGGCCCCATCCGATCCTGACCGATTCCGGCGGCTTTCAGGTGATGTCGCTGTCGCCGCTGCGCAAAGTCGAGGAAGCCGCAGTGACGTTCCGCTCGCATATCGACGGCGCCGTCGTCGATCTGTCGCCGGAACGCGCCGTCGAAGTGCAAATACTGCTCGGCTCCGATATCGCCATGCAGCTTGACGAATGCGTGCGCCTGCCGGCCGAACGCGGCGAGATCGAGCGGGCGATGCGGCTGTCGCTGCGCTGGGCGGAGCGCTGCAAACGCGCTTTCGAGCAGGCTGCTCCCGGCCGTGCGCTGTTCGGCATCGTGCAAGGCGGCGACGATCAAGGCTTGCGCGAGGCCAGTGCGCGAGCGTTGCGCGACATCGGCTTCGACGGCTACGCGATCGGCGGGCTCGCGGTCGGCGAGGCGCCCGAGGTGATGCGCGACGTCGTCGCCGCGACGGTGCCGGCACTGCCGGCCGAGCGGCCGCGTTACCTGATGGGCGTCGGCACGCCCGTCGACCTTCTGGCGGCAGTGGCGCGCGGCATCGACATGTTCGATTGCGTTTTGCCGACGCGCAACGGCCGTCACGGGCTCGCGTTCACCCGCTTCGGCCCCGTCAACATCAAGAATGCGCAGCACGCCGACGATCCGCGCCCGCTCGACGCCGAGAGCGTTTGTCCGGCGGCGCGGGACTTTTCCCGCGCATACCTGCATCACCTTTTTAAGGCTGGCGAAGCGCTTGGCGGTACGCTTCTGTCGATCGTGAACCTCTACTACTACCAGGAGCTGATGGCGGGGATGCGCGCGGCCATAGCGGCGGGACGTTTTGCCGACCACGCCGCGCAGACCCAGGATGGATGGTCGAAGAAGCGCGACCTTCCAACGCAGTGAGCCGCGGCCAGTCCGATCTAAAAGCCCTAACCTAAAACAATGAAATAGGAGTGACGACGATGCGTTTTGCTGTATTGCGGGCCGCTATCAACAAACGACCCGCAGCCTTATTGGCCCTGGCGGTGGCGGGCTTCATGGTCGCGGCGGCGCCGGCGCGCGCGGCCTATCCGGATCATCCGGTGCGCGTCGTGCTGCCGTTCGGCCCCGGCGGCGTCGCCGACGTCACCGCGCGGCTGGTGGCGGAAAAGCTCAGCGAGAAGCTCGGCCAGAATTTCATCATCGAGAACATGCCGGGCCCCGGCGGCATTGCCGCGGCGCGCGCGGTGCTGTCCGGTCCTCCGGACGGCTATACGCTTGCCTTCTTTACCAACGGCACCGCCATCAGCGTGCCGCTGTTCAATCATTTGCCGTTCGATCCGCTCAAGCAATTCGTGCCGATTTCGGCCATCGGCTACTTCGATCTCGATTTCGTCGTCGCCGCGGACTCGCCGTATCATACGCTCGGCGATTTTTTGAAGGCAACGAAAGACAAGCCCGGCACCCTCAATCTGGGCTCCATCGTCGTCGGCTCGACGCAGAACCTGACCGCGCAGCTTTTCAAATCGATGTCGGGCGCCGACCTCGTTATCGTGCCGTTCCGCACCTCGCCCGACGAACTGGTGGCGCTGCTGCGCAACGACATTCAGAGTGAGGTCGAATTCTACGCGGCCGTTGTGCCCAGCCTGCAAAGCGGGAAGGTCCGCGTGCTGGCGACCAGCGGTCCCAAGCGCTCGCCGGAATTGCCGAACGTTCCCACCATCGCCGAAGCCGGCGTGCCCAATTTCGACGTGACCTCGTGGAACGCGCTCTATGCGCCGGCCGGCACGCCGGCGGCCGTGATCGACACACTCAACGGCGCGCTGCACGACGTGCTCGCCGATCCGGAGCTGAAGAAGCGCGCGCTCGCGCTCGGCATCGACGCCGAAGCCTCGACGCCAGCGGAGATCGATGGCCGGATGAAGTCCGACATCGCCAAGTGGACCAAGGTGATCGAGGCCGCCCACATCCCGAAGCAGTGACGGGCGCCGGATTGCCTGGGCGCTCGCACAAAATAGAACCCGCCGGTCCGTGATACGCAGGACCGGCGGGTCACACGACGCACTGGTAAAGACGCGACGTCCAGCACGGTTACGACTTCATGAGCTGGCCGCGGATTTCGCCGCCAGGATTGGCTTTGGTGTGGATGTTGACGTACCACTGGCCGCCCATAAGGTCGGCGGCCTGAGGATCGGTCAGCTTGGCCGAGCCCTTGAACGGGCTGTCGAACGTCTTGCCTTTTTCGGAAATCCAGATCGCCACGCCGGCGTTCTTGCCGGGTTCGGCCGGACCGTGGAAATGCGCGGCCGTTGCCGGCCCGGTCAAACCGGAAAACGTGCCGTTCCAGGTCAGTGTCTTGCTCGCCGCATCATAGCTTGCGGTGACCGAGCCGGTTCCGCCGGTGGTATTCGGCGGCACTTCGCTTGAGCCCTTGAGATCGGCCTTGAATGATGTGTCAGCCGCCTGGCTTGGCGTGCCGGACGCCAACAGCGCGGCGCCGGCGGCACTGCCGACGCAAATCCCTAATACCGAACGGCGGTCGATAATTTGACGCATGTGTTCCTCCTTCTGGACGGTTCCAAGACAAGACACCAACACCAAGTCCAGCGGCATTATTGCCTGAACTTCGCGCCCATACTAGGCCGTCGGGCGGCCGTCGTTGGCGGCCAGGAAGCATACGCAAATCTAACAAATGAACAGATTTAGCCAGTTACACGGCTTTAGTGAGATATTGGACTAACGCCGGCGCAGCGTGATCGATGTCGCGAAAGTCTTGCCGCAACTGTCACAGGACCACTGATGGTCGATACGGCCTTTCGCGTCGAAGCGGGATTCCTCGGCCACCAGCAACATGCTGCCGCAACCGGGGCACTTCGGCCGGCTCAGGCTTTCGGTCGTGAGAGCCCGCATAGTCTCTGGGGACGCTGGCCCCGAGCACGCTTGCCCTGAGGACGCTTGGTACGCGGCTTGGACGATCATGGCGATCTCCTCGACGCACCCTCACCGCACCCTACGGTTCCACATAACGCGTGCTCTATGGCGCCAACGCGACGGCGGCGTGAAACTCTGATGGCTTCTGGGGAAAATTCGGCCTTCGGCAGTGGCTTTTGGGGATAGATCGGCTTTCTTGAATGGCTTGGGGCGCCAGGGCCAAAAGGCGGGTGTGAACCGCAGTCCGGCGCGGGAGTTCGGAACTAGCGCGACTGGGTACCCAGCGGCACGCAATTGGTGCGTCCGGACATGACGCAATCCTCGATCTTATCGTTGCTGTAGATTTCCCGCGCCAGAACCCAGCCGACGATGAACAAGACAACGACGACGCCCAGCGCAATCATGGAGCGGCGTTGAGTGCCATTTTGGCTGTTGCGGTCAGGCATGGTCGCTGGGTCGATATCAGGTCGCTGAAACTAAAACTATGCCCAATCGCCGAGAATTAAACCCTTTGAGCGAAAGCCACTCAATACCGCTGGTTACAAAAGCAAACCCGCCCGAGACGGCAGGCCGGGCGGGCTTTTTGGGGACCTATTGGAGGGTCGTTCGCTCAGGCGTCGTAGAGGC
>JBARER010000248.1:0-23328 GCA_049796395.1 Xanthobacteraceae bacterium
TGATCGAGGCGATCGATCTCGCCCAGCTCGCCAAGCTTGATGCCGATTCGGCGCGCGAGGAAATCCGCGATATCGTCAACGAAATCATTGCGATCAAAAACATCGTAATGTCGATTTCCGAGCAGGAGGAGCTGCTCGACGATATCTGCAACGACGTCTTGGGCTACGGTCCGCTCGAGCCGTTATTGGCGCGCGACGAGATCGCCGACATCATGGTCAACGGCTCCGGCACGGTCTACATCGAAGTCTCCGGCAAGATTCAGAAAACCGGCATCCGTTTCCGCGATAACCAGCAGCTTTTGAACATCTGTCAGCGGATCGTCAGCCAGGTCGGCCGCCGCGTCGATGAATCCTCGCCTATCTGCGACGCGCGCCTGCCCGATGGCTCCCGCGTCAACGCCATCGTGCCGCCGCTGTCGATCGACGGCCCGGCGCTGACCATCCGCAAATTCAAAAAAGATAAGCTGACACTGGAGCAATTGGAGAGATACGGCTCGATCTCGCGGGAAGGTGGGGAAATCCTGAGAATCATCGGCCGCTGCCGCGCCAACGTGCTGATCTCCGGCGGAACCGGTTCAGGCAAGACGACACTCCTCAATTGCCTGACCCGGTACATCGAGGACGACGAGCGCATCATCACCTGCGAGGACGCGGCCGAACTGCAGCTGCAGCAGCCGCATGTGGTGCGGCTGGAAACCCGGCCGCCGAACCTGGAAGGCGAAGGCCAGATCACGATGCGCGATCTGGTGAAAAATTGCCTGCGCATGCGGCCGGAGCGCATCATCGTCGGCGAAGTGCGCGGTCCCGAAGCTTTCGACTTGCTGCAGGCGATGAACACCGGCCACGACGGCTCGATGGGGACGCTGCACGCCAATTCGCCGCGCGAGGCGCTCTCCCGGCTGGAGTCGATGATCACCATGGGCGGCTTTACGCTGCCATCGCGCACCATCCGCGAGATGATATGTGCATCCGTCGATGTCGTCGTCCAGGCGGCGCGCCTGCGCGACGGTTCGCGCCGTATCACCCACATCACCGAAGTGATGGGCTTGGAAGGCGACGTCATCATTACCCAGGATATCTTCCTGTACGATATCCTCGGCGAAGATGCGAACGGCAAATTGATCGGCAGGCATCGCTCGACCGGCATCGGCCGTCCGAAATTTTGGGAACGCGCGCGTTACTACGGCGACGAGGCGCGTCTCGCCGCCGCGCTCGACGCGGCGGAAGCCGTCGACGATCAAGTCAGGGCCTGAACGCGCGGCGCGGGCCCCTCGGTGCGTAAGCGGAGTGAGTGAGACAGGGGTAAGTGAGACATGGGCTCGTTGGGCTTGTTCTTCCTGGTAGCGCTCGCGATCGGCGGCGTGGTCTGGGTTTTCGTCTATCCATATCTTTCCGGTGAGAAGAAAGCCGAACGGCGCATGGCGAGTGTAGCCCGCGCCGAACCCGTTGCGGCGCGCCCGGTGCGCGGCGGCGCCGGCAAATCGCGCCGCGAGCAGGTCGAAGGCACGCTGAAGGAAATCGACGACCGGCGCAAAAAAAACCGTCGTCCGCCCCTGAACGAACGGCTCAAACAAGCAGGTCTGTCGTGGTCGAAACGGCGGTTCATGATCACCGCAGGCGCGCTCGGGGTCGTCGGATTCCTGCTTACGTTCATGCTGGAACGCAGCCTGATAGTGGCGCTCGCAGTCGGCTTCGCTGCCGGTTGCGGTCTGCCGTTCTGGATCTTGAATTTTTTGAAGAAGCGGCGCCAGGCGAAATTCCTGAAGCACCTTCCGGACGCCGTTGACGTTATCGTCCGCGGCATCAAGGCCGGCCTGCCGCTGCTCGACAGTCTCAAGCTGATCGCGGTCGACGCCGAAGAGCCGGTACGCAGCGAATTTCGCACGGTCATCGAGACGCAGGCGATCGGCATGCCGATCGGCGAAGCGGCGCTTAAGCTCTACGACAATATGCGGGTGCCGGAGGCCAACTTCTTCGGCATCGTGGTCTCGATCCAGCAGCGCGCCGGCGGCAATCTCTCCGAAGCTTTGGGCAATCTGTCACGCGTGCTGCGCGATCGCAAAAAGATGAAAGCCAAGATTCAGGCCATGTCGCAGGAGGCCAAGGCGTCCGCGAGCATCATCGGCGCGCTACCGATCGCGGTCATGACACTGGTGTGGCTCACCAGCCCAAACTACATCGATCTGTTGTGGACCGCGCCGCTCGGCCGCGTAATGCTGGGCTGCTCCGCCGCTTGGATGCTGTGTGGCATTCTGGTCATGCGCAAAATGATCAATTTCGATTTCTAGGGCAGTGCGTTCATGATTTCTTTCGTCACCTCATTTCTCGATGCCCAGGCATTGATCATGATCTTCGCCGCGGTCGCCACCGGCGCCACGGTGCTCACTTTAGCCATGCCGCTTCTGTCCACCGACAATCTTTCGAAGCGCATGAAGGCAGTGGCGTTCGAGCGCGAGAAGATCCGGCAGCGCGAGCGGGAAAGGCTGGTGCAAAACAGCAAGGTTTCGCTGCGCCAGTCGCCGAAAATGTACATGAAACGCGCCGTCGACAACTTCAACTTGTCGAAGTGGGTCGGCCAGGAGGAAGCGCGCATCCTTTTGGTACAGGCCGGCTTTCGCGGGCAGGCGCCTTACGTCACCTATCTGTTCTTTCGCATGACCATGCCGGTGGTCATGCTGCTGGGTTCGCTGTTCTATATTTTCGTCGTGCTCAAGCTCGACTACCCGCCGATGGTGAAGGTCGCCGTCTGCATCGGCTGCGCCTATCTGGGCATGCACAGCCCGAACTTGTTTCTGAAAAATAAGATCTCGCGACGGCAGGTGTCGATCAAACGGGCATTTCCCGATGCGCTCGACCTCTTGCTGATCTGCGTCGAATCCGGAATGTCGATCGAGGCGGCGTTCCGCAAGGTGAGTGAGGAGGTCGGCACCCAATCGGTGGCGCTGGCCGAGGAATTCACCCTGACCACGGCGGAGTTGTCGTATCTGCCGGATCGCCGCCAGGCCTATGAAAACCTCGCGCGGCGCACCGGCCTCGAAGGCGTCAAGGCGGTGTGTCTCGCTTTGCAGCAATCGGAGCGTTACGGCACGCCGCTGGCGACGACGTTACGCGTTTTGGCGCAGGAAAATCGCGACATGCGCATGGCCGAGGCCGAAAAAAAGGCCGCCGGCCTGCCGCCCAAGCTGACGGTGCCGATGATCGTGTTCTTTCTGCCGGTGCTGTTCGTGGTCATTCTCGGCCCCGCCGCCATCCGCGTGATGGCATTGCAATAGCGGCCGTCGGCGCCGGTCAGCTGGCGCTGTTGTTGAAGCCCGTGGCTTGACTGGTCAGCGGCCGGCCCTTGTCCTTGTGCGCCAGCATCTGCCGCAGATAGGCGACATTGGCGGCCGCCTGGTCGGGCGGCAGATCGGCGCGCGCGATCTGTTCGGCTTCGGCGAAGCGGCCCTCGAGACCGACAACCAGCGCCAGATTCTGGCGCACGCGCGGATCTGCGGATTTCTGGGCGACGGCAAGCCGCAAAGTCGTCTCGGCGTCCTTGAGATCTTTCGACAGCGCATAAGATAGCCCGAGATTGGACAGTACCGAGGGTTCGTTGGGGACGATCTTCAGCGCGGTGAGGTAATGCCGTTGCGCGTCCTGATGCCGTCCCATCTGGTCGAGCACCGCCCCTTGCGCGGACAGAATCCGCCAGTCGGGCTGGTCGGGCGTGTGGGCGCGGTCGAAGACCGACAGCGCCTGCTCGTATTGACCGGTGTCGGCGAGGGCGCGGCCGTATTCGCCGAGAATGACCATGTTGGTCGGATTGTGCATCGCCAGCTCTTCAAGAACGGCGACCGCTTGCGCGCTCTGTCCGGTCGCGCGCAGTGCCTGGGCATAGCGTAGCGCCGTCTCGACTTTGGATGGATCGGCGCGATATTGCGGCCCATAAGTCTGGATGTCGTGTTGCCAATCGGCATCCGGGCGGGTGGCGGACGCCAGAGTCAGCGAACCGGTGGTTTCGGCGCTTTGCGTGGTCTGGCATCCCGCAACCGCGACGCCGACGGCGCCAATCAGTGCGGCCGAGGCGAACAGGCGTGTAAAGCGGGATCGGGTCGAACGCATCTCGATTGCTGCCGGATAGCTGCAGGCTAGGCAGGCACACACACGAGTGCCGCAGGATCGAGCAGCAATAGAACGTTAACCCTAACGGCTCGTTAACGAATTATGGCGGTATCCGGCCGGCGTGCTTGGCTGGGTTGTTTAGCCGGCTTTTTTGCCGCCCTTTCGGGCCGCCGGCAAAGCCGGTATCGTCGCGGCAGTCTCGATCGGCGGAACAATCCTGACATGAAGGCAAAATCTATTCCGGCACGCCGTGCCGTGCGGCGCGGCGGTGGGGATTTTCGGCTCGACCGCGCGCTTGTCGACGATCTGGTCGCGGCCAACCGCGCGCTGGCGCGGCTCGGCGTGCTCGATGCCTTCGGCCATGTCAGCCTGCGCGATCCGCGCGATCCCCACCGCTACCTGATGTCGCGCTCGATCGCACCGGAATCGGTGACGGCGGCCGATATTTTGCTGCTCGATCTCGACAGCCAGACGGTCGATCCCAAGGACGACGGCAAGCTGCTCTACCGCGAACGCTTTATCCATGGCGAAATCTACAAGGCGCGGCCCGACATCAACGCGGTGGTGCACAGCCATTCGCCGACCGTGGTGCCGTTCACGGTGACGCGCGCTAAACTGCAGCCGCTTCTCCACAACGCGGGCTTCCTTGGGCTGGGCGCGCCGCTGTTCGAGATCCGCAAAGCTGCCGGCGACGGCACCGATCTGATGATCCTGACGCCGGAGCTCGGCAAGGACCTCGCCAAGAAGCTGGGCAAGGACGCTGCGGTGGTGCTGATGCGCGGCCACGGCGACAGTGTGGTCGGACCGTCGCTGCCAAATGCGGTGTTCCGCGCCTATTACACCGAAATCAATGCGCGCCAGCAGCTCGCCGCCATCACCATCGGCGGCCCGATCAATTTCATGACCCGCGCCGAAGCTTTGACGGCGAACGACGCGATGCTGCGCGCCTCGGCGCGGCCGTGGGCGCTGTGGCGAAAGCGCGCGCTCAAAGATCATTGACGCCGGTTCGGGAGCGCTGTCGATGTTCCGACTTTGTGTCGCCGATCTCGACTCGCCGTCGTATTTCGTCGCTACCGCCGCCGTCGAGCTCGGTTTCTTCAAGGAAGAGGGCATCGAAATCGAATTGGAGCGCGCCTATGGCGCGCTCAATGGGCCGGAGCGGTTGCGCAGCGGCGACGTGCATTTTCTCGGTGGCCCTGCTTACATGGCGACCCGCGCCTTTCCGGCTTGGCAGGGCGTGCGGTTGCTGTGTGCGCTGGCGCAATACTCCTACTGGTTTCTGGCGATCCGCAGCGATCTTCCCGTCCGGCGCGGCGATCTCGACGCGCTCAAAGGCTTGCGCATATCATCCTCGACCGCCTTTCCCGAAGTTGGGCTGCGTCATCTGTTGCGACAGGCCGGCGTCGATGTCGAACGCGATCGGGTCGCGATCGTGCCGCTTCCCGCAACCAAAGACGAGCATCTTAAGTATCGCGTCGGCGTCGAGGCGCTCCAGCAAAATGTCGCCGACGCCTATTGGGGCAACGGCATGCGGCTGGCGCTCGGGGAGGCGCTCGGTGTTGCCAAGCTGCACCTCGATCTGCGCCGCGGCGACGGGCCGCCGGGCGCGCGGTTCTACAACTTCGCGGCGCTGACCACGACCGAGCGGTTGATCGCGGAGCGGCCACAGATTGCCGCCGGCGCGGTGCGGGCCGTCGTGAAGGCGCAGCGGGCGCTCAAAGCCGATCCGTCGCTCGCGACGCCAATCGGCGAGCGGCTGTTCGCGCCGGAAGCGGCCTCGCTGATCGCCGGGCTGATCGCGCGGGACGCGCCGTTTTACGATGCGGCGATTTCGGAGGACGCCGTCGATGGCATCAACGCCTTCGCCATGGCAAACGGTTTACTGGACGAACCGCTTGCCTATGATCGGCTAGTGGCGGCGCAATTTCGCGATCTGTGGAGCGGGTGATCCGCCGCTCAACGCCGCACGATCACAGGCTCAACGCCATACCGTCACCTTCGACGAAGCGGTAGCCGACGAAGCGGGCGGTCGAGTGGAACAGTCCCATCACGTGTTCAGCCGAGAAGTTACCGGCGACTTCAGGATCGTGCACGGCGATGGCAATCTGCCACGGCTTGCGCGCCCGCTCGGGCGGGAACAGCGAGACCAGCAAATCGCCGCCCTCCGCCGTCTCTTCGAGCGTCAGTCCGCGACGGGTGAGCAGTTCATCGATGATCACGTCGCGGCCGATCTGACCGAAGGCAATCAGCGAAGCCGGCGCCGGGTCGGGGATTCGGCACCATTCGCTGGCGCGCAGAATTTCCCCGGTGACGAGCGACCAGCGCCGGCCGATCCGCCCGCGCAAGCTCTCGTTCCAGTGATCGGGCAGAACGATGATCGGCCGATGCTCGCGCGAGGCCAGCGCAAAATTAAGCGACGCCGGCCCGCTGGGCGTGGCCGCCGCGACGGCGACCAACTCATCCTGCCGAGAGCCCATCGCTTGTGGCAGGCGGCGGAACTCCGCGGTGAAGCTGTCCGGGTGGCGAGCGAGTTCGGTCATCCAGTCCCGAAACCAGCCGAAGAACGCCAGGCCCTGCGTGCGGGCGAAGCTGAGATGCACCATCTGCGGCATCTGCGCATAGTCGCACAGCAGGCATTTGACGGCGATGCTGACATGTTCCGCCACCACCTGCGGCCAGATCACTGTTTCGCGGTGCTCGGCGAGCGCCGTCGACAAAGCCTTTTTTAGCTCCGGCATTGTCTGCAGCTCGGCCGCCATCGCCGGCCAATGGCGCTCGATGAAGCGGTTCACCGCGTAATGCCAGGCCCCGCCCAAGAGCCAATAGCGGTTGATGCCGAACTGCGACGGATCGTCGTCCAGCGGGTAACCGAAGTGAAGATACGCCACCGCGCCGTTTGCCGGCGCATCGACCAGCACACTGTGCCGCCCGTTCTGCGGCGGCGGCAGAAACAGGCAGGGCAGAACCACAAGCTCCAGCGGATCGTTTTCGCCGGTGACCGCAGTCATGTCCGCGGCCGGGTCCATCCCGGCGGAGAGCGGCGCCGCTCGCTCCCGCATTTGCCGATAAGCGGCCCGCAACGGCGCAGCGAGCCCCCCGAACATGCCGTCCCATTGATCGGACAGGGCGTCGAGTGAGGCAGCCAAATCGGCTATCGCGATCGCGATCGGCGAGCCATTGGCGGCGGAAACATGAGCCGCGGTAACCAGACCCTTGATCACACTGTCGCGGCTGGTGGTCCGGCGCAGCTCGCGCAATTGGCCGGTCGCAGGGACGGATTGCAATTCCGGCACGAAGCGCGTCGCCATAAGCAGGCGGGGATTGACGCAATAAGCGGCTTCGCCGTCGAGCATCTGCCACAGCAGGGCCATGAGTTCGACCCGCTCCGCCGCCCGCTGCGCGGGCGTGGCCGCAGCGCCAGACGGGCAGCCGGTCAGGCTCACCGCATCAGTTCCTCTCGCAGCCGGTCGAGTGCGGCCAGATCATCGCCTGCGGCCGGCATGGTGGCGCAAATCTCCGCCGCCACCGTCGGCGAGATAAGGCCGATCTGTTCGAGATTGGGCAGGATGAAGGCTGTGAACGCGTAACGCATGCCGCGCGACAGGTCCAAGGGGCGGCCTTCGCTGCTGCTCTTGCGGATGGCGGCGATCATGTCGGTGGGATCGACGCCGGCCTCGATCATCACGCTGGCGTTATTGATCAGATCTTCGGGCTCCGTGCCCCAGTTGCGAAACGCTTTCACCAGGTCGAGCGTGAAATCGTGGAGCGCGGCGCGATGGTCAACGTCGATCTCCTCGATATGCCGGCGCAACGCGATTTTGCCGAAAGCGACATGGCGCGCCTCGTCCTTGATGACCAGGTCGAGAATGTCGTGCAGCAGCGGACAGCTGCAGGCGCTGCGCACGTCGAGAAAAGTCGCCAGCGCCATGCCCTCGAGCACGATTTGCATGCCGACCACCTGCGCCAGCCACAGCGGATGGTTGATGATCTTGTCGAGCACGCGGCGCATCGCCGGCGACGGCGGATAAATCTCGCCGATGCGCTTGATGTAGCGCGAGAACACATCGACGTGCCGCGCTTCGTCGCTGGTCTGGCTTGCGGCGGCCTGCTTCATTTCGACGCTCGGCAATAGCCGCACAAGATTGGCCGAGACCATCAGTGCGCCCTGTTCGCCATGGAGCAATTGGCTAAACGTCATCGCTCCCATGCCCGCCATCAGCCGCTCGCGCTGCATCGGCGACAGGCGCGCCACCAGTCCCGAAGACAGCATCGCCCCGCCGATATCGCGCCCGGGACGCGCCGGGTCGACGAGCGTGTGCCAGTTCAGCGCTTCGGCCGCGGACCATTGGTCCGAAACGGATTTGCGATACAGGTCATCGATCCGCGGTTCTGAGACCTCATAGTCCCAGTTCCACACCAGCGGCGTGACCGGTTGGGCGAGGGGTTTCAATCCGGTTCCTCGATACACCTTTCAGTAGTATTATTTCTATTGACAACTTTCAAGGGTGTAAGGTAAAACTCATATGGGGTGGCCGAGCTAAACCAGCCCAACGGAAAAAACAAAAAAATTCAAAAGAACTTGGAAGACCCGAGCTCGCTTTCCGAGTCGCCTGCCCAGCAGTCGGGAGAGCGGATTGTTCGACTGAAGTGTGAGTGAAATAGGCATAGTTACAATGTGTTGTTGCGACGTTTTAGGTTGTGACAATCAAACATTGTGACGATGTGGTGCTCAAACAGGAAGGGAGATTGTCAATGGCCTCCGACGTCCAATCTTTTGTCAACGCTCTCAAGAAAATCCGTGGTGACGCTCAACTGAGCCAAAAGTTTTTGCAGGACCCGCATGGCACCCTTCAGTCGATGGGCGTGCAAGTGGGCAAGGCTGCCAGCGCTGCTGTTGGCGCGCCGAGCGCGGCCGCCGTCTGCGTCGGCGCCTGCGTCTGCGTCGGCTAATAGCTTCGTCTCTCTAGCGGGCGGGTGGACCGGGTCCGCCCGCCCCATCTGACCGCCCAATCTAAATGGCCGTTTCTCCGGTTGAGGAGGCTGCGAAAATGTCTGCGATATCGGACGCGCGGATCGAACAGCATGGCGATCTGCTTCTCATCAGCAATCCGCGGGTCGGCGCGCTCAGCGTGCTGACGGACGCCGACATTACGGCGCTGCATCTGTTCGACATGTCGGACGGTTCGGTCGACATTCTGGAACGGCACTTCAGCGATTGCGGCATGGACGACGAGCAGGCGAAAACTCACGCCGAGTCGTTTCGCACCCGGGTGGTCAATGACGGCTGGACGCGATCGGCCTATCCCGACGCCGAAGGGCCGCCGCTTATCTCGGCCTATGTGACGATCACCCGCGAATGTAATCTAGCCTGTCCCTATTGCTATCAGGGTTTGTCGAACCGCCGCGGCCGCCACATGCCGGTCGAGCGCGTGCGCGACCTGATCGGCCGGATCGCCGCTATCAATCCCAGCTGCTACATGATCCTGACCGGCGGCGAACCGCTGATGCACCCCGACATCCGTGAAATCCTCGATATCGTCGATACCTCGGGTCTGCGGCTGACGATCCTGACCAATGGCATGTATATCGATGCGGCGATGGCGGAACGCCTGTCGCAAATGCCACGGCTGGACGTGGTGCAAATCAGTCTCGACGGCATGACCGAGGAGACCTCGGCCATTTCGCGCGGCGCCGGTGCGCTGGCCAAGATCCGCGTCGGTATCGATCACGCCATCAAAGCGAAATTGCCGTTCGTGCTGGCGCCGACGCTGCACAGCGAGAACCTGCACGAGATCGCCGAGATGGCGGAATTCGCCGTCGCCAACGGCGGCTACATCAAGCCGAACAATTTGCGCTCGTTTCCCAAAGAGAACGAGAAGATGAAGCCCAGCGCGGCGAGCTTTCGGCTGCGCAAGCTGGAATTGACCGAACGGGATCTGATGCGGATCGCGCACGATATGGATGCCGGGCTCGAGGAGCGCTACGGCAAGGAGCGGGTGCGGACGCTCAAGACGCGCTATCTCCGCTACGGCAAATGTTCGGCCGACGATCACAATGCCAAGGGACTGTGCGGCATCGGCTGGTCGCTGCTCGACATCGACTGGAACGGCGATGTTTTCCCCTGCCATTTGGCCAAGACCGGCGAACTGCGCCTGGGAAACATTTTCGATCGCTCGTTCGAGGAGATTTTCGAGGAGGCGCGGCTGAAAGGCATCCGCCGCAAATCGACCGAGATCAGCGGCTGCAGCTCGTGCTCTTTCGTTTCGCGCTGCGCCGGCGGCTGCCGGATGGGGGCCTATTACGCCAACGGCAGCTTCGAGAAGAGCGACGATCTGTGCCACTATAACTATCAGGGCAATCTGCGCCGCGCGCTGGCCCAGGTTCGCAAGGTAGGCGAGGCCCAGACCGACCAGGCATGACGCCGGCCTTAAGCATGACGCCGGCCATGCAATGGCCGGAGGCCGAAACGCTGCAGGCGCACGAAATCGACCGGCTCCTGATTGAGCTGCGCGATCGCCGCGAGGCTTTCATGGCGGAGCTGCGCGTTCGGCAGTCGCAGGCTTGCGGCGACCGGACCGCCGACGCCGTCATCGATGTGATGGAGGCGCGCCTAAAGCTCAACGCCTTGCTCACCTACTGGCGGCAATTGCTGGCGCGGGCGCTGTCGCTGCAAAACTGGGCGCCGCTCGGCAGCGAGGCGCCTTGCTTTGCCGACATGCGCGGCGACCGCGGCTACCGGACCGCGCGAGCGCGCACGCCGCTGACCCCCGACAGTCTACTTTTCGTCCACGGCCCGGTCACGCTTTGGCATTGCGCCGCGCTGGCCGAGGATATGCTGGAGCCGCCGGATCGATTGACCCTCCTAGTCAGGTGCGCATTCCACCGCGAGCTGACCTTCGAGCCGCGGATCATCGTCTGGGACCGCGTTTTAGGCACGACGCCGATCGCCTATGACGCCGACGAGGTTGCGGTCAGCGGCGTGTTCGAGAGCGTGCACGGCCGCCAGCTCGCGTTTGCCGCGGTGCCCGACCGTGGCTGCGTTCCGACGCGGCGCGCCGGCTGGCATCCGCTGACGCTTCGGATCATCGCCAGTCAACCGGCCAAGAGCGTTCAGCCCGCCTCGATCCGTCACGCATTGACGGCCGATATGTATCCCGAGGCCGGCGATATCCGCCGCGGCAGTTCGGCGCTGCTTGCCAAGGCCGAGGCTATTCTTGCGGCCTTCACGCAGCACATTCTGGTGGGGGAGCGCGTCTTTCTGCTCAGCCGGGTGTCTAATCTCACGATCGATGCGGATTTCGCCGCATGGCTGTCGGCCTCGCCGGTGGCGGAGTGGGAGCTGGATTGGGCGCGGCAGAAAGCGGTTCCGGGGCGAGGCGCCTTCGTGCCCGGACGCTTTCGGCTTCTCCCCGATGACCGGTAGTGGCAGCGCACCATGTTCGTCTGCCTCGACAGTCATCTCGATTTCTAACGCAAGGAACGGCGATGCTCAGCGCGATGCAGGCCATGATGCTTTCGGCCGATCCCGACGGCGATCTGCGCGCGGCTTATGACGCCCGGATCGCCGCCGCGCGGCTGCAGGCGCGGGCGCATCGCCCGCGCGCAGACCGGCTGCGAATCCTGCTGGCCGGTTACAGCGGCGCCGCCAACACCGGCGCCGATCTGCGCACCGGCGAGATCATTCGCCAGTTGCAGGCCGAATTCGGCGCCGACCGGCTCGACCTCGGGCTACTCGTGGTGGGCGAGCACAAATTGCCATTTCAGCAGCGCCTGAAGCTCGAGCGCATCGAGGGTTATCCGCCCGACTGCGTCCACGATCTGTGCGCCCGCTACGACGCGGTGGTCGTCTGCGAGGGCTCGCTGTTCACCTCCACCTTTGCCGACAGCCTGGCAATGTTGCTCACGGCCTTCCTCGGCATGGCAACCGCACTCGGCAAGCCGGCGGTCGCCTATGGCGCCGAGGTCGACCGCATGTCGCCCGAGATCGCGGCCTTTGTCCGATGCCATGCGGCGAAGGCTCTGCTGATCGCCCGCAACGCTGCTTCGCTTCGGCGGCTCGAGCAGATGGGGCTGCCGGCGGAACTAGGGACCGACACCGGCTGGAGCTATCGACCAAGGCAGCCGGAGGCGGCGGAAGCGGCGCTGCGCAAGCTGGGCTGGAACGGCGAGGCGGAACTACTGGTGCTGTGCCCGACCAATCCGTTCCGCTGGCCGCTCGTGACCGATCCGGCCAAAGCGCTCCTCGCCTCGCTGACCGGGCAGCCGGAATCCGAGCATTACCGCGGCATGATGTTCTTCCAGCCGGCCGAAATTTCGGGCCGGCGCTGCGCGGCTTTTCTCAACGCCATGGCGCAGGCCGTGCGTGAACATGCGGCGCCCCGCCCCACCGGCGTCTATCCGGTGATTGTCGGAATGGAAGCAAATGACCGGCAAGCGTGCATCGACTTGGCCGAAAGGCTCAGCGCCGCCAGGCCGCTCGTCGCCGGCGATGTCGAGCCTGCCCTGATCGTTGCGACGTTGTACGCGGCGGCGCGGTTGGTCAGCGCGCGCTATCACGCGGTGCTGCTGGCGATGACCGCCGGCGTGCCCGCCGTCGGGCTTGCTTATGATCAGCGCGTCCGCGCGCTTCTGGCCGAAGCGGGCCATGCGGAACTCGCGCTTGAGGTCGATGCCGCCGATCTCACGGCGGCGTTGGTCCGTTCGCTCGACTGGCTTGCCGCGCATCGCACTGAGCTGAGCAGAGTTTTTTCTCGTTTCGCTGCCCGACAGCAGGATGTGCAGGCGGCGATGGGCCGGCGCGTCGCCGCTTTTCTGGCTGAAGCGCTGTCGTGAGCGCGCTTCCCGCCAACCGTAATGGCCTGTGGGACGGCGTGCTCGCCGAGGCGCTGGTGGCCTATGGCGTGTGTCGGGCGCTGCTGTGCCCGGGCGGACGCGCCGCGCTCTTGGCGATGACGCTGCACCGGACGCCGGCGATCAAGTGCATCCTCCACGTCGACGAGCGCAGCGCCGGCTTTTTCGCGCTGGGCATGATCCTCGCTGACGGCGCGCCAGCCGCGGTCTGCACCACATCGGGAACGGCGGTGGCAAATGTGCTGCCGGCGATGGCGGAGGCGCAGGCGCGCGACCTGCCGCTGGTGCTGCTCACCTGCGACCGGCCGCAGGCGGGGCGGTTGCCGGGCGAGCCGCAATGGCTGCCGCAAGTGCCGCTGTGCGCGCCGCTGGCGCGCAGCCAGCTGGCGCTCCCCGACCCGCTCGATGGCACGATGACGCTCGCCGAATTGCGGGATCGCGTCGGCGCGGCGCTGGCGCAGGGGCTCGACGGCGAGCGGCGCGGTCCGGTGCACATCAACATCCCGCAATGGGGCGCCTATTGCTCAACCGAGGAGGACCCGGCGGGTGATGTGACGCCGCCGGCGCCGCGACCCGCGCGTTCGCCGCGGCGTCACTTGGCCGATGTCGCGGACGTACGCGCGGCCGTCCGTAGCAGCGCCGTCCGCAAGGGCGCACGCGGTCTGGTATTGGCCTGCGAGGATCAGCCGTTGCCGGTGGCGGCCGTGGCGGAACTCCTCGATGCGACCGGTTATCCGCTGATCGCCGACATCGGCAGCGGGCTCCGGCATTTCAATCTGCCCGGCACGCTCACCACCGCCGATGCATTGGCCGAGGATGGCGCGCTCGATCTCGATGGCGCCGAGATTGTTATCCGGCTTGGCGGCACGCCGGTGTGTCCGGGATTGCTGCGCGCGGTGAAGCGGTTGCGTTGCCCGGTGATCCGCATCGCACGGCATGATCCGGGTGCCGATTTCCTAAGCCCGCACGCCGTCGGATTGCGGCTGCCGACGCCCGCGGCGCTCACGGCGCTTGCGGCGGCGCTCGGCAGAGGCGACATGCACTGGGCGCAAGCCTTGCGCAAGGCCGAGACCGTGGCCGCCGCCACCCGCGACATTATTCTCATCGCCGCGCCCTGGGGTGAAATGGCCGCGGTCGGCCGCATCTGCGCGGCACCGGGCTTTGCCGCGCTGCATTGTGCCAATTCGCTGTCGGTTCGCCACGCCGGGCTGCTGATGCCGGCCGGGCAGGGAGCGGCCCGCGTCTTCACCGCGCGCGGCGTCAACGGCATCGACGGAACGCTCGGGCTGGTGCTCGGCGAGGCGCTTGCCGGTGCCGGCCGCATGCTGGCGCTGATCGGCGACCAAGCCTTTGTTCACGATCTGCCGGCCTTGAGTAATCCGCTCTGGGGTCAGGTGCGCGGAGCGCTGTGTGTGATGAACAATGCCGGCGGCGGCATATTCGAGCTGACGGCCGCCCGCCGCATCGACCGATACGAAATGACGATGCGCAATGCTCCGGCCATCGAATTCGCGGGCGTGGCGCACGCCTTCGGCCTCGTGCATCGTCCCTGCGCGGATGGTGCGGCGCTCGACGCGGCGCTCGCCGAAGCGGCGGCGGCCGACGTGCTCAGCCTTATTGAAATCCGCACGCCCGCCGGCACGCCGACGCGCGACTTGCCTCGGCTGGTGGGAGCGATGGCGGCGAGCGTCCGTGCGGCGCGTTTGCTTGAGCGGGCCGAGCTGAGTTGCATCGAATAGGAGATCGACGCCCTATGGTTCGAGTGGAGCGTCGGAGGCGACCCCTGGCGAAGAGCCGCGTCGCAATTTCCGACAAGCTATCAAGGAGCGGCGGTGCGCGGCGTTGGCGGGGCTTTCGGCTCAAGCTGCGCACTGCTGATGTCTTGCTGTGGCCGCGCTGATTTGTCGAACCGCAAAGCTAGGAGGTGAGTACCGAACCGAATCTGCAGTGCCGGATCACCCAGCACGGCCCATTTCCGCCGAAACTCCTCCTCCGATTCTTGCGCACCCTGACCAACGCGACCGTAGAGCGCCCACGTTCGCTCTCTATCGGCCGCCAGACTCGGAGTATGGTGTTGCGCGTTCCATGCCAGCACCGTGAATTTCGAATCGAAATGACGTGGTTCGGCAAATGCGGCAAGAATGACTTCCACGGACGGGTATTCGGTAACGATCACATCATTTGGTCCTGCGTAATCGGCAAGAAACGATGCCGCCTGGTCCCAGCGCGACTTGGTTTCCGCGCTGTAATACGGCCACAGGCATATCGCGCCGCCCGCTGCGATGGCCACTGTAAGCGGCCGTGCAAATCGCCATGGCAGCGAAGCCGCACCAACCCCGGCCATTACGAAGTATGGCCCCGTGCTCCACAGCAAATACCGAGGCAGCCACATCGGTTGAAAGATCGAAATGAGAAAAATCGTCATCGGCATTATCGCAAAGGCAATGCCGATCACCGCCAGCACGCACGACTGCGTTTTCAACCGCCAGGCGCCGAATGCGGCAAGTGCCGCGATGGCAACGCCGAATTGCGGCAGCGGCCCGGGTAAGAGCCCAAACGACATCATGTCCGATACCCGAAACATGTACAGAGCCTGACCGACCGCGCGAATGTCTTCGAAGCTGCTCCTGGGTATCCATTCAAGTCCGCTGGCCACGGCGCCGCGATTTGCCGAAATCATGGTGATGAAAGCGGGCAGCCAGACAAGCGCGATCGTCACCTGCGTCCATATCCAGTTGCGCAGTAATCCGCTGCGGGCCGGCCGGGTCCGGTGAACGATGATTGCGAAGGCAATATTCGAAGCGACCAGCCATGGAATCGTATTGTTCTCGACGACAAGCGCCGCGAGCGTACCGAGCAGATAAGCTGCCCAGGGCCCGCGTAATGCGCCGGACCGATTCCATTGCAGTGCAGCCGTCTGCGGCGCTGCCGCGATGCGAACAAGTCCCCAGACCGCGACCAGGATGAGGCAGGAAATGACCGCATACGGTCTGGCCTCCTGCCCGAATTGCACTTCCAGCGGCGAGAGTGCCATCAGCAATCCTGCCACCAGGCCAGCGAGCCCACCGCGGATTTCGATCGCTATGCGGGTGACGAGGAAGACGCAGGCCGCGCCGAACACGGCGGAGGGCAATCGCAATGCCCACGCATCGATGTGCGCCGAGGCAAACGGCTGCAGCAGCAAAAAATAGGTCGGATAATGTTTATGCGTGAGGGCATCGGCGACGAGCTTGAAGAACGGAAGCCTGGCCCGGCTTAAGCTTAAGATCTCGTCGTACCAGAGCGGTTTATCGGCGAGGCCGTGAAGCCGCAGCGCTAATGCGAACAGCGCCAACAACGCCGGCAGCGCGATCGTCAGCGGCGGCAAGCCAAGATACGTCGACGGCCCAGCCTCGCCGAGCGGCCGCCCGTAAAGAATCGGACTCGGACGGTTCATTCGCACCGAAACCAACGCGCCCCGACAACCCGAACGAAGAAATGAATACCGAATTATCAGTAGCGAGTCATCGGGCTTGCATGCATTGCAGGTCAGCGCCGATGCTATTCCGCGAGCCTATGTCGTATGGCTCACAGTGGTCGTTTCACACCGAGGCGTGGGCGACGCCGCTCTTGGCCTTGAGCGCCTCGCCGGCGGCGTCATAAAAATTCTGCTCTTCCGGCAGCACGATCGCGGCCGAGCGCACCGCGTGCGTTGCCGGCTCGAGACCGTCAGGCGTTGCGCCTTGCGCCACCGCCAGCGCCGCCTTGCGCAGCCGCGCCCGCGCCATGATCACGCCGTTGTCGGTCGAGACCAGATTTTCCTTGCTGCGATCCTGGATCGGCCCGCAGCTTTCCTGAATCGCGGCGTCCTGCATGGCGATGCCTTTGACGCCGCAATACGACTTATGGTGCTTCTGCGCCGTGCGGTCGATCATGTAATCGTTGTCTTTGTTGACCACCGGGCGGAACGAGCCGGGAATGAGATTGACATGAATGCCGCCGCCGCCCCGCATCACCTCCAGTTCGTGCGCGGAGAGCGGCCGCGCCGGATGGTGGGTGAAGCACCACGACATGCAGTTCTCGTCGTCGATCGGCACGAAGGCGTGGCCGTTAAGCGCATTGTCGCCGTAGGGCGGGATCATGGTGTGAAACGGCATGATCCATTGCGTGATGCGCCAATAGAGCTTGCCCGCGGTTGCCGGCCGGCGCACGCCGATCACCATGCCGCCTTTGGTTTCGATCACCTCGAAACGGGCGTCGGTATCGCGGGTGAATTCGGCGCCCTGGCCGACATGCAACGGATCGCTGCGCAGATCATGGCGGTGCAGGAACGAGACATGCACCGAATCGATGCCGCCCTCGAGCGCCTGCAGCCAGTTGCACTCCTGCGTACGCTTCGAGACGAAACGCGAATTAGCGGACACCGTCGCCCATTCGAAATTCGGCGCCGGCGGCTTGAGCTCCGGCGGACCCATATAAAGCCAGATGACGTCGCCCGCCTCGACGGCCGGGTAGGACGCAAGCTTGATCTTCTTGCAGAAGCCGCTTTCGAGGGGCTCCGACGGCACCTCGATGCATTGACCGGTAACGTCGTATTTCCAGCCGTGATACGGGCAGCGCAGCCCATGCTCCTCGTTCCTGCCGAACCACAGCGAGACGCCGCGATGAGCGCAGAACTCGTCCATCACGCCGACGCGGCCGTCAGTGTCGCGAAACGCAATCAGCCGCTCGCTTAAGACTTTGACCCGCACCGGCGGGCAGTCGGGTTCCGGAACTTCGGACGCCAACAGCGCCGGGATCCAATAGCGCCGCATCAGCGTGCCCATCGGCGTGCCGGGGCCGGTGAGCGTGAGGAAGTCGTTCTGTTCGCGCGTGGTCATGGCGGGACGATATCACATTTGTCATTCCGGTCGAGCGAGTGCCGGAAGCGGCGATCGCCGAATGCGGCGTCTGTGACGATATGGACGTTCACCCGTAGCTACCGGTCCGAACTATGGCGCGACGGCGCGGAGAAGTTCCGAAGACGCCCTGGTATCGTGGCTACAGGGATCCCAGTCGATCTGCCGGAAATTCTTCGCTACCAGATCGATGAATGTCCGTACCTTGGCCGGTAGATGCTCGCGGTTTGGATAGAGCGCATCGACGGAAACTTCCCGTCCGCGGAAGTCTCGAAGGGCCGCCACCAGTGCACCGGACCTCAGCTCCTCAAGCACCAGGTGTGTCGGCGTATATATAAATCCCTGACCGCCCAGGACTCCGGCCCGTATTGCATCGATATTATTCGTTTCCAACGACCCCGACACATGGACTGTGATGTCGCCATCCGGGCCAGTGAACGTCCATTCGCGCCCGCCCTTGCCGAACGGGGCGTCGTAATAAACAATACATTTGTGATTGGCGAGATCGTTGGGATGCTTCGGATGACCATGCTTGGCCAGATAAGCGGGAGAGGCGCAAAGTATCGCCCGATAGGACGCGAGGTGCTTTCTGATCAAGCTCAAATCAGGAGCGCGGGCATACCAGATCGCCAAATCGAATCCCTGCTCCACGAGGTCGAGCATCCGGCTCGTCGCGGTCAAATGAATTGTCACGTCCGGATAAAGCTCATTGTATTCCGCAATCGATGGTGCGAGCACCAACGGCACCGCAGGCGAAGTGTTGACCCGAAGAATTCCTCGCGGTTTTAACTGGAGTGTCTGGACGGCATCATCGGCGTCTTCGATTTCCGAAAGAATTTGTACGCATCGTTCATAATAAGCGCGACCGGCCTCTGTCAGGCTGACATTGCGCGTAGTGCGGTTGAGTAGGCGAACCTGAAGCCGCTCTTCGAGCGATTTCACGTGAGTGGTGACGACGCTCGTCGCCAGATTGAGCTGCCGTGCCGCGGACGAAAAACCCCCGAGCTCGACTACTTTGGCGAACGAAATCATCGATGAGACGCGGTCCATGACTCACCCCTGCCTTGTGCAATCGGGATGACTCGGAATGTATACGTGCAACGGACACTTTCAATCCCTCAGCCCTCGACGGCGGCGGTGCCGCCTGGCAGCCCACTCGACTTCTTGAAAATGACGAGCTGTCCAAACAGAGCCAGCGTGGCGATCAACAACAGCTTGTAGTCGTCAATGTAAGCCACGATCTGCGCCTGCTGCGTGACCAAGCTATCGAGCGCGGCGCGTCCCGCCGCGATGAGTTGGCATTGCCATAACGGCGTTGCCGCTTGCGCTTCCAGGCCGGCCACCGGCTTTTCCGCCGACATTGTTCGGCGGCTGCGAATAATCTGTTCGCACGCGGGGCGGTTAAAGATCGTCGGCTTCGAGATATCTCCAGAGACGCGGAAGGCATCGGCCTTCGCCTTTAACTTGGAGAACGTCCATGTTGATCAAATCAACGCTTATCGCAGCCGCCGCCGTTGCGGCAATCAGCTTTACATCGCCGGCTTTCGCTCAAGCATTCAGCAAGGGCTGGGGCAGTGGCAACTCGGTGGCTACCTACTACGATCATGACGGCGGTCTGCACTTGGGTGCGGCACCGCAGGGAAGCAATACCCAAATCGCCATCCGACGCAGCGGGGTGAATGCTCTCGCGCAAGTCCGCCGGCCGAGCGCTCAGCAGATGAGCGAGTTTCGTCATGGCGACTATTACGCCCCGCGCGAAGCGCTTGCGAAGCGGTCGTCTCCGCAAGAGCAGAGCGCGTTCCGCCAAGGTGATTTCTACGCGCCAACGGTCGACTAGCAGCTAAAACTCCGCCGACCGGTTTCCGGCCGGTCAGCGGATTAACAGGACGGAGAGAAGAAATGACCATGGCATCCAAGATCATTCTGATTTTAACGCTGCTTGCGGGCGCAATCACCGCCGCTCACGCCAACGCGCCGGGAGGCGCTTACGTCCAATGTGATCCGCGTAACCCGTCTTCGCCGGTCAGGTGCACGCCAGACGGTTGGTGACTATCGCCCGGCGCCGGCGTGCGAAGAGGAGAGACAACAATGAACAAGATCACAAACGCGGGCGCCGGCGCCAACATTGTCGGATGCGTGCATCGATTCGATCGCTTCCTGGCGAAAGCGGTCGAGCACCTCTACCGCTCCTACACGGAAGGAGCTCAGATGCGCCTGGCGCCCACGAGGCCGATCCGGCGGCGGACGCATATCCGCTGAGCTTGCTCAAGGCGTATAGCGTCCCGCCCGATGCCGTTACGCGGGCCGGAGGCTGCACTTCGATGCATTGACCGGTGACGCGGCATTTCCAGCCGTAATATGGGCGGCGCAGGCCGTGCTCGCGCGTCCCGCGCGCTGTATCGTTGCACTGCCGCGGCACGGTGATATCGTCGGCTTTCTCAATCGATCCGGTGCGGGGGTGCATCAGCCGTGGCGCCCCTCGTCGCGATGGTCTTTGTCGGCTTTTTTCGGGGATGACACTTCATGGACAAGATCACCACCAAAGACGGCGTCGAAATATTTTACAAGGACTGGGGCAAAGGCCGGCCGATTGTATTCAGTCACGGCTGGCCGTTGTCGGCCGACGATTGGGACGCGCAGATGCTGTTCTTTCTCAATCACGGCTATCGCGTCGTCGCTCACGATCGCCGCGGCCATGGCCGCTCGAGCCAGGTCGCCGACGGGCACGACATGGATCATTACGCCGACGATCTTGCCGCGGTGGTCGCGCATCTCGATCTGAAAAACGCAATTCACGTTGGTCATTCGACTGGCGGCGGCGAGGTCGCGCGCTATTTGGCGCGGCACGGCGAGAGCCGGGCGGCGAAAGCGGCTCTGCTGTGCGCGGTCCCGCCGCTCATGGTGCAGACGCCGGGCAATCCGCAAGGGCTGCCGAAGAAAGTGTTCGACGATTTTCAAACGGCGCTTGCGGCAAACCGCTCGCAGTTCTATCGGGACGTCGCGGCCGGTCCGTTCTACGGTTACAACCGGCCGGGATCGAAGCCTTCGGAAGCCGTCATCGACAACTGGTGGCGTCAAGGCATGACCGGCGGCGCCAAGGCGCATTATGACGGCATCGTCGCCTTCTCGCAGACCGATTTCACCGAAGACCTCAAGAAGATCAGCATCCCGGTGCTGGTGATGCACAGCGAGGACGATCAGATCGTCCCATACGTGGCGTCCGGCCCGCTTTCGGCCAAGCTTTTGAAGAACGGCACGCTGAAAACCTACAAGGGGTTCCCGCACGGCATGCCGACCACGGAAGCAGCAACGATCAACGCCGATCTGTTGAACTTCATCAAGGGCTGAGCGCCGGACGCGGCTACGTCATCGCCCGCACCGGCTTGCCGTCGAGGAAGCCGCGGATGTCCTCGACCACGCCGGTGAAATAGCCGTGGTAGTTCTGCTCGGATACGTAGCCGAGATGCGGGGTGATGACGACGTTCGTCATCTTGCGGAATGGGTGATCGAGCGGCAGCGGCTCGACGTCGAACACGTCGAGGCCGGCGCCGCCGATCTTTTTGTCGCGCAGCGCCGCAACCAGCGCCGCCTCGTCGATGATCGGGCCGCGCGAGGTATTGATGAGGAACGCCGTCGGTTTCATCAGCCCGATCTCGCGCGCACCGACGAGGCCGCGCGAGCGCGCCGACAGTACGATATGGATGGAGATGAAATCGGACTGCCGGAACAGCTCGTCCCTGGCGACATAGCCGACGCCGGCCTCCTGGCATTTTTCCGGCGTCAGGTTCTGGCTCCAGGCGATGACCTTCATGCCGAAGGCCTTGGCGATCTGCGCGGTTCGGGTGCCGAGCTTGCCGAGGCCGAGCACGCCTAAAGTCATGCCTTCGATGTCGGGGCCGATCGTGACCTGCCATTTGTCGCCGGCATGCAGCCGCGCGTTTTCGTAGCCGATGTGGCGGGTCAGTTCGAGCATCAAGCCGACGGCGATGCCGGAGGTCGGGCTGCCGAATGAGCCGGTGCCGCAGACGGTGACGCCACGCGCCTTCGCCGCCTCGGTGTCGATCGAGGCATTGCGCATGCCGGTGGTGACCAGGAGCTTGAGGTCGGGCAGAGCGTCGATCACCTCTTTGGGAAAGCCGGTGCGCTCGCGCATGGCAATCACGATCGGAAAGCCCTGCAGGGCCTTGATGACCTTGTCCGGGCCGCCGAGATGCTCGTGGAAAACCTTGATGTCGAGGTCGCCTTTGAGCTTGGACCAGTCGGCGACCTTGAGCACGACATTCTGGTAATCGTCGAGGATTGCGCAGCGAACCGACATGAATCCCACCCCATGCAACACCTAAGGGTGGTTCTAGAGCATGACGGCGGCGAAAAGAAGCGGCCCGTCAATGCGGGCTCGCTTGGCGCGGTCGGGACCGCCAAGCTTACACGCGATGCTCGATCGCGTCGCGCAACGCAACCGAATGGGACGCCGGTGCAGCCGATGTTTTGGCGTTCAAGCTGCCATATTTGGCGCGCCATTTCGGGCCGGGACCGCGCATATAGTGCAGGTCGGGCCGATACGAGCCGGCTTTGTAGCCGGGAATTTGCAAGAGCTCGCGCAGAGCCTTCGAGAGATCACGCCACATGTTCCACTTCCTGACCCTTCGGCGGGCCTTTATTCCGGATTTATTCCTGCGCTCCAGCATCACATGACACCAACGCGCCGGGTGAAACGACAGTTCCAATTTCAAACGGCCGTTTGACCCTAGCGTGGGGAAAAAACATTAAAATTTGTTGTGATTTCGGCAGCGCCTTGCCGTAAATGTGTTCAGGCTTAGCGAAGCTTTAGCGCGGTCGCTAAATTGGAACCAAGTTCCCGGATCGGGTAGTCGGGTAGGGGGCGGACGCGCCCATTCTTGCCGTGGCCGCTCCGTGTCGCTAAATCACGGGTGAGGATGCTGCCGAAGCATCCGGATTTTCCCGACATGAGCGAAAGGGCGGGGCGCAGATGGCGCGTCAATTCGTTTATCATATGGAAGGCCTGACCAAGACTTATCCGGGGAACCGGAAAGTCTTGGAGAACGTCAATCTGTCGTTCTATCCCGATGCCAAGATTGGCGTTCTTGGCGTCAACGGCGCCGGCAAGTCGACGCTGCTGCGCATCATGGCCGGCCTCGACAGCGATTATACCGGAGAAGCCTGGGCGGCCGCCGGTGCCCGGGTCGGCTACTTGCCGCAGGAACCGCAACTCGATCCGCAGAAAAGCGTGCGCGAGAACGTCATGGAGGGCGTGGCGCCGCAGATGGCGATCGTCGACCGCTACAACGACCTCGCGGTCAATTATTCCGACGAGACCGCCGACGAAATGACCACCCTGCAGGACGAGATCGAGGCCAAGGGCCTGTGGGATCTCGACAGTCAGGTCGAGCAGGCGATGGATGCGCTCGGGTGCCCCCCCGATGACGCGGATGTGGGCACGTTGTCGGGCGGCGAGCGTCGCCGCGTCGCGCTCTGCCGG
>JBARER010000249.1:0-29343 GCA_049796395.1 Xanthobacteraceae bacterium
CCGCGCCACTGACCGACGCGGCCGAGATCGCGCACCGGCTCGACACGCTCGCCATCTTCGCCGACGATTCGTCCCTGCGCGGCGAGGTCCGTGCGCTGCTCAAGGCGGCGCCCGATCTGGTTCGCGCGCTGTCCCGCATCGTCGTCGGCCGTGGTGGGCCGCGCGATCTTGCCGCAATCCGTGACGGCATCGTTGCGGCGGCGCAACTGGCGGCGCGGCTTGCCGCATTGCCGCAGTTGCCTCGCGAGCTGGCGCTAGCGGCTACGAGCCTGCGTCAGCCGGATGCCGCGATCGCCACCGAATTGCGGCGCGCGCTCGCCGACGAACTGCCGGCGCTGCGCCGCGATGGCGGTTTCGTTCGCGCCGGCTACGATGGCGCGCTCGACGAGGCCCGGGCGCTCCGCGACGAGTCGCGCCGCGTTATCGCGGCGCTGCAAGTGCGCTATGCCGAGACGACCGGCATTCGCGCGCTCAAGGTCAAGCACAATAATGTGCTCGGTTATTTCGTCGACGTCTCGGCCCAGCACGGCGAAAAATTGATGGCCGCGCCGCTCAACGCCACTTTCATTCACCGCCAGACGACGGCCGGCCAAGTGAGATTCACCACCATCGAGCTCGGCGAGCTCGAAGCCAAGATCGCCACCGCGGGCGAGCGGGCGCTAGCGCTGGAGCTTGAAACCTTCGATCGGCTGGCTGCCGCCGTCGCCGCGGCGAGCGCCACGATCAAGGAAGCGGCAAACGCCATCGCGCTCCTCGACGTGGCAAGCGCGCTGGCCACGCTTGCAATCGAACGCGACTACACCCGGCCCGACGTCGACGACAGCCTCGCTTTCACCGTGACCGGCGGCCGTCATCCCGTGGTCGAGCAGGCCTTGGCGACCGGCGGCGGCCCGTTTGTCGCCAATGATTGCGATCTGTCGCCGCCGTCCGCCCCTGCCCCGACAGCCGGAACAGATCGGGTGGAGGCCGGCCGTATCTGGCTCGTCACCGGGCCAAACATGGCCGGCAAATCGACATTCTTGCGGCAGAACGCGCTGATTGCCGTGCTGGCGCAAATGGGGAGTTACGTGCCGGCGCGAGCCGCGCATATCGGCACTGTGGATCGGTTGTTCTCCCGCGTCGGCGCGGCCGACGATCTGGCGCGCGGCCATTCCACCTTCATGGTGGAGATGGTCGAGACCGCGGCCATCCTCAATCAGGCCGGCGAGCGGGCGCTGGTCATCCTGGACGAGATCGGGCGCGGCACCGCGACCTACGACGGACTATCGATCGCCTGGGCCACCATCGAGCATCTGCACGAGACCAATCGATGCCGCGCGCTGTTCGCCACGCACTTTCACGAAATGACCGCGCTCGCGGCCAGGCTATCCCGGCTGCACAATGCCACGATGCGGGTGAAGGAATGGCAGGGCGATGTGGTTTTCCTGCATGAGGTCGTGGCCGGCGCCGCCGACCGCTCCTATGGCATCCAGGTGGCAAAGCTTGCCGGCTTGCCGGCGAGCGTGATCGAGCGCGCCAAAGTGGTGCTGGCCCAGATCGAAGCCGAGGATCGCGTTTCGCCGGCCCGCGCACTGATCGACGATCTGCCGCTGTTTGCCGCGACGCGCGTGGCGATTGAGCCGCTACGCGCCGATCCGCGCGATGCCGTGATCGAAGCTTTGGCGGCGCTTCATCCCGACGAAATGTCGCCGCGCGACGCGATCGAAGCGCTCTACGCGCTCAAGGAGCGGCTGGCGAAATCGAAGGCTGTTTAGGGCGGCGCGTTTTGCGCAGCCGAACGAGCCACAGCAGCCCGCTCCAGGCGACGCATACACCCATGGCCAGCACGAAGGCCCACCACACGCCGACCGGCGCGACGAGATAGTGCAAGGCGAGAAAGCCGAGCCACAATCCGTTCAGCGCGATTTGCGCGTGCGCCATCATGCTCGCGGAAGCCATGCCGCCGACCCGCGGATGCAAAATGACGACCGAGCTTGCCATCACGATGGGAAACACCGCGAACATGCCGGAGGCGAACGAGCCAATACTGCTGCTCGCGGTGGTCACGACGGCGACAACGAGAGCGGCGGTGATCGCCCGCAGCGGAATGTCAAACGGCGTGCGGAGGAATTTCTTCGGCGGTCCGGAGGTGCGATAGCGCCAGCTCAGCGGCACGGTCATGCCGAACACCACGATGTTGAGCGCCAGCGCGGTGAGCGGCGTCCAGGCGACGAGGCGCAGCGCCGCCGCGCCGGCGAACCAGACCAGAATCGCAATCGCGAGGCTGAAGACCAGGCCGTGGCGCTGCGCCAGTACGGCGTAGGCGAGCGCGAAGATCGAGACGCTTGCGGTCGCCGCGGCGCTGCCGATGGCGCTCGCGGCGATGAAGCTTGGCGGGTGCTCGAAGGCAAGAATGATATAGGCCGCGCCGGCCGCGGTCGGCAACGCGGCGATCAGCGCACCGACAAACGGCCCCGACCGCTCCACCGTCACCGAGACCACGACGACCACGGCCGCCGTCAGCGCCATTTTGAGCGCCAGCTCATACCAGAACAGAAGGTCGGGAGAGATCAAGCGATTCACTTCCCGCGCGCACTGTCATGGCCCGCGCCGGCGGGCCATCCAGTAATCGCCGCCACAGAAATTGTACTTAAAACGCCTCGGATACTGGATCATCCGCTTTCGCAGATGATGACAGCGCAAATCATTTGCGCTGCAAGCTGATCTCGACCGGCGGCCCGCTTTTGATGGTCTGATAGACGACGCAATAACGTTCCGTGAGCTTGAGCAGTTGATCGAGCTTGTCTTGCGGCGCGTCGGTATCGAGATCGAAACGCAGCCGGATCTGTGCAAAGCCGACCGGCGCGTCTTTTGCCACCCCTAACGTGCCGCGAAAATCGAGATCGCCTTCGGCGGAAACCGCGGCGGATTTCAGCGGGACATCGATCGCCGTGGCGACGGCCTTGAGCGTCACGCCGGCGCAGGCAACGAGCGCTTCGAGCAGCATGTCGCCCGAGCACAATTCCATGCCGGAGCCGCCAGTCGCCGGATGCAGGCCCGCCACCGCCAGCGCACGGCCGGTTTCGACCTTGCAGGCGATGTTGGCGTCGTCGAGCGTGCCTTTGGCGCGCAGCGTGATCAACCCGGCTTTCGGATCGGTCTTGTAGCGCTCCTTGATCGGCGCCTGTAGCGCACGCAGTCCGGCAGCGTCCATGATGTGTCATCCTTGTAAAGCCAGTCGGCGGCGCCGTGCCTAACCAATCGAGACCGTCGCGACAAGCCCCGCCCAAGGTCAAAACTCGAAGGTCAAACTCATTGTGACACGCTGCTACCACCATAGCGCAGCGCCGGCGTCGGCTTTCGGCTCGGCCTCGGCGCCCGCTGCGGCGCGATTGAGCGAGCGGTCGAGCGCGGCCAGCACGCGTCGTTTGACAAAATCGAAAGCGGCGGACTGGCAGTCGCGCGGCCGCAGCAGATCGACACCGATCTCGTCGAACACGCGGCCGGGTCGTGGGCACATCACCATGACGCGATCGGCCAGCACGATGGCTTCGTCGACGTCGTGGGTGACGAGAATGAGAGTCGGTTTGAGATCGGCCCACAGGTCGAGGAGGTGCGTCTGCAAGTCGGCGCGGGTGAAGGCGTCGAGCGCCGAGAACGGCTCGTCGAGCAGCAGCACTTCCGGCTGCGGCACCAGCGCCCGAGCGATGGCGACGCGCTGCGCCTGGCCGCCGGACAATTCGCGCGGCCACACCGCGGCCTTGTCGGATAGCCCCACCCGCCGCAGCGCCGTTGCGACGCGCGTGTTGCGTTCCACCCTCGGCCGGCCGCCAAGTCCGAAGCCGACATTGCCGGCGACCTTGAGCCAAGGCAGCAGCCGCGGCTCCTGAAAGATGATGCCGATTTTTTCGTGCGGCGACGTGATCCGCTCGCCGTCGAGCAAGACCGTGCCTTCGCTGGGCGGATCGAGGCCGCCGATCGCGCGCAGCAGGGTCGATTTTCCGCAGCCGGAACCGCCGATCACGGCAATGATCTCACCAAGCTCGACGTCCAGCGACACGCCGCCGAGCGCATGCACGCCGTTCGGGTAGGTTTTGCCGAGGCGGTCGAGGACCAGCATCTATTCCGCCCTCACCACATCCTCCCAGCGCAGGAACGGCGCGGCGATAAGTGCGATCAGCCAGTCGGTGGCTTTGCCGACGATGGCGAAAGCGACAATGGCGGCGATGATCTCGGCCGGCTTGCCGAGCTCTTGCCCGTCGGTCAACAGATAGCCGAGGCCCGACGAGGCGCCCATTAGCTCAGCGGCGACCACGAACATCCAGCCGAGACCCAGTCCGGAGCGCAGCGAGATGACATAGGCCGGCAATACCGCCGGCAACAGGATGCGCCGTACCATCGCGACATCGGACAGCCGGAAGGCGCGGCCGACCTCGACCAGCTTGCGGTCGGCCGATTGGATCGCGCCCATCAGCCCGAGATAGACCGGAAAAAACACGCCGACCGCGATCAGCGTTATTTTCGATGCCTCGAAAATGCCGAACCACAGGATGAACAGCGGCACCCAGGCAATCGACGGGATGGCGCGCAGCGCCTGCAGGCTGGGGTCGAGCAGGCGCCGGATCAGCGGCGAATAGCCGGCCGCGGCGCCAACGACGGTGGCGGCGCCAGCGCCGAGACCGAAGCCGGCGACAACCCGGCCCAAGGTCACCAGCGTATTGCGCTGCAGGTCGCCGCTCTTCGCAAGGTCGACGAAGGTTGCAAAAATCACCGAGGGCGGCGGCGCAAGCCGGCCGCTGGCAAAGCCCTCCCGCACGGCGAGTTCCCACGCCAGCGCAAGCGTCGCCGGCAAGACAAAGCCGAGCGCCGGGCGCGTCAGGCGTGCCCAACGGTTCATTGCCGCTCGCTTCCGTGCGTGGACGCCCTCAACCACAACGGTCATGCCGACAAGAGACATGCTGGCATGTCCAAAAGCAATGCGCTCCGAAAGCGTGAGACCGCGGCTACGCCGCGGTGACGAAGCGATCGTCGACAAGCTCGTCCAGCGTCTTTTTCACGTCGACATTGGCCGGGATGACGCCCGCCTTTTGCAGCGCGAAGCCAGCCTGCAGAATAGTATCGCGCTGAGCCGGACCGATGCGATTGTTGGTCAGATCGGTTCGTTCCTTGAGCTGAATATCGACCACGGCCGCCGGCAGTTTCGTCACGCTCATGAACACGCGTTTCTCCTCGTCGTAATTGGCGAGGCAGTATTTGCGCGCAGTGTCGTAGACCGAAAGCACCCGCTTGGTCAGCTCGGGATATTTATTGAGAAAATCCTCGCTCGCATTGAGGATGCCGTAGGTGTTGGCGTCCTTGTTGCGGTAAAACAATCGGGCATCGTCTTCGACCTGCGCCTGCGCCATCATCGGATCGAGGCCGGCCCAGGCGTCGACATCGCCCCGGATCAACGCCGTCTTGCCGTCGGGATGCTGCAGCAAGACTTCGCTGATGTCCTTCTCGGTCATGCCGGCCGACAACAGCGCGCGCACGAGAAAGATATGCGGATCGGTGCCGCGCGTCACCGCTACGCGTTTGCCTTTCAGATCGGTGACGGTGTTGATGGCGGTGTCCTTGCGCGTGACCAGCGCAGTCCATTCCGGCTTGGAATAGACATAGATCGATTTGATCGGATTGCCGTTGATGCGGCCAAGCAGCGCCGCCGAACCCGCGGTCGAGCCGAAGTCGATCGAACCGGCATTGAGAAACTCCAGCGCCTTGTTCGAACCGAGCGTCTGAACCCAGAGGACGCCGATGCCGTCCTTGGCAAATTCCTTTTCCAGAGTGCCTTGCTCCTTGAGCACCATGGAGACCGGGTTATAGGTGGCCCAATCGATCCGAATTTGCGACGGCTTGTCGGCAGCGCGTGCCGGGCGCGCCATGCCGAGCGGAGCGAAGCCGGCGCCAACCGCGGTTGCCAGAAGCGCGCGACGTGACAACAATCCCCGACGTGAAACCATGACAATTTCCCCATGTTGCCCCTGAAGCGCGCGACCGGGTTTGCTACAGGACGCTAGTTTCATTCTTTAGAAAACCGATTTAAAGGCGTCAATTAGAAACATTTACCTCAATTATGCCTATATGAAGAAAAATAATATAATTGAATGGCGATTGCCCCGGCTTCCTTTCCACGCCGCCCGCGACCCGGCACGATGACAGCCGACGACCCCTCCGCTATGCGTAACGGCGATGCTCGACGCCCAACGACCACACCGCCACAGCGTGGAATTGATCGATGCCACGGCGATTGCCGCCGATCTCAAAACGCTCGCCGCGACCTATGCCGGGCGCGAGCGCGAGCTGCGCACCGCGGTCGCACAACGGCTGAAATCGGCGCTGACGGAGGCGCGGGCGCGGGCTGAAGAGCTTTTACTGAAGGATCGGCACGGACGGCTCTGCGCCGAACGCTTGTGCCGGATGCAGGACCAGATCATCCGCATCCTGTTCGATTTTGCCCGGTCCGAACTTTATCCGCCGCAAGTGCCGTCGGATGCCGAGCGCATGGCGGTGATCGCGACCGGCGGTTACGGCCGCGGCCTGCTGGCGCCCGGCTCCGACATCGATCTCTTGTTTCTCCTGCCCTACAAACAAACCGCCTGGGGGGAACAGATCGCCGAGGCTTTGCTCTATTGCCTGTGGGACATGGGACTGAAGGTCGGCCATGCCACGCGATCGGTCGACGAATCCATTCGTCAGGCCAAGGCCGACATGACCATCCGCACCGCGCTTCTGGAAACACGCCATCTACTCGGCGACCAAAAGCTCTACAGCGAGCTGGCGACACGTTTCGACAAGGAGGTCGTGCAGGGCACCGCGCCGGAATTCGTCGCCGCCAAGCTCGCCGAGCGGGAAGAACGGCACCGCCGCGCCGGCCAGTCGCGCTATCTGGTCGAGCCCAATGTCAAGGACGGCAAGGGCGGCCTGCGCGACCTGCACACGCTGTTCTGGATCGCCAAATATGTCTACCGCGTGCACGAGCCCGAACAGCTGATCGAGCGCGGCGTATTCGACCGCGACGAATACAAGACGTTCCGCCGCTGCGAAGATTTCCTGTGGTCGGTCCGCTGCAATATGCACTTTCTTACCGGCCGCGCCGAAGAGCGGCTGTCGTTCGACGTACAGCGCGATATTGCGGTACGGCTCGGCTACACCGCGCATCCCGGCCTGCGCGACGTCGAGCGCTTCATGAAGCATTATTTTATTACGGCGAAGCATGTCGGCGATCTGACCGCAATCCTGTGCGCCGGACTCGAAGAGCGGCAGGCCAAGCCGGCCCCGGTTCTGAGCCGGGTGATCGCGCGGCTGCGCCCGGCGCCAAGCCCGAAAAAACTGTCCGGCACCGACGACTTCGTCATCGACAATAACCGCATCAATATCGCGCGGGCCGATGTGTTCCGGCGCGACCCGGTCAACCTGATCCGGCTGTTCCATTTGGCGCAACAGCACAATCTGGCTTTCCACCCCGAGGCCATGCGCATCGCCACGCGGTCGCTCAAGCTGATCGACAAGGAGGTGCGCGAAGACAGGGAAGCCAACCGGCTGTTTCTGGATATTCTGACGTCCACCAACGACGCCGAAACCGTACTGCGGCGCATGAACGAAGCCGGCGTGCTCGGCGCTTTCGTGCATTCATTCGGCCGCATCGTGGCGATGATGCAATTCAACATGTATCACCACTATACGGTGGACGAGCATCTCATCCGCTGTATCGGCGCTTTGAACGAGATCGCGCGCGGCAATAATCCGGAACTCGGCCTGGCCAATGAGCTGATCAGAACTATCCAGCCGCGGCATCGCGCCGTGCTTTGCGTCGTCCTGTTTGTGCACGACATCGCCAAAGGGCGCATCGAGGACCATTCGCTGGCCGGCGCCCGCATCGCCCGCCGGCTTTCTCCGCGGCTCGGATTGAACGCCGCGGAAACCGAACTTGTCGCCTGGCTGGTCGAGGTCCATCTGGTGATGTCGACGGTGGCGCAGTCGCGCGATTTGTCCGACCGAAAAACCATCGAGAACTTCGCCGCCGTGGTGCAATCGCTGGAGCGATTGAAGCTACTGACCATCCTGACCACCGCCGACATCCGCGCCGTCGGCCCTGGTGTGTGGAACGGCTGGAAGGCCCAGCTCATTCGTACGCTTTACTATGAGACCGAGCCGGTGCTGACCGGCGGCTTCTCCGAGGTCAACCGGGCGCAGCGCGTCGCCATCGCGCAGCGCGAATTCCGCGCCGAACTCCAAGAGTGGCCGGAACAGCAGTTGCAGCATCACATCGACCGGCTTTATCCCGCCTATTGGCTCAAGGTCGATCTGCCGCACAAGCTCGCGCATGCGCGCTTCGTTCGCGACAGCGAAGCGGCCGGCAAGCGGCTGGCGACCAGCGTCGGCTTCGACGCCGCGCGCGGCGTCACCGAACTTACCGTCTTCGCGCCGGACCATCCCTGGCTGTTGTCGATCGTCGCCGGCGCCTGCGCGCTGGCCGGCGCCAATATCGTCGACGCCCAGATTTTCACCACCACCGACGGGCTGGCGCTCGACACCATCGCGTTGTCGCGCGAGTTCGAGCGCGACGAAGACGAGGCACGCCGCGGCGCGCGGATCGGCGAGTCCATCGAAAAGGCGGTGCGCGGACTGATCAAATTGCCCGACGTGGTGGCAAAGCGCGTGCCACCCCGAGGCCGCCTCAAGGCGTTTGCCATCGAGCCCGAGGTCAGCATCAACAATCAATGGTCGAACCGTTACACCGTGGTCGAGGTCACCGGCCTCGACCGCCCGGGCCTGCTCTACGAACTGACGACGACGCTCTCCACGCTCAATCTAAATATCGCCTCGGCCCATGTCGCGACCTTCGGCGAGCGCGCTGTCGACGTGTTCTACGTGACCGACCTTCTCAGCGCCCAGATTACCGGGCCAGCCCGGCAGGCCGCCATCAAGCGGCCGCTGTTGGCGCTGTTCGCCCCGTTAAAGGACGAGGCGCAGACGGCGGCGGAGTGATTTTTCGACTCGCCCTTTCCCGCACCGGCAGGAAGCCGATGCCGGGTCCGGCAATTCCAGCCAGTAACCCCCCCTTAAAGCGGCCAAACTACGGTGTCTGCCGCGCGTAATGAGGCGCTGCGGGCGGGACATAAGCGGCTATGGCGTGGCGCGAGCGGCGCAAGCAGACCGGCGACAGCGGCGGTTTCGATCTGCGTCTGCGCGCGGCGGACCGTATCGGCGGGCCGCCCAAGGGACGTACCTCTAACGGCGGCGGCAAGGCCCGCAGCGCTGCCTCGCCGTCGCGCAAAAAGCGCAAGCCCAAGACTTGGTCCAAGGCTTGGTCCGGCACGTCCTCCAGGGCGTCGTCAATGGGCCGGCTGCGGATCGGCCGCGTGTTGTATTGGGGCGCGGTGCTGGCCTTGTGGGCGGCGATCGCCGGCGTTGGCACGCTCATCTGGATTGGCATCCATCTGCCGCCGATCCAGTCGCTGGAAATTCCCAAGCGGCCGCCTTCGGTGCTGATCCTCGGCGACAACGGCGCGACGCTGGCGTCGCGCGGCGAGATGGGCGGCGCGTCGGTGCCGCTTGCACAATTGCCGGACTACGTCCCCAACGCCTTCGTCGCCATCGAGGATCGCCGCTTCTATTCGCATTTCGGCGTCGATCCCTGGGGCATTCTCCGCGCCGGGATCGCTGACGTTCTGCATCGGGGCGTTTCCGAAGGCGGCTCGACCATCACCCAGCAGCTCGCCAAGAATTTGTTCCTCACGCAGCAGCGCACCGTTTCGCGCAAATTGCAGGAGATCGTGCTGGCGCTGTGGCTCGAGCACAAATACAGCAAGGCGCAAATCCTCGATCTCTATCTCAATCGAGTCTATTTCGGCTCCGGCGCCTATGGTGTCGAGGCCGCTGCGCAGCGCTATTTCGGCAAATCGGCACGGCAATTGACCCTGCCGGAAGCGGCGATGCTGGCCGGACTGGTGCAATCGCCGTCACGGCTCGCGCCCAATCACAACCCGAACGGCGCAGCGCGCCGCGCGGCGTTGGTCATCGCCGACATGGCGGAGCAAAAAATGATCAGTGAAAGCGCGGCCAAGCTCGCGCTCGCGCATCCGGCGCGCGCGATCAAGCCGGCGGGCGCCGGCACGGCCAATTATGTCGCCGACTGGGTAATGGATGCGGTCGACAGCATCGTCGGCAATATCGATCAGGATATCGTGGTCGAGACCACCATCGATCCGGCACTGCAAAACGCGGCCGAACAGGCCTTGGTCGATGCGCTTAACGTCAAGGGCGGGAAGCTCGATATCGGCGAAGGCGCGCTGGTGACGATGACGCCGGACGGCGTGGTGCGGGCGCTGGTCGGCGGGAAAAATTACGGCGAGAGTCAATTCAACCGCGCCATCGACGCCAAGCGTCAGCCCGGCTCAGCGTTCAAACCGTTTGTTTATCTAACCGCGCTGGAGCACGGGTTGACGCCCGATACGATCCGCGAGGATGCGCCGATCGCGGTGAAGGGCTGGAAGCCGGAGAATTTCGAGCACCAGTATTGGGGACCGGTGACGCTCACCCAGGCGCTCGCCAATTCGCTCAATACCGTGTCAGTTCGGCTCACGCTCGAATTCGGTCCCGACGCCGTCATCCGCACCGCTTACCGGCTCGGCATCACCTCTCTGCTCGATCCCAATGCGTCGATCGCACTCGGCACCTCGGACGTTTCGCCGTTTGAGATGGTCGCCGCCTACGCAACCTTCGCCAATGGCGGATTGGCGATCTCGCCGCACGTGGTCGAACGCATCCGCACCGCCGACGGCAAGACGCTCTACGAGCGCTCGGCGCAGCCGCTCGGCCGTATCGTCGATCCGCGTTACGTCGGCATGATGAACACCATGATGCAGCAGACGCTCGTTTCCGGCACCGCACGCTCTGCAAGCCTGCCCGGCTGGCAAGCGGCCGGCAAGACCGGCACCAGCCAGGATTATCGCGACGCCTGGTTCATCGGCTACACGTCGCATCTGGTCACCGGCGTGTGGCTCGGCAACGACGACGATACGCCGACCAAACGCGCGGTCGGCGGCGGCCTGCCGGTTGAAATCTGGAGCCGCTTCATGAAGGTCGCACATGCCGGCATAGCGCCGGCACCGCTGCCCGGGCTTAACGACGGCTCTTGGCTCAATCCGGCGCCGCCGGCACCGATGACGCCACCCACTGCGGCCGGCGGTGCGCCGCAGGGCACCCAGCAAAACAACGGCAGCGGGCTTGATTTCTGGCTGCTCGACAAATTGTTCGGACGGCATTGAGCCCCGCGCGTTGAAGCGATTGCGCGCCAGCCTCAAATTCCGTTGTGCAGATCTAGATTCTTGATCGGCAGCGAGCGGACGCGTTTGCCGGTCGCGGCGAAAATGGCGTTGCATAGCGCCGGTGCCAATGGCGGCACCGGCGGTTCGCCGACGCCGCCCCAGAAATCGCCGCTCGGCACAATCACGCTTTCGACGACCGGGGCATCGGCCAGCCGCAGCATCCGGTAGGTGTCGAAGTTCGCTTGCTCGGCGGCGCCACCCTTGATGGTGATTTCGCCTTCCAGTGCGGCGGTCAGCGCATAAACGACGGCGCCTTGCATTTGCATTTCGATGGAAAGCGGATTGACGACATGGCCGCAATCGATCGCCGACACGACGCGATGCACGCGGATGTCGCCGCCGGTCACGGAGGCCTCGACGACCTGCGCACAAAAGCTGCCGCACGCCTCGTTCACCGCGATGCCGCGGTAAACGTCGGCCGGCAGTGACCGACCCCAACCGGAACGCTGCGCGGCGGCGTCGAGCACGGCGAGATTCTTCGGGCTGTTTCGCAACAGCCGGCGCCGGTAGAGATAGGGATCGGCCTTGGCGGCATGCGCCATCTCGTCGACAAAACATTCCTTGTAGAACGCATTCTGCGTGTAGTTGATCGCGCGCCAGACACCGAGCGGCACCGAGGTCGGGCAAATGACATAATCGACCAGATAATTCGGCACGTCATACGGCATTTCTTCGGCGAGACCGCTGACAAACGTCCGGTCGATGATGTCGTTGCCGAAGCCCGGCACCAGCGAAGCGACGAAGGACGGACCGGCCAAGCGAACCGTCCATGCGACCGGCATGCCCGCGTCATCGAGGCCGGCGGTCAGCCGCGCCATGCCGAACGGACGATAAAGGTCGTGCGCGATATCCTGCTCGCGCGACCAGACAAGCTTGACCGGCTGTTCGAACTCCCTGGCAATGACGACGGCCTGGCGCACATATTCCTGGATCGGCGCCCGCCGGCCGAAGCCGCCACCGAGCATCATGCGATGCACCGTGACTTTGTCGTTACTCACGCCCGCGGCAATCGCCGCGGTGGCAAGCGCGGTGGCCGGACTCTGCGTCGGCGCCCAAATCTCGACGCCATCGGGCTTGACATGCGCCGTACAGGTCTGCGGTTCCATGGTCGCGTGCGCCAGAAACGGCACGGTATAATCCGCCTCCAGCCGTGTGACGGCACCGCGCAGCGCGCCGGCAGCATCGCCGTCGGCGCGGCCGATTTGCGCTTGCGCCGCCGTAAGCCCGGCTTGCACGGTCTGCGCGATCGTGGCGCTCGACACTTGCGCGTTGCCGCAGTCGTCCCAAACGATGCGCAGCGCCTCGACCGCGCGCTTGGCGCGCCACCATGAGTCCGCGACCACGGCCACCGCATCCGGCATCGGCACCACGCCGCGCACGCCCGCCATGCCGGCGATCGTCGTCCGGTCCACCGATTTCAGCATCCCGCCGAACACCGGGCATTGCGCGATTGCCGCGTACAGCATGCCCGGCAGCCGAACGTCGATGGCAAAGACCGGCTTGGCCATGACCTTGTCGGCCACATCGAGCCGTTTGCGCGGCGTACCGGCGAGTTTCCATGCCGACGGCGGCTTCACTGCCACGTCGGCCGGCGGTGCGATCTTCGCGGCATCGTCGGCGACGGCGCCGAAGCTCAAACTGCGACCGCTCGGCCGATGCACGATCATGCTCTGTTGCGCACTGCAGTCGGCGGCAGCGACGCGCCACCGTGCCGCAGCGGCTGCGATCAACATTTCGCGCGCGGTCGCGCCGGCGCGCCGCAACTCCTCCTGCGAGGAGGCGATCGAACGGCTCGCTCCAGTGGAGAGGTCGCCCCAAATCTCGTCAAGGCGGAGATTTTCGGTCGCCGATACGAATTCGGTTTTGACGGTCGCCCAGTCGCATTCGAGTTCCTCGGCCACCAGCATGGCGAGGCCGGTCAAGGCGCCCTGGCCCATTTCCGCATGCGCGACGCGTATAATCACCGTATTGTCGGGCGCGACCACGACCCAGCAGGTAACGTCCGAGCCTGCGCCGGCGCCTTTGCTCGGCGCGGCCGAACCGCGCGCGAACGGAATAGCCAGACCGAGCGCCAAGCCGCCGCCGGCCACGCCGGTGCCAACAAGAAAACTACGGCGATCGAGTTCGCCGCGGGACGTCATGAGTTCCCCCTGAGTTCGCAACGCGACGGCCTAAAGGCGGAAGCAAGCGCGATCTGCAAAACTGCCCTAAGCCGATGATAATATAAGTCGATCAACGCTGTGAATCACAAATTCGGGGATTTGATGATGGCCGAACAACGCCTAAGCCTGGAACAGCGCATCCGCGCCATCGAGGACCGGCTCGAAATCTACAATCTGATCGCGGGACATCCGCCGAGCGCCGATACCGGCGCCGCGGCCTACGCCGAGGCGGTTTACAGTGAAGACGGCGTATTTGACCGCGGCCCCGGGCTGACCAGCGCCAACGGCAACACGGTCATCGGCGCCATGCTGCAAAGTCCGGCCCATCAAGCCGCGATCGCCGGCGGACTCGCCCATTTCACCGGCTTGCCTCACATTACGGTCGACGGCGATACCGCGGTGGTCATATCGTACCTGCAAATTCTCACCCCCAATAAATCCGGGGAGCCGGTCGAAGTCCCCAACCATGGCGTATCGCGGGGCTATCATATCCACCGCGTGGTGACCAACCGCTGGGATCTGGTCCGCACGCCGTCCGGCTGGAAGATCAAGCGGCGCACGTTGCGGCTGGTTGACGGCTCGGAACCCTCGCGCGATCTGTTGCGCGGAGCGTTCGCGGCCGGGGTATAGCCGTCACGCGCAAGAAGGATCGTCGCCTCGTGCCAATCTTGAACACCGCATTCGCCGTTCTCGGCATCGCCGTCCTCTTGGGCTCAGTGCTTTTCGTCATGCATCTGCGCAACGATCCGCGAAGTGCGGGACGGTGGCGGCTGGCGGCGCTGCACGGCCTCATTGGCATCGGCGGCCTCGCCTGCCTTCTCTTCGCGCTCCACAATCCGCCACTGCGGCCCGATCGGGGCACGGCCGGTTTCGGCGAGATCAGCCTTGGGCTCATTGCGCTCGCGGCGCTGCTCGGCGGCGGCATTTTCGTCACCCGCCTCGCCAACAGCCGCCGCACCGGCGCACTGATCGGCATTCACGCCACGATCGCCATCAGCGGTTTTGTCATCCTCGCCGCTTACGTGTTGGTGTAGCCGCTTGGCAGGCTGCTATACCGGCTCGCTCTCGAACGTGAAGCCGACTTTTTGCAGCAGGCTGTAGGGTGGACAAAATCGTCTGCTCATAGTTTCCGCGTGGACATCGCGCCCGCACGATTTTGCCCACGCGTGATGCGCCGGACAGGCGCGATGCCCACCCTACGCTTGTTTACCATTTCGGTTGCTCGTCGCCGATCGTCGCGTCATACCAATACACGAACGTGAACAGGAACAACAATCCGGCACCGATCAGGATCGCGGTCACTGCCGCGGCGTAAACGCCCGCCAATAGTCCGCCGGGAACAATAATTGCATTTGCCGCCAAAGCCAGCGCAGCGATATCCATCGACAGCACGTATATCACCACCTGTAGCGGCAGAGGCGTCGGGTTCACGGCCTGCCGGCGGCGCGGAAATGTCAGCGCCCAGCTGCCGAGAATGACAGCCATGATGCCGCTTGAAATACGCCAAACGATCGGCGCTGGGGCTGCAAACAATACCAACAGCGGCGGCAGGATCGCGCCGAATGTCGTCATGAATCCCAGTTGAATCCAAGTGCGGGTCACCCAGCTGTCCCACTTGGTTATTCGACCCCCGAGCAGTTGCCGAAGGATCATTGTCAGGACGGACAGGCCGGCGAAGGTCATGCCGACGGTGGCGATTGTGTAGAGATAACTGGATGCGTCCACGACAGTCCCCCAAGGCCGAGACCCTTATACAGCTTTCGCAATGACTCCGGGTGGGCGGAAGGCGGAGCATCCAGGGACCGCAAGCATCGAAGGTAGATTGCAGCGCCCGCGATTACTGGATCATCCGCATCCGCGGATGATGACAGAAAGCGCAGGCCGGATTGAGTGAAACGAAAACCGGGGCAAGCCTGGCCGGATAATCCCGGATTTCGCGTTGCTCAACCCGGGCTACTCACTCACATATTCCCATGCCCGCGCTTGATGGTTTGGCGGATGATCGGTGCCGTGACCTTATCTGAAATTTGGATGTTCCAGATTTCGCTGTCGCCCTGGGCGGCGAAGTCGGCGAACAGTTTTGGGATGACCGACACATCGCGGATCTCGTGGCCGCGCAGGCCGAAGCCGCGGGCGATGTCGTGCAGCGGCGGCCGGCCGAACACCGCCAGGCTATCGTCGATGCCGTCGGCACGCAGCTTATGAAACTCCGAGCCATAGCCGCCGTCGTTCATCGCGCAGATCAGGATGCGAAAGCCACAGCGCTTGAGCGTCTCGAGTTCCTGGATATGGAACAACAAGCCGCCGTCGCCCTCGAACAGCACGATCTTGCCCGCGCCGCCCTGCCGGCGCGCAGCCGCGACGCCGAGCGCATAGGACAGGCCGTTGCCGACCGCGCCGAATTCCCGGACCGTCGTGTAGCGCTCCGCCGGCCGGCCACGCATCTGGGTGTTGAAATAGGCCTGATGGCCACCGCCGACGACGCAGTCCCAATCCTTCGGAATGACCGCATCGATGGCCCGGATCACTTCGCGTGGATCCAGCACACCCGGCTCGATGTCGAACGCCATCGAGTCCGGCGGCTCGGTGGCGATGCGATGCGCGAGCTCCTTTGAGCGTATCGCCGCCGCCGTCGGTTTGCCGGCGCCGAGTTTCTTGTCGAGGCCGGCAAGGATGGCCTCGACGCCCGTGAGCGCATCCGACCTGACGTAGATATCGGCGGCCTTCTGTCCATCGCGCAGGCCGCGTGGGGCGTCATCCAACTGGATCTTGAGGGCCTTTCCCCAGTAGTGCCCGCCACCGACGTAGTAGGACAGGCTGGTACCGACCGCGAGTACGACGTCCGCGGTTTCGTACATCTCTTTGCCCAATGCGGTGAAATAGCTGCCGGCGATGCCGAGCCCGAACGGATGGTCATGAAAAAGACCGCGCGCGGGCAGCGTGTTGGAGAGTAACGCGCCGCAGCGATCGGCAAGCTTGATCACCGCATCGCGCGCGCCGGACCACAGCACGCCACGGCCACCGAGGATGATCGGCCGCTTTGCCGCGACGAGCCGCTCGACAGTCTCGGCCACGAGCTGCGGATCGGGCTGCATGCGCCCGACCGCGGGCTGGTACATCGCCGAGGTCTCGTAGGGCTGGTTGGCCATGTATTCGACCTTCTGCAGGTCGTAGGGAATGCCCAAGACCACCGGGCACCGCTCGTACTTGGCGATGTGAAACGCCTCGCGCACGGAGTCCATCATGCGCGGCACGCTATGCGCGGCGACGTAACGCGCTCCGGTCGCCGTCACCAGCGGCGCCTGGTCGATATACTGGTTGTAGAACTTGGCGTTGATCGGCGACTCGCCGGCAAACACCACCATCGGCAGGCGGGCGCGAACCGCGGCCGGCAGCGCCGTCATCAACTGGGTCACGCCGGGGCCGCAAGTGACCGAGGCAACGGCGACTTTGCCGGTCGCTATGTGATAGGCCGTCGCCGCCGCAACGGTAACGTGCTCATGCCGCACGTGGACGGTATGCACGCCCGGCAATTTGGCGAAGGCGGTCGACCAATGCATGTTGCCGTCACCCATCAGGACGAACTGGGTGTCCGTTCCCTCGGCAAGGAATGCGTCGGCGAGGGCTTCGTAAAGCTTGGGCATGGGCGCGGTACTACCTGGGTTGTGAGGGGGATGTTTGTGCGTGGGCTTTTTAGCATACGGCGCGACTAGCGTCAGCGGCGCTTCAGGCGCCGTAGGTCGGCCCTGACGCTCCGACGAGAACATCGCTGTTTGTGATTACGGCAGCGCGCTTCTCACTCAAGGAACGGCGCTCTGCATCATCCAAATACGCGTCATAGAGTTCCCGACTGGGAAATTTGACCACGTGGACTTCGAAAGGCTCGTCCGGCCTTTCCGACGCTGCTGACGGCCGGATCGCACGTTCAATGACGCCACCATAGCGCGCCATGATGCGCGACACTCTGGTCTCGTAGGCCTCGAATTCCGTCTCGCGACCCTTGTGGATCCAGAGTCGGACGAGGATGTAGAGGGACGCGGTCACCGTCTTTACCTCGGCCTGTTCAATGCCGGTCGAGAAAATCGAGAACGATGTCGTTGAACGTGCCGGGCCGCTCCCAGGCCATGGCATGGCCGGCATCAGGGATCGCCGCCCATTCGTGATTTTGCATGTGGCGCGCCCACAGTCGCATCAAGGCCGGCGGCGCCAACAGATCGGCGTCCGCCGCGATGACGAGCGTGGGCGTCGGAATGGTTGCGATCTTGGCAAAGGTATTAGGCGTGCGCAGTTGCGGCTGAAACCCCGCGCCCGCCTGGCGCGCCTGCTCGTCGATCTCAATCCAGCGTTTGGTGCCTTGCGGATTGGCGCCGCGATAAGACGCTCCGATTTCCCGATAATGCGCCGATTGCTTGCGGATATCCGGAATGGCGATGCGCGCAATGAAATCCGCCATCTCTTGATCGGCGATGGCACCGGTGGACGCGCCGACGATGAGGCTGCGCAGCCGCTGCGGCCGCCACGCCGCAAAATCCAAGGCGGCAAAACCGCCACCGGCGACGCCGAGCAGATGAAATTTATCGAGCGCAAGATGATCGGCCAGCGCATCGAGATCGCCGGCGATACTGCCTGGCTGCGGACCGGTCTCCGGAACCGGCACACTCTTGCCCCAGCCGCGGCGATCGAAGGCAATGACCCGGTAGCCGGCATGACACAACGGCGCGATCTGCGGCCTCCAAATCTCGATCGTTCCGGTATTCGGATGCAAGAGCACGAGCGGCACGCCGCCACCGCCGGTATCGACGAACCAGAGATTCACGCCGGGCAATGCCGCGTGAACGCCGGAGACGAGCGGTGCGTTTGTCATTGCGGTCAGCGCTGCGCCGGATTTGCCGCCGGTTTCGCTCCGGCTTTGTCGGCGGCGGCGGCGGCCGCGGCGGCCCCCTGTGGCGAGGTAATCGAATTCAGCTGCGGCCCGAGTGCGGCGGGGGTGACCGGGGTGAAGGCGCCCGCCTTTCCGCTCTTGCCATTAAACGTTTCAAGCCCCTCTTTGGTCGAGACCACGTCACCGGGCCGCAAAGTGGGGTCGGTCTTCACGTCGATCGAAACCAGGCCGAATGCATCCTTGCCGTTGCAGGTGCAATTGGCGACGAGCTGCTTGCGGTACAGAAACGCCGTCTTGAGATCGGCATAATGCGTTCCGTCGCTCGCTCTGGCGGCGTCGATCTCGGCGCCGAAGAAGACCTTGGTCTGGCTGCTCGGGCAGATTGCGCCACAGGTTTCGACCGGGGTGGAGTTTGCCATCTGCTCCAGCGGAAAGTGCTGGCCGTCGCACAGCCGCACGCAAAAAGCGACGGTATGCCCGGTGGAACCGGCGCCCTCGTTGACGCGCTCCGGTCCGAGCGGCGCCGGCGCCACGCGGCCGATCCCGGGTGGCGGCGGCGGCAGTTCGGGATTCTGCGGCGGCGGTTGCTGCTGCTGACCACCGAATAGAAAATCGAAAAAACCCTGTGCCGCCGCCGGCTGCGGCGCCATGACAAATGCCATGAGAACCAGCGCCATTGCGAGACCGGTTGCGCCCGCACTCGAAGCTCTGCGCTTAAACCCAAACGCCACGGCACCACCTTACCGCCAAGCGGCGATTTGCCGAAGACACCGTTAGGCGTGAGTATTGGTGGTTCGCGGCCGCACTGCAAGACGCGGGCGGACGGCTAACGTGAGGATCGGACATGACGCGAATACTGATCACCGGCGCGGCCGGGCAAATCGGCGTGGCATTACGGGCGGGCCTGCGTGGCGCCTATCCGCTCATTCGCCTGCTCGACATTGCGCCGCTGGGCAAAGCCGAATCCGGCGAAGAGATTGTCGCCGCCGATATTCGCGACACGGCGGCGATGGAACGGGCCATGGCCGGCATCGATTGTGTCGTGCATTTGGCCGGCGCGTCGGTCGAATCGCCATGGGACAAGGTGCTGCCGCTCAATATCGAAGGTTGTTACAACGCCTTCGAGGCTGCGCGCCGCCAAGGCGTCAAACGGCTGATCTTCGCCAGCTCAAATCATGCTGTCGGCTTTCACCGGCGCGAACGGTTCATCGACGACCGTGTGGTGCCGCGGCCGGATACGCGCTACGGCGTGTCGAAGGTGTTCGGCGAGGCGGTCGGCCGGCTCTACGCCGACAAATACGGCTTGAGCGTCGCCTGCCTGCGCATCGGCACGTTCCGCAATCCGGACCGGCCAGCCGATGCGCGCCAGCTTCTGACCTGGATCAGTCACCCCGACATGGTGCAGCTGGTGCGGCGCTGCATCGATCATCCGCATTATCACTTCGTCACCGTCTACGGCGTCTCCAACAATCTGCGCAGCCGCTGGGACAACAGCAACGTCAAGTTTCTCGGCTATCGGCCGGCGGACGATTCGGAAAGCTTCGCGGCGGAAATTCTGGCGGCGGGCGTGAAGGAAAACGAGATCGCCGCGCAATTCCACGGCGGCTTCTATTGCCCGATGGAATTCGCCGGCGACACCGCCGAGATCGACTGAAGGCCGCGCGATGCGTCTTGCGCCCGGTCGATCTCGGCGGCGCCGGCCTTGATGCGTGGGATGAGCTCGCGGCCGAAATCTTCCGTGTCGTTCAACGGATCAAAGCCGCGGATCAAAAACGAACCGACGCCAAGCCGGTAATAGCGCAGGATGGCTTGCGCCACCTGCTCCGGCGTGCCGACGAGACATGAGGTGTTGCCGAGCGCACCGGTCGCCCGCGCAATCGGCATCCACAGCCGTTCGTCGTGCACGTCGCTTTCGAGCGCGAAGCCCATCAATCGCTTGCCGGCATTGTCGACCGGCCCGGTCATGGCCTCTTGCCGGCTCCAGCCTTTCTTTCCTGTCATTGCGGCGAGGATCGTGTTGGCTTTGTCCCAGGCGGCGACCTCACTCGCGGCAATGATCGGCCGCACCGAGACATTGAACCCTGGCGTACGGCCAAACGCTCCGGCGCGGCCGCTAAATTCTTTCATGCGCTCGCGCGTCGAGGCCAGCGGCTCGGCATAGATGGCATAGACGTCGCAAAGCCGCGCGCCCATCTCCAGCGCGCCGTCCGACGCCCCGCCGAAGAACAACAGCGGATGCGGCTGCTGCAGCGGACGCACATCGGAATGAGCACCCTTCACCCGATAGAAATCGCCCTCGAAATCGAACGGCGCCTCGCTCGACCAGGCAAGCTTCATCAGTTCCAGATATTCGGCGGCGCGCCGGTAGCGTTCCGTTTTCGGCGTGAAATCGCCGTCGCCTTCCTGTTCGTCGTCGGTCTTGCCGGTGATGATGTGCATGGCGAGCCGGCCGCCGGTGAGATGATCGAAAGTCGCAATCTTGCGCGCCATCAAGGTCGGCGCCACGAAGCCCGGCCGGTGCGCGATAAGATAACCGAGCCGCTCGGTGTGCCCGGCTGCGTGCAGTGCGACCAGAAATCCTTCCGCCGAAGACGAGGAATAGCCGACCAGCACCAGATCGAATCCGGCTCGCTCGTGGGCGCGGGCCGCGTCGACCACATGGCGCGGCGACAGCCCGCCTTCGATGACATGCAAAGTGGCGGCGCTCGAAGGCGGCGTTACGCCGATCATGCCGATGATGCGAACGGGCATTATATTTCCTGTGCCGCTGCTGATCCGCGGTAGTCTGCGTTAGTCTATCGAATTGCCGTGGACGCGTCAGGGGGGATGAGTGGCGCGACGGCGGTGGCGCGAGGGCAGACCGTTGCCCGCACACCGCCGTATCGGGCAATATGGCGCCGCCTTGTGCTAGGTGATTATCTGACGCAATACCGTGTTCAACTGCGAACGAGCGACGTGCCGATGCCGAGTTTTGAACTGACGGTGAATGAAAAGCCGGTCTCCGTCGCCGACGACGAGGAAACGTCGCTGCTCGACGTGCTGCGCAACCGGCTCGGGCTGAAGGGCACGCGATTCGGCTGCGGACTTGAGCAGTGCGGAACCTGCACGGTGCTGGTCGACAGCAAGCCGGAGAAATCCTGCACCAAGCCGATCTGGAGCGTCGCCGGCAAATCCGTCGTCACCATCGAGGGCCTCGGCACGCCCGATAGACCACACCCCTTGCAGCAGGCGTTCCTGGATGAGCAGGCCGGGCAGTGCGGCTATTGCCTCACCGGCATCCTCATGGCGGCGAGTGCGCTTCTCGCAGCCAATCCCTCGCCGACGCGGGCCGATATCGCAGCGGCGCTCGACGGCAATATCTGCCGCTGTGGCACGCATAACCGCATTATCCGCGCTGTGCAGCGCGCCGCCGAATCGATGCGCAAGGTGCCGGCGTGAATGCGCCAACGCTGCCGCAGCTGCTTGCCGACAATCCGCGGCTCGATCAGTGGGTGACGTTCCGCGCCGACGGCAAAGCTGTCGTATCCACCGGGCGGGTCGAGATCGGCCAGGGCGTGCTGACCGCGATGATTCAAGTGGCCGCCGACGAGCTCGACATCGCGCCGGACCGCATCCTGCTGCAAACGGGCGATACCACGCGCACGCCGAACGAGGGTTTCACCGCGGGCAGCCAATCGATTCAGTTCGGCGCCGTCGCGCTGCAATTGGCCTGCGCCGAGATCAAGCTCCTCTTCCTGGAGCACGTTGCGGCAGCGCGACGTCTTCCGCTCGCCGACTTGGCGGTGAAAAACGGCGCGATCACTTGCCGCGGCGTTCCGACCGGCGACGATTACTGGACGCTCGCCGCTGCGGTCGATCTGACCGGCCACGCGACCGCCCGAGCGACGCTCAAGCCCGCCGCCGATCATGCCCTCGTCGGCCGCAGCGCGCCGCGAGTCGACCTTGCCGCCAAAGTGTTCGGCACGGAGGCGTTCATCCACGACATGGCGCTTGACGGCATGTTACATGCGCGCGTCGTGCGGCAGCCGGGACGGACGGCGTCGATCGTTTCCATCGACGAGACCGCGATCCGCCGCGGCACCAAACAGCCGATCGAGATCCTGCGCAGCGGCAATTTCCTCGCCATCGTCGGCGCGGACGAGTCGGCAGTCGAGGCGGTTGCCGCCAAAGCACCGGCGCATGTCACCTGGGACGGTATCGAGCCGATCAGCGCCATTCATGAAGACGCGCATTCGCTGTTGCAGCAGCCGTCGATCGATCGGGTGATCGGCGTGCCCGAGTCCGACACTCCGCCACGCATACGGCAATACGAAGCGCGATACAGCCGGCCCTATCTGGCCCATGCCTCGATCGCCCCGTCATGCGCGCTGGCACAATTCCACAACGGCCAACTGACCGTCTGGACGCATTCGCAAGGCGTATTTCCGTTGCGCAAATCGCTTTCGCAGATGCTCAAGCTCGAACCGGCAGCAATTGCGGTCAAGCACGTCCAAGGTGTCGGCTGTTACGGTCATAACGGCGCCGATGACGCCGCGGCGGATGCGGCCGCGATTGCTTGCTTACGGCCCGGCCAGCCTATTCGCGTGCGCTGGCGCCGCGAGGAAGAGTTTGGCTTCGAGCCGGTCAGTCCGTCGATGGTCGTGAATGTCCGCGCCGCTCTCGACGACACCGGCCGACCGGTGGATTGGACGACGGAAATATGGAGCGCCACCCATAATGCGCGCCCGGGCCTCGGCAATCTCCTCGCCGCTGAAGCGCTGCCGAATCCGCCGCCGCCGCCACCGCCGGCCGACGTGCCGGAAACCTCCGGCGGCGGCGCCACGCGTAACGGCGAACCGCTCTATGCCATTGCCGGTAAGCGCATCGTGCACCACCTCGTTCCGCACGTCCCGGTGCGCACCTCGGCGTTGCGCGGGCTTGGCGCCATGCCGAACGTCTTCGCCATCGAATCGTTCATCGATGAGCTCGCCGAGCGAGCTGCCGCCGATCCGGTCGACTACCGTCTGTCGCTGCTCGACGACATGCGCGCTCGCGGCGTGATCGAGCACGTCGCACGCATGTGCGACTGGAAGAAGCGCATCGTGAGCGAGCCGGCGATCGGCATCGGCTTTGCTCGCTACAAGAACCGCGCCGCCTATGCCGCGGTGGTCGCGCAGGTGGCCGTGGCGGAAGACATCAAGGTGACGCGCGTATGGTGCGCCACCGACGCGGGACTCGTGGTCAATCCGGACGGCGCGATCAATCAGCTCGAAGGCGGTATCCTGCAGGCGGTGAGCTGGGTGTTGAAAGAGCAAGTGCGGCTCGACAGTTCCGGCATCCGCGGGCGCGATTGGGACAATTATCCGGTGTTGAAATTCTCCGAGGTGCCGGAAGTCACGGTCGAACTGGTCGATCCCGTATCGGATAAGCCGCCGCTCGGCGTTGGCGAGGCGACGGCGGGCCCAACGGCAGCCGCCATCGGCAACGCCGTCGCACGTGCGCTCGGCGCAAGACTGCGCGATCTGCCGCTGACCCGCGAGCGTGTGATGGCGGCGCTATTGGCCGATACTAAATCATAGCGGCCGGCAACGAAGCGTTTCAGACATAAACGCTCTTCATCTGGCCTTCGGGATAGCGCAGACCGGCGACGGCGCCGGCCGGAACCGCGCTGGAAATCTGCGCCAGTTCGTCGGCGCTGAGCTTCACCGACAGCGCCCCGACATTCTCGATCAGCCGGTCCTTATGCTTGGTGCCGGGGATCGGCACGATGTCGTCGCCCTGCGCCAAGAGCCAAGCGAGTGCGAGCTGTCCGGCCGTGCAGTTTTTCTTGCGCGCCATGTCGGCGATTTTTTGCACCAGGCCTTTATTGTGATCGATGTTTTCCGCCGCAAATCGCGGATGCCGCTTGCGGGCGTCGTTATCGGCGAGCGTCTTGGGATCCTCGACGACGCCGGTGAGGAGACCCCGGCCGAGAGGCGAATAAGCCACGAAGGCAATGCCAAGCTGCCGCGTGGTTTGCAGCGTCTCCTCGCCCTCGGTGCGGTACAGCAAGGAATATTCGTTCTGCACCGCCGCAATTTTATGCACGGCGTGGCCGCGGCGAATGGTTTGCGGGCTGGCCTCGCTCAGGCCCAATGCGCGCACCTTGCCCTGCTGAACAAGCTTGGCCATGGCGCCGACCGTATCCTCGGTTGGCACCGTCGGATCGATGCGGTGCTGGTAGTACAGATCGATCACATCGACACCGAGGCGCTTGAGGCTCGCCTCGCAGGAGCTGATGACGAATTCGGGCCGGCCGTCGGCGACCTTGCCGCCGCGTCCGCCGAGATTACCGAACTTGGTCGCCAGCACCACTTGCGAGCGGCGGCCTTTGATCGCTTTGCCGACCAGTTCCTCGTTGTGACCGGCGCCGTAGGCATCCGAGGTGTCGAGCATGGTGATGCCGCGATCCAAAGCCTCGTGGATCAGCGCGATGGCATTGGCGTCATCGGTGGAACCATAAACGCCGGATAGCGACATGCAGCCTAGCCCGATCGCCGATGATGCGATCCCGGACGAACCGAGCTTACGTGTGGGAAGCGGTGCCGTCATTGCAATGATCTCCCTGTGACTGCAGTTTCGCTGATTTGAGAGTATTTAAGCGCATAAGACCGATCTTGCACTATGCCCGGCCCGCGACCTTGGCCAGGATCGCGCCGGCGTCGGCCGGCGCCCGGTCGCCGGTCCAGGCGACATAACGGTCGGGCCGAACCAGAATGAGCTTCGCCCCATAGGCGGTTCGCCCATCGCTGTAACTGTCGCAAACGATTTTCAGGGGCACGCCCGCCAGGCGCGCCGCCTTGTCGAACGCTGCCGCGGTCTGATCCTCGCCGTCAAAGGCGAAGAGAGTAAAATCCACGCCGAGTTCCTCGAAGACGTTGCGGCCGGACGATAAAAGTTGCGGCGGCAGATGATGTCCGGCGCGCGCCTTGAAGCTGTGCGAGCCGCTGGCGCTGCTTGCGCCGCCCGCCGGCCCGTAGACGATGGGCGAGCCCTCGTAATGCGGTTCATAAGTCAGCACGCGCGGCGCCGCGGCGCCGGCCTGATCTTTCCAGGCCTGTTCGAATTCCGCGCGATCACGGTCGGGATCGTAGCGATCGAGAAATTTTCGATCGTGCTCGATTCCCGCCTCGATGAAGTCGCGCCCGGTTTCCATGAATATCGGCTGACGCTCCGCGCCGTAGCTGTGCAGCAAGGCGTCACTGCCCCTGCCCTGCAGTGTGGCGGCAAGCTTCCAGCCCAGATTGGCGACGTCATCCAGCCCGTTATTGAGGCCGTAGCCGCCATAGGGCGGATGCGAATGCGCCGCGTCACCGGCGATGAAGGCGCGACCCACCTGGTAACGCTCGGCGACCGCGATGCGCAAATCCCAAAACCCGACATAGTCGAAATCGCAGACGAAGGGAAAACCCGCCGCTTTGTGCAGCAGCGCCAGGAAATCGTAGTTGTCCTTGGTGGTGTCGGCCGGCACCGGCGAGTGAAAAAACCAGCTTTCGCCGACGTCGACGCGGCCGAAGAATTGCCAATAACCCTTGAGCGCGGGGTGCAGCACGCGATAGGTGGAACGCGGCGGAAAGCGCTTGAGCTTCTCGTGCAGATCGCGCGAGCGGAACAGCGCCAGCACCATGACCTGGTCGAAATCCGCGCCGCTGCGCGCGATGCCGATCTCGCGTCGCACGATAGAATGGCTGCCGTCGCAGCCCACCACATAGTCGGCTTCGAACGTTTCCTGCGCGCCGTTCGGCCCCGCGGCGGTGACGCGCACGCCATTGCCGTCTTGTTCGACTTTTTCGGCGCTCCAGCCGAAACGCGCGTCGATGCCGGCGAGCTGCGCCATGCGTTTTCGCAACACGTCCTCGACCAGATATTGCGGCAGCCTTTCGTTCTTCTCGAAATAGTAGGAATTGACGAGCTCGCGCAGCGGCGGGGCGTACCAATATTCGCTGTCCAAGTTGCGGTAGGCGACGATGCCGCTCATCGGATAGTCCGGCGGCAGGATGCGTACGGCGCGTACGGCATCGGCGACACCCCAGGCGTGAAAATGCTCCATCGCGCGTTGCGTCAGGTTCTGACCTTTGGGAATGCGCTGCAGCTCGAGCCGGCGCTCGATCAGCGCACAGGAAATTCCGCGCTGGCCGAGTTCGACCGCGAGCGCTACGCCGACGGGACCTCCGCCGACAATGACGACCTGATACTTCTTCTTCATTGGCTATGATCTGCTGAGTGAGGCCTTACTGCTTCGTCAGCAGCACGGGGTCGGTGGTGTCCGGCACGCGTTGCCAGGTTTTGGGATCGTTCGCTTCGAATTGCCAACTCTGCCCGTGCGCCGACAGTAACACCAGCGAGCCCTGATCGAGGCGCCATGCGCTCGGCGCAAAGCTCATGACGAACGGATCGCAACCCGGTTTGACGGTCAACGCCAAGGCACCGCCGGCGGGGCTGTTGGCAAGCGTCAGCACGCAAATCGGCTTGCCGGCGCCGCGCGTGACCGCCCAATCGCCGGCCACATCGTCCGCCGTCAATGTCGGTGCCGCGGCAGCGGCCTGCAGAATGTAGCGGCCTTCTTGCGGCGTGAAGCCGTCATACATGCCGCCCTCGACCTGGCTGAGATCGACGATGTTCTTGCCCTCTGCGTCAAGCAGATGCAGGTCGCCGTAATTGTCCAGCGACCAGCCGGCCATGTTGGCGGCGGACGGAAATAGACTTGGGCAATTCGGATCGACGTCGAGCTTATAGCCGCCGGCGGCGGAATCGGCGCGGAAAGTGAAATGGCAAATCTTGTCGCGGTCGGCATTGGAGAATTCCCACGCACCGAGCATGGCATTCGTCGCATCGCTCAAGCCGTTTGCCGGTGCCGGCGCCGGCTGTGCGGTTGGCGCTGGCGCATTCTGCGCCGGCGCGGTTTGCGGTGCGTCCTGTGGCCTTAAGGATTGCGGCTTTAAGAATTGCGGCGGAACGTCTTCCGGCATGTCCTGCTGCGGCTGCGTGTCCGCGGGCGTGTCGGACGGCGCATTTTGCGCCCAACCGGCGCCGGCATAGAGGCTCGCCGCGACAGCTCCGACGACGATCACGCCACAGCGATGCATTTTAAGGACGCCTCGCGTGTGCGCCGCCATTCACCGTTTGCTTTGGCATGTCCCTTTCGCGAAACTGGTTTCCAATTTGGCGGGACATGATCTAGTCCGTCCCCCAGGACGTAAACGGCGTTTCCGGCACCGGCGTCAGCGGTGGCTCGCCATGAGCCCAGGCGACGATGTTGTCGACGACAAGCTGATCCATCTTGTCGCGGGTGTGTACTGACGCCGAGCCCAGATGGGGAAACAGCACGACATTGTCCAGGGCGATCAGCTCCGCCGGGACTTCGGGCTCCTTGACGTAAACGTCGAGCCCCGCGGCCATGATGCGCTTGTCTTTGAGCGCCTCGATCAGGGCCGGCTCGTCGACCACCGAGCCGCGCGCCATGTTGATCAGGATGCCATTCGGACCCAGCGCGTCCAGCACTTCGGCATCGATCATGTTTTGCGTGGCGGCGCCGCCCGGCACGATCACCAGCAGCGTGTCGACGTCGCGCGCCATGTCGAGAAGCTTCGGATAATGCCGGTAGGGCAGCTCCGGACGCCTGTTGCGGGCGTGATAGACGGCCGGAACGCCGAAAGCGGCCAAGCGCCGAGCGATCGCCTGGCCGATCGCGCCCATGCCGACGATGCCGACGGTGCGGTCACGCAGCGTCGCCTTGCTGAGCGGATAGCCCTTTTTCGCCCAGGTGCCGGCGCGCAAGAAGCGCTCGGCTTGCGGGAATTCGCGGACGGTACACAGCAGCAGACCGAGCGCGGTGTCGGCAACTTCCTCGGTGAGAACGTCGGGCGTGTTGGTGACAATGATGCCGTGCGCGGCGGCATATTTGACGTCCATGTGGTCGTAGCCGACGCCGAAGCTTGCCACGATCTGCAATTTCGGAAACTTCGCCATGACGCTGCCGGGGATCAATTCGGTCGTGGCGCTGCAGGCGATCGCGCTCACCTCCGCATGCGCGGCAAAGAAAGCCTCAAGATCCTTGGCTTCGGCGGCTTTGTAAACCGTGCAGGCCGCTTCGAGGCCCCTGACCACGAGCGGCTTGAGCGGCCCTATCAGTATGATCTCGCGCTTGGCGGCGCTCATTGCGGCATCCTCATACCAGCATGCTGACCGGCGATTCGAGATAGTTTTTGGCCGCGGCGAGCAGCTCCGCGCCGAGCGCGCCGTCGACCACGCGGTGATCGCAAGACAGCGTCAGGCTCAGCATGCTGACAAAGCCGACGCCGCCGTCGTCTTTCTCCACCGCCTGCCGGCGCGCGGCGCCGACCGCGAGAATGCTCGCGTGCGGCGGATTGATGATGGCGGTAAATTCGCGCACCTGGTGCATGCCGAGATTCGAGATCGCCGACGAGCCGCCCTGATATTCGGCGGGTTTCAGTTTCTTGTCGCGGGCACGCGCCGCGAGATCTTTCATTTCTGTCGAGATCGCGCTGAGCGATTTGGTTTCGGCGTTGCGAATGACCGGCGTGATCAAGCCGCCGTCGAGCGCCACCGCGACCCCGATGTCGGAAGCGTGCAGGCGCAAGATACAGTCGCCGGCCCACACCGCATTGGCTGCCGGCACCCGCTGCAAAGCCAGCGCCAGCGCGCGGATGACGAAATCGTTGAGCGACAGCTTGAATGCCGGATTGCCGTCCTTGTCTTTCGCTGCCGCGCCGTTGGCTTCCTCGCGTAGCGCGATCAGCCGGTCGATGACGACGTCGGTGATCAGATAGAAATGCGGAACGGCAGCGGCTTGGGTGAGCCGCGCGGCGATGGTGCGGCGCATGCCGTCGAGCGGCACTTCGTCGTAGCTGCCGGGCGCGAACAGCGCCTTGATGTCGGCGGGACCCGGCCCCGCAGTGACGCCCTGCTGCGG
>JBARER010000250.1:0-9484 GCA_049796395.1 Xanthobacteraceae bacterium
GGCTCTCGGCGATCTGGCGGTGCCGCGCCACGCGGGCGAACTGGTAGACCGTGTCGCCGTCCCAGGCGATGCCGAGCCAGGAGAGCCCATCGAGGATGGCATCGATGGCGGCTTGCGTCGAACGCTCGCGATCGGTGTCCTCGATTCGCAACAGCATTTTGCCGCCGCGGCCGCGGGCATAGAGCCAATTGAACAGCGCCGTGCGCGCCCCACCGATATGCAAGAAGCCGGTGGGCGAGGGGGCAAAACGGGTGACGACCGACATTGCACTCCAGAAAATTGCGGCGATGCAGAAAATTGCGGCTGCGCGCCCGTTTAGCACAGCCGGCAGAGAAAGGAAGCGAAGCGGAGCATTTCCCGGACGCGGTGCAGCCCGCGAGCGATGCAGCGCATTCATGATTGCGTCTTCGACGGCGTCTTGGCTTCAGCCTTGGCTTCGCTTTTGACCGCCTTCTTGCCGTTCGGCTTGTCATTGCCATTATCGTGCAGGCAGCAGGAGTGGTGCGCATAATAGTGAGCCATCCGGGCGAAGGGATCGGCCTTGGACGGGATTTCGGTCACCATCCGACGCTGCGCGGCGACGCCCACGTCGTAGGGGACGTTTGTCCAGCGGGTTCGCAGGCAGTAGCCCTGGTCGCCTACGCAGCGGCGGGCGCCGCGGCACGGCTTGTAGTGGCAGTCGCGCCAGAACTCGAACATGTCGCAATATTTGCGGGCGACGACGGCGCAGGCGGCGTCATGGCGCCGCTGCCATTCTTTGGCTTTCGCCGACACTTTGATCGGGCCACCCATGGTCGTGATCCTCCTTGTTGGTGGTGCACTCTTGCATCCTGCCCCGCGATAGCGGGGAAGGGGGGACCGCGCTCTTGCGCGGTGGAAGGGGCGTCTGACTCGTCGCAGGCGTCACCGCCCGCGCCCCCTCCACCATGCTTCGCATGGTCCCCCTCCCCCGCTATCGCGGGGGCGGATGTATACTTCTCCGTTCTCGCGATGCGCCTTCGCATCCGAGTTTGCCGTCACGCCACGATAAGAAGCCCGTCCCAAACCTCTCTCCTAAAAATGGAGGGAGGCGAAGCGCCGAAAGGCGCGTACCCTACTTGCCGTGCCCAGCGGGGCCCGGCGCGCGCCACGCGAACGGACGTTACCGTCCTTTTCGCGCTTCGGGCGCGCTCGCCTTTCGGCGCTCCACCGCGGCGCTCGCCGGGACCCGAAGGTCGCCGGTTCAGCTCCAGGCCATGCTTCCTGGGACGCGGATCCCGCGGGCGTTACCCGCCTTCACCTGTCCCAGTCCAGGGACTGCACCTCCCGCGCCGGCCGTAGTACCGGCGTGAATGATGCCCAGAGCCGCCCGGGCGCGGGTCGTAACCCCGCGCGCAGGAACCGCTCCCGTTCCACTTTCGAAAGTACCCTCGCGAAAGGCCCCTCCGTGAACGGGATGGTGACGTATGTAATCGATATGGGGACGATGTCAAGGGGCGGTCGCATAAAAAGCGACCCAGGATCGATACCTCAGTTGCTGCGTCTGCCGTCCAATCGGAAGCTGCCGCCGAAAATAAAATCGCGCCGATGGCTGCTCATCGCTTGCACATAATAAAACCACCGAGGCGATGGGTTTCGCTTCGCTACCATCCTACACGCTTACGCCGTAACACTCACCGCGCCGAAAGGCGTAACATTGGCCGAGGGCCTAATTGCTGCTGGATGAAAATTAAGTGGCAGGTCAAAATGCCCGGCTACTTGCGTGGATGGATCATGTCGCCGCGCTCCAGCATCGCCACAAATGTCGCGATTTTCGATGCGCGCAATTTGGCGGTTTTCGCGTTTTGTATCCGGTACAACACCGCATAGCGGTTCCGCGCATCCAGTTTTAAGAAAAACGCCATGGCGTTGCTGTTTTCGTCGAGGGCTCGTTGCAAATCATCCGGAACGCTGGCTCGGCTCTGCGGGGCATAGGCCGCATCCCAACGGCCATCCGCTTTTGCACGGGCGACTTCTTCGAGACCGGATTGCTTCATTCGGCCACCACCGATGAGTTCGTTTGCGCGAACGCGATTGTTCTCCGACCACTTGCTGGTCGCCTTGCGAGGCGTGAACCGGGTCAGCCAGTATTTCTCGTCAAGCTTGCCGAGCTGTCCGTCGATCCATCCATGGCAAAGCGCGCAATCAATCGCGTCTTGCTTCGAGATTGTGCGAACGCTAGACGTTTTTTTGGCGAACTTCAGCCAAACGCCTTGCGACGAAGCTGGCTGTACCGCAAGCCAGTCCTCAAAGGCCTTTGACGTTTGGAATTCCAGCACAAGCAATTTTGGGAGCGATCTCCCCATGGAAACTCAATTCTTCGTTGGACGCGTCGTCGCCATGATATTCGGAGCCAACGATGTCGGCCAGCCCGTAGCCCGTGGTAGCTCGTAGGATGGGTAGAGCTCGTAGGATGGGTAGAGCGCAGCGAAACCCATCATCTTTTCCCGGCCCGTCATCTTTAGCCGAGATCCGATTCTCGGCCACTGCATCTGCCGTCCAATCGGAAGTGGCTGCCGGGGATAAAATTACGCCGATAACCGGTCATCGCCTCAGCATAACAAAATCGTCGAGCTACGGGCTGAGCCTAAGCCGCCTCCGCCAGGGCGTATTGCCGGCAGTGATCCAGATAGGCGGCTTCGTGCAGGGCAATCAGCGCGACGACGCTCGACCACAGCCACGACGGCGCTTCCAGCGAAGCTTTGTGGTTTTTCGACAGATCGGACAGCCATGAGCGCCGCACGCTCGATTTCATTTGCCGTCCATGCGCGCGGCCGACGACGCCCGCCAGATAGCGCGCCAAGCTCATCGCTTCCTGCCGCGTCAACCGATCGATCTCGATTTTCAGGTCTTGCGGCATGAGCTCCCGGACCACGACTGCTTTGTCGAGCAGTCTTGCCGCCATCATCCGCTGTCCGAGATTGGGCGAAAGCGCCTTGGCGCCGGTCACCACGCGCACCGCGTTGTCGCGCGGCATTTGGGTCTTGGACGCGCTTGACGTCTTGGCAGCTCTTGGCGCTGCCGCCGCCACGCCCTCTTTGACGTCGACCAGACAAAGGCTCGCATCTTTGCCGCCGCCGACCCGCAGCAAGCAGGCATAGCGCAGCCGGCCAAGCGAACTGCATCCCTTCAGCCAATAAGCGGCATCGAGCAGTTCGAGCGGATCGCCGGTGGCGTGGCCGCGCAGCGCCGTCAGCACGGAGCGTACGGAATCGCCAGCGAACATCTCGCTCAAGGCTCTGCGCTCCGCCGGCGTCAACGCCCAAAACCGCTTGCCGAGCGGAATTTTCGGCTCCACGGTATCGAGGCGTTCCTCCGCCAGATGCCGCCATCGCCGCCGTGTCGATCGCGCCAAAAGCTGCTGAATGGCCTTGGGCCGGTGCGACCTGTCCTTGTCGGCGCCGAAATTTCCGGACAAGGCAGACTGGTAGCCGGCGATAAGCTCTTCGAGGATTCGCGCAGTCGTCACGCCGGGCAGGTCCGATCCGCGGGCCGCCGACGCCAGCGACAGGCCGAGCCGGATCAAATCGTGCGCCGGGTTGCCGATGACGGTCTGATCGAGGTCCCTGATCTGCACCAGGACGTGGCCCTTGGCATCGGCCAGCGGACCGAGATTGCCGACATGACAATCGCCGCAGATCCAAACCGGCGGACCTTCCGGTAACTTACCGCGGCTGTTCTCCAGCCACTCGTAAAACTTGACGGTGCTGCCGCGCACATAGGCGTGCGCGGAGTCCGCCATTTTGAGATTCCGGGTCTGCGCCAGAATCCGTTGCCGGTCTTCCAGCTTGATCATCGCGGTGCCGTCGCCGGCGTGCGTCAAATCCTGCCGAGCAAGACCAGGATCAGGAGGATGACGATGACAAGGCCGAGTCCACCGCCGCCGTAATAGCCGGTACCGTAGAACGGACCGCCGCCAAAGCCGCTAAAGCCGCCAAGCAGGATGATTACCAGGATGATGAGAAGAATAGTGCCGATCGACATGGCTTTGCCCCTTCGGTTTGAAAATGAAATATCTTGTTGACGACCTCAACGAACCAAACGCCGTTGCCACGAGACTCCAACTCTGCATCGAGAAGAAGCTGCGCTTTCACGCAGCTTCTTGTTTGCTCAATGCGAAAACAGCGCCAGAAGAATGATGATCGGGATCGGTACGCCAAGCAGCCAAAGAAGTATGCCTCTACCCATGGTGTGCTCTCCTTATAGGACTCTGGGGGTGAGAACGCGGTCGTTCCAGGTGCCGTCGCGCAACGAGCCGCCTTCGACCGCTGCAAGGCTCGCCGCGAATGCGCCGAACAACATGGCAGCCGTCAGCCAGAACGACAGCTTCGCCGCGCCTTTGCGGGCGTTGTCGGCGTCGGTCTTGGCTTCGGTCACTACGCTATCGACACGTTTTTGCGCGTCGGCATCGCTCATGCCGGTGCGTGCAGCAACGAGACGCGCCACATAGGTTTTGTCGGCATCGTTGAGGCCCGCGTGGTCGCGAACGTCGGCCGTCCACAGCCGCACGACTTCCGCGCGCGTCTGATAAAAATTGACATTGCTCGGCGGCGCGGGGGTTGCGGCGGTAGACCCGCCCGCAGCGGCCGGCGGCGCGGCATTTGTATCGGCGGAACTGGCAGCGGCCGGCGGCGGCGATGCCGGCTGCGCGGCAGCCTCGGAACGGAAAAGCTTATCGACGTAGAGGTCCGCCGGATTGACGGAGCGCGTCGCTGGCGATGCGGCGCCGAGTCCGGCCACCGCGCCGTTGGCGAGATAAGCGGTGGCGGAGCTCAGGGCGCTGGCGCTGAGCAGCGTTGCAAAGGCCCACACCAGAAAACCGTGCGCGGTGTCGCGAAAGAAAGTTTCGTTGGTGTGAACGCCAACCCATTTCGTGCGCAAGCGCGCGGCGAGATAACCGCCGACTGCCGACGACATGACGGCGACAATGACCAGATAAACGCCGGTCCCGGTTTTGAAGGTCGAGGCTGAAACTCCGCTGTCGCTCCAGGGCGAGATGGCCGAAAGGCCAAGCCCCGAACCGAAAGCGATCAGAAGGAGCGCGAGCGCCGCTGCTGCCACCGCGCCGGCTGCGATTGCCGCCCATGAGACGGCGGCCTGGGCGTCCACCACAGCGGTGGTCGCCGGACGTAGATCGGAATCCATTCAGAACTCTCCCGGACGGGACGCAATTGTCCCACCCGGCAAGTCGCTGCGGGCGTGAAAGTTCCATGAATGCCCGCGGAATTGGCAGCGCTTGAGAAGACTTTAAACATCAGACATTTAGTGAACCCCGGCGCTTGCATAATGACTTTTTAAACGGCAGACGGTGAATGCGAACGCTCGGAAACTCACATTTCCCTGGAACCCAACCGCGGAAAATGTAACCGTTAGCGCGCATATTGCCCGTGGACTGAGGGTCTGGGCTTCGCCGAGGCCTAACGGGCTAAGAGAGGCTGGTTTTCGGTGTCCCTGCATGTCGAGTTCGTGCCGCCCGCCAACGGCCAGCACGAGGCTCACAGTGTCATCGCCGGCGCGACCGTAAAGGCGCCATCTCTCCGCTCTGTCCTCTCCACCGCCGAATTGAGCAAGCGTCCATCGCGCCCACCGGATCATGCCGCCGAATGCCAGGCCCTCATGGCCTTGGCCGCGCAACTGACCGCGTCGCCGGATGGGATTTTGCAAAAGCTTACCGAAACGGCTCTGACGCTGTGCGGCGCCCAGTCGGCAGGGATCAGTCTATTGGAGGCCGACGGAAAGAATTTCTATTGGCCGGCCATCTCGGGACAATGGGCCGGCCACGTCGGCGGCGGCACCCCGCGGGATTTCGGGCCATGCGGAACGGTATTGGACCGCGATGCCGCACTCCTGTTTTCACACCCCGAACTTGATTTCGATTATTTCACGCCGGTCTTGCCGCCGGTCGAAGAAGCTTTGTTGATGCCGTTCCATGTCAACGGCAAAGCGGTCGGCACAGTTTGGGTTGTCATCCATGACATGAGCCGCCGTTTCGACTCCGAGGATTTACGGTTGATGACCGACCTTGGCGCTTTCGCCGCTTCGGCCTATCAAGCGCTGGGTGCTCTGACCAAGGTTCACGCCGCCGCCGCCGTTATCGAATTCTCTCAAGATGCCATTATCACCAAGGACCTGGATGGCACCATTATCAGTTGGAACGCGGGCGCGGAGCATATATTCGGCTACAAGCCGGAAGAAGCGATCGGTAAGCCGGTGACAATGCTCATTCCGCCGGATCACGAAGATGAAGAACCGAAGATTATAGAACGTATCCGGCGCGGCGAGCGCATCGACCATTACGAGACTGTCCGCGTGCACAAGGACGGCACACTATTGGATATTTCCCTGACGGTCTCGCCGATCAGGGACGCTGCCGGCAAGATCGTCGGCGCTTCCAAGATCGCTCGCGATATTACGGAACGCAAGCAAGCCGAGGCGCAAATCTCTTTTCTCGCTCGCGAGACAGAGCATAGGACAAAAAACATACTGGCGACCGTGCAGGCTGCGGTGCAACTTTCGCACGCGGAAAGCGTCCCGGAGTTTAAGAAGGCAATCGAGGGCCGCATTCAAGCTCTCGCCAACGTGCATCGTTTGTTTGTCGAGTCGCGTTGGGTCGGAGCGGAACTGCACGAGCTTGTCAGCGAGGAACTGGCGCCGTACAGCAGAGGTGACGGCACGCGCATCAAGATCGAAGGAGCAAAGCTTTTACTTGAGCCGAACACAGCGCAGACGCTTGCTGTCGTCTGTCACGAGCTGGCAACCAACGCCGCGAAGTACGGCGCATTGTCCGCCGGCGAAGGTCGAATCGGGGTCGCTTGGACCAGCACAGCGGACGGCCGCCTCGTTCTACGTTGGTCCGAAACCGGCGGCCCGCCGGTTTCCGTGCCGGCCCACGAAGGCTTTGGCACCCGCGTAATAGGGGGATTGGTCCGGCAAAACCGCGGCGAAATGCGGTTCGATTGGCGCCCCGCGGGATTGGTGTGCGAAATCGCCATCTCGCTTTGAACGGGCTCCGCGCTCGTACAGCAAGGCGCTTACCGTGAAACGTCCCCGTAGACATTTCCTGCATTTGGCGGCGGGAGCAGCCGCGCTGCCGCTCTTGCAGGTGCCGGTCCGCGCGCAGCTCGCGCCAAGTTCCGATCAAACGCCCGAACCGACTCAAGCCGAACGCGGAGCGATGTCAGACCTCGCCAACGCGCTCATGCAGCAATATGACGTGCCGGGGCTTTCGGTGGCGGTCGGCCGGGCCGGCACGATGCTTTACACCGACGCGTTCGGATGGGCCGATCGTGAGCGACACGAGGCGGCGTCGCCGGCCCATTTATTCCGCATTGCCAGCGTGACCAAGACGATCACCTCGGTGGCGATTTTTTCGCTGATCGAGGAGGGCCGCGTCCAACTGACGGACAGGGTTTTTGGTCCGGGCGCCATCACCGAAACCGATTACGGACGGCCGCCCTATCATCCGCATGTCGACGAGATTACCGTTGAACACTTGCTCACCCATACCGGCGGTGGCTGGCCCAATACGCACGACGACCCGATGTTCATGAACCTGGGGATGGATCACGCCGAGCTGATCGAATGGACCTTGCGCAATCAGCCGCTGGATTATCCGCCCGGTCAGCATTACGCCTATTCAAACTTCGGCTATTGCGTGCTCGGGCGCGTCATCGAGAAAATCACGCGTCAGCCTTATGCGGACTATGTCCGCAACGCGGTGCTCCAACGCTGCGGCGTCGACGACATGGCGATCGCAGGCAATACGCTGGCCGAACGCCGTCCCGGCGAGGTCGTGTATTATGGGCAGGAGCGTGGCAATCCCTACGGGATGAACGTCACCAGGATGGATTCGCACGGCGGTTGGATCGCGCGGCCGACCGACCTCGTGCAATTCTTCATGCACGTCAGCGGATTTCCCGCTCCCCCCAACATTCTCAAAGCCGAGACGATCCAAACCATGACGACCGCTTCGGCGGCGAATGCCGGTTACGCGAAAGGCTGGGAAGTCAACAGAGCCAATAATTGGTGGCACAACGGCACGCTGCCCGGCAGCGAGACCATCGCCGTGCGCACGCACAGTGGATTCTGCTGGGCGGCGTTCGCCAATACCCGACGTCCGAACTCGCCTCTGGGAGGCGACCTCGACAAGCTCGTTTGGAATATGGTCCGTCAGGTCAAGAGCTGGCGGGTCTGACGCGGATGGGTTGGTTACTGGCAAACAAAAAACCCCCGGACGAAACCGGGGGTCCTTGATCGCCGAAGCAAACTACTACTTCTGCTGCTGACTCTTGCTGTGGGCTTGCTCGCTGTGCTGGCGGGCATTCTGCGAGTGTTGCTGGGCGTTGGCTGAATGTTCCTTGCCCTTGGCGTGGTCGCCTTTGCCGTGCTGTTCCGCCGCGGCGCGATGGGACTTGGCGGCGTTTTCGTGATGCTCAGCCGCTTTATTGTGTTCGTCTCGAGCCATGAAATTCCTCCGTTTGTTTGTTGCAACGACTTGAATGTCGACATCCAAGTGACTGACTGTAGCTAAGCCACGGTGGCGGCAAAACTAGGGACGCAAAAAAAGAAACCTAATAAAGAACCCCGCGAGTTCCATTTGCGGAAATATTATGCGTGCACATCTTTTCGAAGTTCCTGCCCTTAACATAAGACGCGTTCTGGAACACCGCAGACGCGTGTTGGAACACCGCGATCCCATAATCGCGAACAAATAATCGTCGCATTAAGGTCAAAGGAGAAGTTACGCGCCGCGTCCCACAGCGCCCGCAGCGTTGGCCGGCGCGTTGGGCTGCCGCAACGGCGCAAGAATGCCCGAACTTCGTCTCGCCCGCGGCCGTCGCGCCGTTCGTTTGACGCTGGCGACGAGTTGCTCGCGCAGCGTCGACGGCTTTCGCTGCGACGAAGCGGCCTTCAGCCGCGAGCGCAGCAAGGCGAGGACGGCCGCTTCTTGCGGCTCAAGACCGGAAATCCGCTCGCGCAACAGTTTCTCCGAGCGCTCGGTCAGTTCCTTGACCAGCGCACCGTCGAGATAGGCGTTGAGGATTTCCGGGTGCACGTAACATTTTCGGCAGATCGCCGGCGTGTTGCCGAGACGCTTGGCGACGCTCTCGATGGCCGCGCGTACTTTGCGTTTGGCCTGCGCCTCGCTATCGAACGCCTCGACCTCTTTGAGCGCGATACCGGCGAGCACCGTTCCGGCCCAGGTGCGAAAATCCTTGGCGGTGATGTCGCTGCCGGTGATGTCGCGCAAATAGGCGTTGACATCGGTCGAAGTCACGTCGGCGACGGCGCCGCCGTCGTCGCGATATTGCAACAGCTCCTGGCCGGGCAGATCCTGGCAGGCGCGAATGATTTTCGCGACCCGGCGATCTTTGATGCGGATGGTCCATTCCTTGCCGCTTTTGCCGATGAAGTGGAAGCGCACTTCCGAGCCCTCGACCTCGGCATGCCGGTTCTTCAGCGTGGT
>JBARER010000251.1:0-59948 GCA_049796395.1 Xanthobacteraceae bacterium
CAAAGCCGCATTGTCGCCCCATTCGGCTTGACCGGCGCGGCCACAATGCCTATAAACGCCGCGTTCAAGCAGAGGGCACAGACGTGCGTCCGAAGACTTCGCTGATCCTCGTATCGAAGCGCACCGCCGGGGGTGGATAAATCCACCTGCGAGACGTGGCGGTGCGCGACCCAGGGGCCCTTCGAGGCCCTTTTTTATTTTCAGAATCGGCCGAACGAAATCGAATGAGTGGAGCGAGCGATGACCGAGATGACGGGAGCGGAAATGGTGATAGCGGCGCTGGCCGATCAAGGCGTCGAGCACATTTTTGGCTATCCCGGCGGAGCGGTGCTGCCGATCTATGACGCGCTGTTTCAGTCGCAAGAGAAGGTCCGTCACATCCTGGTGCGGCACGAACAGGGCGCCGTGCATGCCGCCGAAGGTTATGCCCGCTCGACTGGGAAAGTCGGCTGCGTTCTGGTCACGTCCGGACCCGGCGCCACCAACGCCGTCACCGGCCTGACCGATGCGCTGTGCGATTCCATCCCGCTCGTGGTCATCACCGGGCAGGTGCCGACGCATCTCATCGGCAATGACGCGTTCCAGGAATGCGACACCGTCGGCATCACCCGGCCGTGCACCAAATATAATTATCTCGTCAAATCGATCGCCGATCTGCCGCGCGCGTTGCACGAGGCGTTCCACATCGCCGCCAGCGGGCGGCCAGGGCCGGTGGTGGTCGACATCCCCAAGGACATCCAGTTCGCCAAGGGCACGTACAGCAAGCCGAAGGAATTTCAGCATAAGGGCTATCGGCCCAAAATTCATGGCGATCCCGACAGGATACGGCAAGCCGTGGAAATGATGGCGGCGGCCAAACGGCCGCTGTTCTACACCGGCGGCGGCATCGTCAATTCCGGACCCGCCGCCAGCGAGCGCTTGCGCGAACTCGTCAAGCAGACCTCCTTCCCGATCACCTCGACGCTGATGGGGCTCGGTGCGTTCCCGGCCGCCGAACCGCAATGGCTCGGCATGCTCGGCATGCACGGCACCTGGGAAGCGAACTGGGCGATGCACGATTGCGATTTGATGATCTGCATCGGTGCGCGCTTCGACGACCGCATCACCGGCCGGCTCGATGCCTTCTCGCCCGGCTCGAAAAAAATCCATGTCGACATCGACCCGTCTTCGATCAACAAGAACGTCAAGGTCGACCTGCCGATCATCGGCGATTGCGCGCATGTGCTGGAGGAAATGCTGCGGCTGTGGAAAGCGAAATCGCCGCAGCTCGACAAGACGGCGCTCAAGGCGTGGTGGGATCAGATCGACAAGTGGCGCGCCAAGAAGTCGCTCGCCTTCAACAATTCGAAGGACATCATCAAGCCGCAATACGCCATCCAACGGCTGTTCGCACTGACCAAGGACCGCGACACCTACATCACCACCGAAGTCGGCCAGCATCAGATGTGGGCGGCGCAATTCTATCAGTTTCAGGAACCGAACCGCTGGATGACCTCAGGCGGCCTCGGCACCATGGGCTATGGCCTGCCGGCCGCGGTCGGCGTGCAGATGGCGCATCCCGATTCGCTGGTCATCGATATCGCCGGCGAAGCCTCGGTGCAGATGACGATGCAGGAAATGTCGACGGCAGTGCAGTACGATTTGCCTATAAAAATCTTCATCCTCAACAACAAATACATGGGCATGGTGCGGCAATGGCAGGAGCTGTTGCACGGCGGACGGTACTCGCATTCCTACAGCGAGGCGCTGCCGGATTTCGTCAAGCTCGCCGAGGCCTATCACGCCTACGGCATCCGCTGCGAGAAGCCGGCTGAACTCGACGCCAAGATCAGGGAGATGATCGACGTGAAGAAGCCGGTCATCTTCGACTGCGTGGTCGACCCGACGGAAAACTGCTTCCCGATGATCCCGTCCGGCCGCGCCCATAACGAAATGCTGCTCGGGGATGCCGCGACCCGCGTCGAGGATGCGGTGACCGAAGAAGGCAAGATGCTGGTGTAGGGAGATGCCCGTGAGCAACGCGACGACAAGCCATTATCCAGCCGCTCCGACGAGCGAGCGGGTAGAGACACGCACTCTGTGCGTCTTGGTCGACAACGAGCCGGGCGTGCTGGCGCGCGTGATCGGCTTGTTCGCCGGCCGCGGTTACAACATCGATTCGCTGACGGTTTCGGAAACCGAGCATGAGAAGCATCTGTCGCGCATTACCATCGTCACCCGCGGGACGCCGATGGTGCTCGAACAGATCAAAAACCAGCTCGATCGCCTGGTGCCGGTGCACCGGGTGATCGACCTGACCACGGCAAATCCGGCGATTCAGCGTGAGCTGGCGATGGTCAAGGTGCGCGGCACTGGCGATCAGCGCATGGAAGCGCTGCGGCTTGCCGACGCCTTTCGTGCCCGCGTCATCGACGCCACCACCGAAAGCTTCGTGTTCGAGATTACCGGCGCCTCGGAGAAGATCGAAAGCTTCATCACCCTGATGCTGCCGGTCGGCCTGGTCGAGGTGTCGCGCACCGGCGTAGTTGCCATTACCCGCGGCCCGGATGGGATGTAGCAGTCATTGCGAGCGCAGCGAAGCAATCCAGCGCAAAATCCTGGATTGCTTCGTCGCTTCGCTCCTCGCAATGACGTGGCTACGCTTTCAATTTCGTCACCAGAGTGGCGAACCGGTCGACGAAACCTTGCAGAAATTTCTGCGTCGCCTCGTCGCCGATCGTGCCGTCTTCGCCGAACAGGTTCGGCTTGAACTGGACGTAAGATTCGCCGCCAAGGAGCGTCATGCCCAACCCGAGCATGACAGTGCGCAGATTGGCCTGCACTAGCGCGGTGCCGATCGCGCCGGGCGAGGTGCCGGTGATGAATCCGGGTTTGCCGGGCCACACGCTCGTGCCGAACGGCCGCGCTCCCCAATCGATGGCGTTCTTCAGCACCGTCGGAACCGAGCGGTTGTGTTCGGGGGTGACGAACAGCACGCCGTCGGACTTGGCGATTTCGTCCTTATAGCGCGCGACCTCCGGCGCCAGATTGCCTTCGTGGTCCTGGTTATACAGCGGCAGATCGTCGATCCGGACGATTTTGGCGTCGAATTTGCCGGCGCCGAGCTTGATCAGCGCCTGGGCGAATTTGCGGTTGATCGATTCGCGCCGGTTGGAACCGACGATGACGGCGACTTGCGGCAGGGCCATGGTTGCAGTCCTCGGTTTGAATTTGTAACTAGGGCTAGATAAATGACTAGGCTAGATAAATGACTGGCCGCACGCCGCACAAGAAGGCACACCGGTGAAACCTAGACACACGCATTTGCCCGCCGATTGCCGCGCCATCAGTGACATATTGGCCCGCGTCGGCGACAAATGGTCGGTGCTGGTCGTGACCCGGCTCGGCCCCGGATCGCTGCGGTTCAACGAACTGCGCCGCGCCATCGGCGGCATTTCGCAGCGCATGCTGACGCTGACCCTGCGCGGGCTGGAGCGCGACGGTCTCGTCACGCGCACGGTCACGCCCAGCGTTCCGCCGCGGGTCGATTATGCGCTCACCGCGCTCGGCCGCGACCTCTTGCAGCCGGTCTCCGCGCTCGGTGACTGGGCCATGCGCCACCAGGCCAAGATCGCCCGCGCCCGCGAGGCATTCGACGGCAATTGCGCGGAGCGCGGGAAACCGCCGCTGCGCCGCTCGGCGCCGCGGTCCGGGCTTGTCCAATCCGCCCGCAGCACCTAGACCCATCGGATCGTGGTCCGGGTTTTCGTTTGAGGATGATCCTTTTCCGAAAGCCGGGTTCCACTTTTCGGGATCATGCTTTAGAAGCAGCAACCGGAAAATAGCTGGCCGGAGGCCGGCCCGAGTAGGGGTGAGAGATCATGCGTGTTTATTACGATCGCGACGCCGACCTGAACCTGATCAAGGGCAAGAAGGTCGCCATTATCGGCTATGGCAGCCAGGGCCATGCCCATGCGCTCAATCTGCACGATTCCGGCGTCAAGGACGTCGTGGTGGCGCTGCGCAAGAATTCCCAAGGGGTCAAGAAGGCGCAAGGCGCCAATCTCAAGGTGATGGAAGTCGCCGAGGCAGCCAAATGGGCCGACGTGATGATGATGCTGACGCCCGACGAATTGCAGGCAGACATCTATAACGGCCAGCTGCACGGCAATATGAAGGAAGGCGCGGCGCTGATGTTCGCGCATGGGCTCAACATCCATTTCAATCTGATCGAGCCGCGCGCCGATCTCGACGTGATGATGATCGCGCCGAAAGGTCCCGGCCATACCGTGCGCTCGGAATATCAGCGCGGCGCCGGCGTGCCGTGCCTCCTTGCCATTCACAAGGACGCGTCCGGCAACGCTCACGATCTCGGCCTGTCCTACGGTGCCGCGATCGGCGGCGGCCGCGCCGGCATCATCGAGACCTCGTTCCGCGAGGAATGCGAGACCGACCTGTTCGGCGAGCAGGCGGTGCTGTGCGGCGGCGTGGTCGAATTGATGAAGGCCGGATACGACACGCTGGTCGATGCCGGCTACGCGCCGGAAATGGCCTATTTCGAGTGCATCCACGAAATGAAGCTGATCGTCGACCTCATCTACGAAGGCGGCATTGCCAACATGAATTACTCGGTGTCCAACACCGCCGAATACGGCGAATATGTCTCCGGTCCGCGCGTCGTCACCGCGGCGACCCGCGCCGAATTGAAGAATATCCTCAACGACATTCAGTCCGGGAAGTTCGTCAGGGATTGGATGCTGGAAAACAAGGTCAACCAGACCTCGTTCAAGGCGATGCGCGCCAAGCTCGCCGCGCATCAGGCGGAGACGGTCGGCGCCAAGCTGCGCGACATGATGCCGTGGATCAAGGAGCGCGCGCTGGTCGACAAGAGCAAGAATTGATCCCGGGGGAATTGACGCTTTTAGATAAAAAAGGGCTCGCTCAAGCGGGACCTTTTCGTATCGGGGGGCGACCTCTGCTCATCCCGGCAAAGAACCTGCCGCGGAATTTCGCCTCCGGTCTGGGGTTGTCTCAAAAGTCGCGGCGGTTAGACTAAGGCTGGAGTAAGAAAACAAGCTCTTGGGAGGACACCTATGTTTGCAAAACGATCGTGTTTCGTGGCGGCCACCGCTGCAGTGGCGCTGGCGTTCGGTTTCACCTCGGCCGCTGATGCCGCCGGTCTGTTCACGCTGCAATCGAAGACCTTCACCGACGGCCACATGATGCCGAAGAAGGTTTCCAATAAGAATCCCGGCAATAATCCGAATTGCGTCGGCGACAACGTCTCGCCGGAATTGCACTGGAGCAATGTGCCGGACGGCACCAAGAGCCTGGTATTGCTGATGTCCGATCCGGAAGGCCGGGCGCCCGGCGGCGTCAGCCATTGGGTCGCCTATGGCATCGATCCCAGCAAGGTCACCGGCTTCGCCGAGGGCGCCACCAGCAAGGATTCGGACCAATATGTCGGCGGCAAGAGCACGATGGGCGTTGGGCACTATTCCGGACCGTGTACGCCCCCGAACCAGACGGCGCACCATTACACATTCATACTGATTGCCAGCGACTTCGCGCCGACCGATCTGCCACCCGGCTTGACCCGTGACCAGGTGATTGAGAAGTTCGGGCCGCCGCCGGCGCATGTGAAAGGCGTCACCGGCATGATCGGCTTGTTTGTCAATCCGTGGCACAAGTGAGCATCGCGCTGATGAGGATGGCGCAAATGAACATGGCACAAGTGAGCAACCCACGGCGATGAAGATCGCCGAGATCAAAAAGATCACACGCGACATCGTCAAGAAGTGCCGGGTCGATCATCCCCGGCACTTCAAGCTTGCCGACTATGATCCCGCCGAGACTTTCGGCCTCTCCACCGACATCGAGGACGTCAAGCCGATCCTCGCCGCTGGCGTGGCCAAGCTTGAAGACCTGCAGCAACGGCTTTACGCCAACGGCCAGTGGGGCGTGCTGATCGTGCTGCAGGGCATGGACGCCGCGGGCAAGGACGGCGTCGTCAAGCACGTGATATCCGGCATCAACCCGCAAGGCTGCGAGGTGCATTCGTTCAAGGCGCCGAGCGCGGAGGAGCTTGCGCACGACTTTCTTTGGCGCACCGGCAACGCCGCACCGGCGCGCGGCCGGATCGGCATTTTCAACCGCTCGCATTACGAAGAAGTCCTGGTGGTGCGCGTGCACCCGGAGCTGCTGGACAAGCAGAACCTGCCGCCGAGCGCGACGGGCAAGACCATCTGGAAGCACCGCTTCAAGGACATCCGCGCCTTCGAACGGCATCTGACGCGCAACGGCACGCTGGTGCTGAAATTCCACCTGCGCATCTCGAAAGAGGAGCAGCGCCAGCGCTTCCTCGCCCGCCTCGACGAGCCGTTCAAACGCTGGAAATTCTCGCCCAGCGACGCTGCCGAGCGGACGCATTGGGACGCCTATATGGCCGCTTACCAGGACATGATCCGCGAAACCTCGACGGATTATGCGCCGTGGTACGTCGTGCCTGCCGACCACAAGCACGTCGCCTGGGTGGTGGTGTCGGCCGCGATCATCGAGGCCATCGAAAAGCTCAAGCTCGACTATCCCAAGGTCACCGGGAAAGCGCTCGACGCCCTGAAAGTAGCCGAACGGGCGCTCAAAGCGGAGGGCAAGCGCTGAACCGGCTCGCGCAGGCCAACGCTTGCCTCTTGGCCTCCTGTTCGGATAAAAGGGGCCGGTCCCACATGACCTTAACGCGGAATTCACCTTGATCCGCGAGGTTTAGGGCCGAACGAAGCCGACAGGCGGACGATAGGCAATGTCGAAGCGCTGCATATTTTGCGCGATGACCCGGACGGTCCCCAAGGCCCGCTCCGGCGCCGCCCTCATTCTCGCCGGGCTGCTGCTCCTTAGCGCCCCCTGAGGGCCGGCTGGGCGTTTGCGCCTGGGCACTCAGGGGTCGACTGCAAGCAGAGAACCCGATGAGCGCCTCGACCCCAGATGCCAGTCATCAGGCGGGCGCAGACGAGAAGGACCTTCATCATGACTTCGTCTGACAACACCACGTCCGGCAACCCCAAACCGCAATCGGCGCCGCCACGATCCGAGAAGGATCGCGTCGTCATCTTCGACACCACTCTGCGCGACGGCGAGCAATGCCCCGGCGCGACCATGACGCACGAGGAAAAACTCGAAGTCGCCGAATTGCTCGACGAGATGGGCGTCGACATCATCGAAGCCGGCTTTCCGATCGCCTCGGACGGCGACTTCGCCGCCGTGCACGAGATCGCCAAGCGCACCAAGAACGCGGTGGTCTGCGGGCTGGCCCGTGCCAGCTTCAAGGACATCGATCGCTGCGCCGAAGCCATCAAGCCGGCCAAGCGGCGGCGCATCCACACCTTCCTGTCCACCTCGCCGGTGCACATGAAGTACAAGCTGCAGAAGGAGCCGCACGAGGTCTACGAAATGGTGATCGCGCAGGTGACGCGCGCGCGCAATCACACCGACGACGTCGAATGGTCGGCCGAGGACGGCACCCGCACCGAGTTCGATTTTTTGTGCCGCTGCGTCGAGGCCGCGATCAAGGCCGGCGCCACCACCATCAATGTTCCCGACACCGTCGGCTACACGGTGCCGGAGGAATATTTCCGCGTGTTCCAGACATTGCGCGAGCGGGTGCCGAATTCCGATCTGGCGCGCTTTTCGGTGCATTGTCACAACGATCTCGGCATGGCGGTGGCGAATTCGCTCGCCGGCGTCAAAGCCGGCGCCCGGCAGATCGAGTGCACCGTCAACGGCATCGGCGAGCGCGCCGGCAATGCCTCGCTCGAAGAGGTCGTGATGGCGATGCGGGTGCGCAACGACGTGCTGCCGTACTGGACCGGCGTCGACGCCACCATGCTGACGCGGTCGTCGAAGCTGGTCGCCGCCGTGACCTCGTTCCCGGTGCAATACAACAAGGCCATCGTCGGCCGGAATGCCTTCGCCCACGAGAGCGGCATCCATCAGGACGGCATGCTCAAGCACACGCAGACCTACGAGATCATGGTGCCGGCGGACGTCGGCGTGAAGCAGACCTCGCTGGTGATGGGCAAGCATTCCGGACGGCACGCTTTCGTGCACAAGCTCGAGGAGCTCGGCTACCACCTCGGCGATAACCAGCTCGAAGAGGCCTTCGTCCGCTTCAAGGCGCTGGCCGACCGCAAGAAACACGTCTACGACGAAGACATTGAGGCGCTGGTCGACGAGGAGATCGCGACCGCGCAGGACCACATCAAACTTCTGTCGCTGTCGGTCATCGCCGGCACCCGCGGCCCGCAGCGCGCGACCATGAAGCTCGACGTCGACGGCAAGACGATGATCGAGGAATGCGAGGGCAACGGCCCGGTCGACGCCGTATTCAATTGCGTCAAGGCCATGGTTCCGCATGACGCCGTGCTCGAGCTCTATCAGGTGCACGCGGTGACCGAAGGCACCGATGCGCAGGCCGAGGTCTCGGTGCGCTTGTCGGAAAACGGCCGCACGGTGACCGCCAAAGGCGCCGATCCCGATACGCTGGTCGCTTCGGCCAGGGCTTACTTGGCCGCGTTGAACAAGCTCGTCGCCCGCCGGGCGCGTAGCGGCAAGCTCGAGCCGCTTGCGGTCGGCGAGCGCCGTATCCACTCGACGGATGTAGGGTAATCGGGCGAGCCTTGCCCACGGCGCGGCGGGCCGCTATATCGAAGCCGAGATTGCCGCCGTAAGGCGGCTTTCTTTTCCGAGCGGCGCTTAAGGCGCACTCGGCAAATTGGTGGAAGTTCCTAACCTTTCGTCTGTCGTCGGTTAGGGCGCATAGCTCAGTTGGTAGAGCAGCTGACTCTTAATCAGCGGGTCCAAGGTTCGAGTCCTTGTGCGCCCACCATTCACTCCAAAAAATTTAGCCGGGCTGACAGTGTCCGTTCCTGCGATCACCACGAACCGCGGTGCTCCGGTACATAGGCGATCAACGGCAGCGCCACGACGAGGAGCGCGGCTGCCGCAGCGAAAAGCCAGGCTTGGATGCGGCCAGGATCCTGCGAACTGGCGAGAATCGCAGCGTCGATTGAGACAGTGATGATTGTCCCAATTTGCATGCACATGGTCCGCAGCGCAGCAAGGGTCGAGGAGTGCTCAGGCGCCAGTTGCAGTCCGGCGGTGCGGCTGGCCGGGTTGTTCGCCCCGCGGCCCGTTCCGACAAGGAAGGCGGCGCCGGCGAGCCACGCATAAGGTGGGATACCAGTGACCGGGCTAAGCGCAAGCAGCAGAATCCCGGTGGCGATGACGACACCCCCGAAATACATCGGCGGCCGGTAGCCCGTGCGCCGTAACGCGAAGGCACCGGCGATCGACAACATGATTGCCGCCGCCCCTTGGGCAATAAGCAATGTGCCGGAGTCGAGTGCGTCGATGCCGTAGCGGTTGGTTGCGTAAAGCGGCACGAGCGCTATCACGCCCGAGGTGATGCCGCCGTAGATCGCGTTGATGAGGTTGATGGCGCCGAAGCCTCGGCCATAAATCAGCCGCGGCGCGATGAACGGGTATGCCGAACGGTTGATGTGACGAAAGAACATCCACAGCGCGGCAATCGCGACGGCCAACGGAACCAGAAAGATGGGCGACCATCCGTGCGCATGCCTTTCGCCCAGATAACTGACGGCGAGCATGCCGGCGAGGAGCCCGCCGCCGAGCAGCGCCAGACCAGCGGCATCCATTCTCGGCAGCGTTACTCCCTTGCGTGATCGATCCCGCGGCACATACCGCAGTGCCAGCACGAAAACCGCCACGCCGATCGGGACGTTGACCAAAAACACGCCCCGCCACGTCCAGTATGAGACGAAAAGCCCGCCGAAAACGGGTCCGATCATCGCACCAATCGAGAAGATACTGCCAAACAAGCTGACCGCGCGATCGCGCGCGTCGCCGAAGTGATCCACAATGATCCCCGTCGCCGAGGGCGTGAAGCCCGCTCCACCGGCCGCCTGCACCGCGCGCAACGCAATGAGCACATAAATGTTGTCGGCTAGCCCGCAGCACAGCGAAGCTATAGTGAAGGCGACGATCGAACCGAGGAACACCCTGCGGCGGCCATACTGTTCGCTGAGTTTCCCACTGACCGGCAGGATCAGCAAAAATCCGAACGCGTAGGCCGTGATGGTCCATCCGGCCCAATTGATGGACGTGTGCAATCCAGTTCGTAAGGCATTCAACGCCGTGGCGACTATCGTCGAATCGATCGACATCATCAGCAATGCGAGGGCGACAATCGCAAAGATCAACCCACGGTGAACGGGCTGTCTTTCGCCGCGAGAGGTCAAAAAGCCGTCGGCGGTGCGCGCTTCATGCTGGACACTCATGGCGCGTCTCATATCAGTCGGCTCGATTCGAGTCCCTCCAGTCCTGCGAGGTCAGCCATGCCGGTACGGCGGCGGGTCCAAGGCGGGTTCAAGGATCGAGACCTTGTGCGCCCAGCAAGTCCCGTGGCTAAGAGAAAAAGCTCGTATACTGGCGATCGATCAGCCCGCAGCGAAATGGAGAACGGCGCGCCGTGCCTAGGACACGTCGCGCCGCCCCCGGAGCCCCACCAAGCGTACGCGCGCTACAAAAAGATGCTCGCCCGGTTGACCCCTCCCCCGACGGAGGCACGCCATCGGAACCTGCCGCCAAGGCAAAACTGTGCGGATTCGCGGGCGAGTTTTCGGCGCCCCGATGATCTTTTAGGAAGCGATCTCTTCGCCGGCGCAACCGACGCGCCGAAGGGCGGCGAAAGCCGCAGATCGGATTTTTCAGATCAATGTGCAGCTTAGCCGCTCGCCGTAGCCGCGCGCGCCGGCGAGGACGGCGCAGTGAGCGATTGCTGGATGACCCGGCCGAGCGCCGATATCTGATACGGCTTGCGCAGCACCGGAAACTCCGGATCGGCGTCGAACACCTTGGTGTAGCCGGTCGTCAGCACCACCGGAATGTTCGGATAGCGATCATTGACGATCCGTGCCAGCGCCAGCCCGTCGGTCTGGCCGGGCAGCACGACGTCGCTGAAAACCAACGCAATGTCGCCCCCGGCGAGCTGATCGAGCGCGGCGGCCGCGCTGTCGACCTCCACCGAGCGGTAGCCGAGTTGGTCCAAAAGCGACACCGCGACAAGCCTCACGTCGGGATTGTCCTCCACGACGAGGATGGTCTGGCGGTCGAGCGCGACATAGCGCTTGTCGTCGCGCGGCAAAGGTGGCGCGACCGGCGCGTGACTGCGCGGCAGATACAGCGTCACCGTGGTGCCGCGGCCGACTTCACTGTCGATCGTCACGCTGCCGCCCGAGCGCCGGGCAAAGCCGTAGACCTGCGACAAACCCAGCCCGGTGCCCTTATCCGGACCTTTGGTGGTGAAGAACGGCTCGACCACCCGCGGCAGCAGATCGGCCGGGATGCCGCTGCCGGTGTCGGCAACGCCGAGCGCAACGAAGTCGCCGTGCAAGCCTTCCGGGCCGGCGCCGGCGTCGAAATGAAGGTTCTCGGCGGCGATCACGACGCGGCCCGAGCCCGGCGTCGCGTCGCGCGCATTGACGGCGAGATTGACCAAGGCGAGCTCGAGCTCGGACTTGTCGACATTCACCGGCCAACTCGTGTCGGGAACGTCGACGCGGAATTCGATATTGACGTGCATCGAGCCGGCGAGCACGTCGCGGATAGCACCCACCGTCTCCGCCGGATCGAGCACTGTCGGATTGAGCGGTAGCGTGCGGGAAAACGACAACAATTGCCGCGTCAGATTTTCGCCGCGTCCGGCCGCCATTTCGATGGCCGCCAGCGCGCGGACGTCGCGCGACTCTTTCAGGCGATTTTTCATACTCTGGGCGTGACCGCTCACGATCATCAGAAGATTGTTGAAGTCGTGGGCGATGCCGCCGGTCAGCTGGCCGATGGCGTCCATCTTCTGCAGATGCGCGGCCTGCCGCTGCGCCCGTTCCAGTGCGACGGCGGCCTCCTTCTCGGCGCTGACGTGGCGGCCGGCGACATAGATCAGGCCGCGGTTCTCGGTCATGGTCCATTGCAGCCAGCGCCATGAGCCGTCCTTGTGATGGAAACGATTTTCCATGCGCACGGTGGGCACGCCTTGCGCAAGCTGCGCGCGGCCGGCGATGGCATTGGGCGCATCGTCGGGGTGGCGCAGTTCGCTGACATGCATGGACTTGATCTCGTCCTCGCTCCAGCCGAGCAGTCGGGTCCATGCCGGATTGATACTGAGGAAATAGCCCTCGAAATTGGAGACGGCGAGCAGGTCCTCGGAGACGTTCCAGATGCGGTCGCGCTCCAGCGTGCGCTTCTCGACTTCCGCCTCGAGCTTCTCGCTGGCGGCGCGCAGCCCCGCTTCCATGGCGGCGCGCGCTTGTTCCGCCCGCATGCGTTCGATGGCGAAGCCCAGCTGGCGCGCCAGCGTCAGCGCCAGATCGGTGTCTTCACTGGTGAATTCGCGCGGCGCGTCGTAGTAGCTCATGAACTTGCCGATCAGCCTGCCCTCAGCCATCACTGGAATGAAGGCGAGCGCGCCGATGCCTTCGCGTTTGACAGCGGCGTCGACCAGGGGTTCAAGCGCGGCGCCGGCGGCATCGGCGATGCACACCGGCTCGGGATTGGCCTCGTCGGCCGGCCACGGTGAATGGCCCTCGACGGCAGCGCGATAGCGATCGGGCAGGCCGCGCCAAGCCGCGAACCGCATGACGCCTTCGGCATCGCAGCGCAAAATCGCGGCGCGGCTGCAATGCAACGCCGCCATGATGGCATCGAGCGCGGCGTCGTAGATATCCTCCAAAGACTGCGCGCGAAACAGCCGGTCGGTGAAACGATAGAGCGCCACCTGCTCCTCAGCCCGCCGCCCCAGAACCGCCTCGGCGCGCTTGCGGGCGGTGACATCGCGCGCGATTTTCGAAGCGCCGAGAACCTTGCCGCGTTCGTCCCGCATCGGTGAGACGGTCAGAGAAATGTCGACCAGGCGTCCGTCCTTGCAGCGGCGAATCGTTTCGAAATGTTCTATGGAATCGCCGCGCCGAATACGCGCCAAGATCTTCGGCTCTTCGTCCTGTAGGTCGTCGGGGATGATGATCGTGATCGGTTTACCGACGACTTCCGCGGCCGCATAGCCAAAAAAACGCTCCGCCCCCGGATTCCAGCTGGTGATGACGCCGTTGAGGTCCTTGCTGATGATCGCGTCGTCGGACGACTCGACGATGCTCGCGAGCTGCCGCCGCGCAGCGTCGCCCCGCCGCTGTTCGGTGATGTCGAGCAGCGAGGCGATCCAGCCGGTTATGGCCGCGCCATCGCGCTCGGACCGATAGGCAATATAAAGACAGCGGGTGCCGATCGCGGGGACTTCCAGCTCGCACTCGAACTCCACCTCCTCGCCGCGCAAGACTTTTTCGATATGGGGGCGAAGCCTGCCGAATCCCTCTTCGCCGAGCACTTGTGCGATGGTCTGACCGATGACCTCGTCGCGATCGCGTCCGATAAATTTCGCGTAAGCCGCACTGATGAAGCGGTAGCGCAGATCGCGCGTGCAGCGCACCAGCATGAAGGGCGTGCGATTGATGAGCGATTGCAACTCGGCTTCGCTGGTCCGCAGCGCCTCCTCGGCGCGCTTGCGTTCGGTGAGTTCCTGAAAGCTACAGACCGCGCCTTCGATGCAGCCGGCGCCGTCCATCAGCGGCGCCGCGTTCATCAGCACCGGGATGCGCGAGCCGTCGGGTCGCCCCATCGTAAGTTCGGCGCCGGTCACCGTTTGGCCGGTCCGCAACGCGATGGCAACCGGGGTAGCGTCGAAGGGAAGCGGCTCGCCCGCCGCGCTGAAGCGCCGGAACGCAGGACCGAATTGATCGCTCGGATTGTCGAGCGGCGGCGTTCGTCCCCAAAGCTCGGCGGCGCGCCGATTGTAACAGACCAGGCTGCTGTCGGCGCGGCACACACAAAAGCCCGTCGGAATGGCATCCAGCGCGCTTTGCTCGATATCGCGAAACGTGTCCAAGCCGTGCCGCGGCGAGATGTGATCAGGGCCCTGCTTACTCATGTTACATCAACCCTTGACCCCAAACGCGGCGAAACGTGTAAAGTTCCACGCGAATTCAGGCTCTTACCTTCGGCTCATCACAATAGCCCAGATCAAGCCAAAGCCGAGTTAAGGTGCAAGCGCCTCTCATAATCGTGTGGCAAGATCGCCCCCGGCAGGCATAATCCTGTCACGGCAATCCTCCGCAGCGCCTATGATGGCGGCCCGGAAATTGCATGGAACTTCGATGCCAAGACCATGATCCGATCAGGGATCTGAGCATGGTCTAGGCTTCTTCGCGGCAGCCTGATCTCTTAGGAAAACCGGTATCCACTTTTCCGGATCATGCTGTAGAGCACCCTTTGGCAGCACATCCGGGCGTAGCGCGTAGCAGCATGTCGATCCTTGTCGGGCTTCACCACGCCACTCGCTACACTTACGACCGCGCGACCGGCCTTGGTCCGCAGATCGTACGGCTGCGGCCAGCGCCGCACTGCCGCACGCGGATTCCGAGCTACTCGCTGACAGTGACGCCGGCGCAGCATTTCGTGAACTGGCAGCAGGACCCGCACGGCAATTGGCTGGCGCGCTTCGTGTTTCCGGAAAAGACCACAGAATTCACGATCACCGTCGATCTCCTCGCCGACATGGAGGTCATCAATCCATTCGACTTCTTCGTCGAGCCCTACGCCGACAAGTGGCCGTTCGCATTTCCGCCCGAACTGCTGCATGAGGATCTTGCGGCCTTCATCGAGCCCGAACCAGCCGGACCGCGGCTTCTGGAATTGGTCCGCAGCATTTCGCGCGAGCCGCGCGGCACGGTCGATTTTCTGGTCGAAGTGAATCAGCACCTGCAGCGGCTGATCCGCTATCTGATCCGCATGGAGCCGGGCGTGCAGACGCCCGAGGAGACGCTTGTCTCCGGCGCCGGATCGTGCCGCGACACGGCGTGGCTTCTCGTGCAGATTTTTCGCCGGCTCGGCCTGCCGGCGCGTTTCGTTTCCGGCTATCTCATCCAGCTGCGCCCGGACGTGAAGCCGCTCGACGGCCCGGCCGGCGCCGAGACCGACTTCACCGATCTGCACGCCTGGACCGAAGTCTATTTGCCGGGCGCCGGCTGGGTCGGGCTCGATCCGACATCGGGGCTGTTGTGCGGCGAGGGTCATATTCCGCTCGCCGCGACGCCGCACTTCCGCTCGGCGGCGCCGATCAGCGGCATGGTCGAACCGAGCCAAGTCACGTTCGGCTACGAGATGACCGTGCAGCGTATCGGCGAACGGCCGCGCGTCACCGCGCCGTTCTCCGCTGAAGCATGGACCGCGCTCGATGCGCTGGGCGAGCAAGTCGATGCCGATCTCGTCAAGCACGACGTCCGGTTGACCATGGGCGGCGAGCCGACCTTCGTTTCGGTCGACGATTACCAATCGGCGGAATGGAACACCGAGGCACTCGGGCCGGTAAAGCGCGAGCGGGCCGACGATCTGATCCGGCGGTTGCGCGATCGCTTCGCGCCGGGCGGGTTCCTGCATTACGGCCAGGGCAAATGGTACCCCGGCGAGCCGCTCCCGCGCTGGGCGTTCGCACTGTATTGGCGGCGCGACGGCGTGCCGATCTGGCGCGAGGACGGATTGATCGCACGCGAAGCCGCGAGCCGCACCGCCTCGATCGGCGACGCCCAGCAATTTGCCGAAGGCATTGCCGCGCGCACCGGACTGACGACCGAATACGTCCAGCCCGCCTATGAGGATCCGCTCGAGCGGATGCTGAAGCAAGGCGCTGTTCCGGAAAACTTCGATCCCAGCGATCCGAAGATCGACGATCCGCACGAACGCGCCCGCCTGCTCAAGCTGTTCGACAGCGAACTTGGCGCGCCAAAAGGCTTTGTGCTGCCGCTGCAGCGCTGGACGGCGCAGGCCAAGCCAAGCTGGCTCAGCGAAATCTGGCGGACACGGCGCGGCCGGCTGTTTCTCGTCCCCGGCGATTCGGCGCTTGGCTTCCGCCTGCCGCTGCAATCGCTGCCCACGCTTGCCGCGGCCGCTTATCCGCACCTCGCGCCGGCCGATCCGTTCGCGCCACGCCAGCCGCTCGACGATCCGCGTCTCACCCATCCGATCGAACCGCAGCTGGCGCACGCGAACGCATCGCGTAACAGCACGGCCTCGCCGCCGCTCGCTCCCGACACCTTGGTCACGCGACGAGCGTCAGCCGCGGCGGATTTTGGCCGCGCCGATCTTCCGGTGCGCACCGCGCTGAGCGTCGAAGTCCGCGACGGACTCCTGTGCGTCTTCATGCCGCCGGTCGAGACGCTCAATGATTATCTCGATCTCGTCGCCATCATCGAATCCACCGCGGCCGAGCTCGAACTGCCGATCCACCTCGAAGGCTATGCGCCGCCGCATGATCCGCGGCTCAACGTGCTGAAAGTGACGCCGGACCCCGGTGTCATCGAAGTCAATGTCCAGCCGGCGGCGTCCTGGCGCGAGGCCGTCGATATCACCAATGCGGTCTACGAGGACGCCCATCACGCCCGGCTCGGCACCGATAAATTCATGATCGACGGCAAGCATACCGGAACCGGCGGCGGCAACCACGTCGTGCTCGGCGGTTTGAATGCCGCCGACAGTCCGTTCCTGCGCCGGCCCGATCTGCTCAAGAGCCTGGTGCTCTACGCCTTGCGCCACCCCTCGCTGTCTTATTTGTTCTCCGGCTTGTTCGTCGGGCCGACCAGTCAGGCGCCGCGCATCGACGAGGCGCGCCAGGACCTGCTCTACGAACTTGAAATCGCGGTGAGCAAAGTGCCGAAACCGTCGGAAGCGGGATGGCGCCCGCCGTGGCTGGTCGACCGGCTGTTCCGTAACATTCTGGTCGACGTTACCGGCAATACCCACCGCACGGAAATCTGCATCGATAAATTATATTCGCCGGACGGCCCGACCGGCCGGCTCGGCCTGGTCGAATTCCGCTCGTTCGAAATGCCACCGGATGCGCGCATGAGCCTCGCCCAGCAATTGCTGTTGCGCGCGCTGATCGCCTGGTTCTGGCGCACGCCGCTTGACGGCAAACCGGTGCGCTGGGGCACCGCACTGCACGACCGCTTCATGCTCGAACATTTCGTCTGGAACGATTTCCTCGACGTCTTGGACGATCTGAAAAACGCCGGCTACGATTTCGATCCCGGCTGGTTCGAAGCGCAACGGCAATTCCGGTTTTCGCTGTGCGGCACGGTCCAGCATGGCGGCGTCGAGCTCGAGCTGCGCCAGGCAATCGAGCCCTGGTACGTGCTCGGCGAAGAAGGCCAGCCAGGCGGCACGGCGCGTTTCGTCGACTCCTCGGTCGAGCGGCTGCAGGTCAAGGTCTCCGGGCTTAACGCCGACCGCCACGCCGTGACCTGCAACGGCCGGCGCATGCCGCTGACCTCGACCGGACGATCGGGCGAATATGTCGCCGGTGTCCGGTTCAAAGCCTGGGACCTGGCGGCGTCGTTGCAACCGACCATCGGCGTGCAAGCGCCGCTCACTTTCGATATCGTCGACTGCTGGAATCGGCGCTCGTTGGGGGGCTGCGTCTATCACGTAGCGCATCCGGGCGGCCGCAATTACGAGACATTCCCGGTCAACTCCTACGAGGCGGAAGCGCGCCGGCGCGCCCGCTTCCAGGATCACGGCCATACCGGGGGCTTGATCGACCTGCCGCCCATCGAACTATCGCTCGAATATCCTACGACGCTCGACCTGCGACGCCAGAACTGACAACCGTTCCGCGCCAAACTCTTCAGATCGCATCATGGCATTGCAATCGCCCGGCGCCGTCGCAACACCAGAGGCAGGCCTCCAATCCCTGATCTCCGGCTATCGCCCGCTGCCCGGGGTGTATGACGAGATGATGGACGGCAGCGGGCGCGTGCGCGCGCATTGGCAGCCATTCCTCGGCATGCTTGCCGCGCTAGGGGTCGACGAGATCAACCGCCGCTTCGCGGCGGCCGATCGATATTTGCGCGACTCCGGCGTGTTCTATCGGGTCTATGAGGATGCCGCCGGTATCGAGCGGCCCTGGCCGCTCAGTCATATCCCGCTGATCATCGAGCCGGGCGAATGGCGCCAATTGGAAGCCGGCCTGATCCAGCGCGCCGAATTGCTCGAAGCCGTGCTGGCGGATTCCTATGGCCCGGGCACGCTGACGCGCGACGGCCGGCTGCCCGCCGCGTTGATCGCGGGCAATCCGGAATACTTAAGGCAGCTGGTCGGCATCGCGCCGCCCGGCGGCGCGCATTTGCGCTTCTACGCGGTCGATGTCGGGCGCGGCGCCGACGGCTGCTGGTGGGTGCTCAACGACCGGGCGCAGGCGCCGTCCGGCGCCGGCTATGCCATCGAAAACCGTCTGGCTTTGTCACGCGCCGTTCCCGACATTTATCGAAAGGCGCGCGTCGAGCGCATCGCCCCGTTTTTCCAGGCGCTGCAGGCCGAACTGTTCGCGCTCAACAGGCGCGACGACGCTCGTATCGGCCTGCTCACGCCCGGCCCCATGAACGAGACCTATTTCGAGCACGCTTATCTGGCGCGCTATCTCGGCCTTCTTTTGGTGGAAGGCGAGGACTTGAGCGTGCAGGACGATGGCGTCTTCATCCGCACGGTATCCGGGCTGCGCCGCACCGAAGTGCTGCTGCGCCGCATCGACGCCGATTTCGCCGATCCGCTCGAGCTCAACGCCGCCTCGCGGCTCGGCGTCGCCGGGCTCCTGCAGGCGGTGCGCGACGGCAAGATCGTCATCATCAACGCGCTCGGCGCCGGCCTGGTCGAGGCGCGCGCGATGCTGGCGTTTCTGCCGGCGCTGGCGCCGGTCGTGCTCGGCGCCGACTTGAAAGTGCCGAACATTGCGACCTGGTGGCTCGGCCACGCCCGCATGCGCGAGGACATGCTCGGCAAGCTCGACAGCATGGTGGTCGCGGCGGCATTCACCGAGCAGCTCCCCGGCACCCTCGGCAGCGAAATACTAGGGGCGAGCCTCGACGAGGCGCAACGCCGCTCGCTGATGCAATCAATCCGCGATCGCGGCATCGATTACGTGCTTCAGGAGGCGGTGACCTTATCCAGCATGCCGGTATGGCGCGACGGCCGCTTGCAACCGCGGCCGTTTACGCTGCGGCTGTTCGTTGCCCGCCTCGGCGAGCGCTGGCAGGTGCTGCCCGCCGGCTTTGTACGCATCGCCGACGACCTCGATGCACGCGCCGTCAGCTTGCAGCGTGGCGCCGCGACCGCCGATGCCTGGGTCTTGGCGCACGGGCCGGTAGCGGAAACGACGCTGCTGCCGAGTCCCGAACGGATGCCGGTGCAACGCGCCAGCGGGCTGTTGCCGAGCCGGGCCGCCGATAATCTATTCTGGGTCGGGCGCTATATCGAACGCGTCGAGGCGACGCTGCGGATCGTGCGCGCCGTCATCAATCGCGTGGCCGAGGCCGACGATGCGGCGGCGCCGGTCATCGCCACGCTCGGCGCCATGCTCGGCGCATGGGACGCCATTCCGGCCGGCGGCAGCGAAACACCGGTGACATTTATCGCGCGCACGGTGCTCACCCATCCGGATCTGGACGGCGCGTTGCCCCGGCTGGTCGGCGCCGCGCGCTCGGCTGCCTCCGCCATTCGCGACCGCTTTTCGCCGGATGCCTGGCGCGCCATCAACGACCTCGCTAAGCTGATTGCCGCGCCCCTGACCGCAGTGCCCACCGAAAGCGCGATCGCCGAGCGCGTGGAAGCGGCGCTTCGCATCATTTCCTCCCTGTCCGGGCTGGCGCAGGAAAATATGACACAGCTCGCCGGCTGGCGCTTTCTCGAGCTCGGCCGCCGCATCGAGCGCGCCCTGTTGACCTGCCGGCTGACGCGGGCCTTGGCTCAGCCCGGGACGATCGACGGCGAACTCGACGTGCTGTTGGAGTTCGCCGACAGTCAAATCACCTACCGGCAGCGTTACGTGATGATCGCCGCGCCGCCACCGGTGATCGATCTGGTCATGCTCGATCCCAACAATCCGCGTTCGGTGATGTTTCAGCTCGACCGTGTCGAGGCGCATTTGCGCGCTTTGCCGAGGCGCAGCACCGGCGGCCGCCTTTCGCCGGTCGAGCAGATTGCCGCGGCGACCGCCACGCGGCTGCGCACGGCGGACGCCACGGACGTGAACGAGGCGTTGATCGTCGACGTCGAGCAGGCGCTGTTGAATTTGTCGGACGCCATAAGCGCGGCTTATCTGATCAATACCGAGCGGTCCGAACCGATGTGGGAGGCGCTGGCGTGAATTACGACGTCAGGCAGACGACGACATGCAGCTACGCGACGCCGGTGGCGCATGCCCGGCACGTGCTCCGCCTCACGCCGGTTTCCCGCGACGGCGAGCGCGTGCACGTCGCAGCGCTGCAAATCGTGCCCGAACCAGCGCATCGGCGCGAAGGCGCGGATTTCTTCGGCAACCGCCTGACCTGGATCGAGATCAACGAGCCGCATGAGACGCTGACCATCAAATTATCGGCGCGCGTCGCCGTCGATGCCCCACCGAAGCCGGAGACGACACCGGCTTGGGAGACGGTGCGCGAGGACGCGTTTGCCACCGGCGACATCGGCCCGCTGTCGCCGGCGCATTTTCTGTTTCCGAGCCGCATGGTCTCGCTCGACCCGGAGATCCGCGAATACGTTCGCCAAAGCTTTGCGCCGAAACGTCCCGTGCTCGCCGCCGCGATCGAGCTGATCGGCCGCATGAAGGCCGACATTACCTACGAAATCGGCGCCACCACCGTGACCACCATGCCGCCGATGTCGTTCGCGCTACGCCGCGGCGTCTGTCAGGATTTCGCTCACATCATGATCTCGGGACTGCGCGGCATCGGCCTGCCGGCCGCTTATGTCAGCGGTTATCTGCGCAGCGCGCAGCGCGCCGATGCTAATCGCCTGCAAGGCAGCGAAGCGATGCACGCATGGGTGCTGTTGTGGTGCGGCCCGGCGACCGGCTGGATCGGGCTCGACCCTACCAACGCGATCCTGGCGTCCGACGAGCACGTCACGCTGGCGATCGGCCGCGATTACACCGACGTCGCACCGATGGACGGCGTGATCCTGGGCTCGGGCGGCCAGCGTATCGCCGTTGCCGTCGCCGTTACTCCGGTCGCCTGAAACGACGCGCCACGGTTACGTTCCTGTCGCCGCCTTTGCCAGCGCTGACATCGCCGCCGCCAGCCGCGCCGTGACCGCGCTGACGGTTGCGGCATCGCCATGGCGCTGCGCGATCCAGGCCGGATCGTTGTATGACAGCCAGCATTTGCCGTCCGCGTCCTCCCAGGCCAGGGCTTTCAGCGGCAGATCGATCCCGGCCGTTTGCAGCGTTTGCATCAGCGGCGTGCCACCCGCCGCATTGCCGAAGATCAACAATTCGGTCGGCCGCAACGGGAGGCCCACGTCTTTGGCGCCGGCGGCATGGTCGATGCGCGCAAATACCGTCATGCCCTTGGCCGCGACGTCGGCGGCGAGGCGATCCACCGTGTGCTTGACGTCATGGGCGCTCGCCAGCGTTATCAGGCCGTTTGCGGTCATGGTCGAAGCTCCCATCGTGTTGCCCGCCGCACGGGAGAAAGCGTGGCGGTGCCGCTATTGACCGCGCCGCGCCATCGTTGGAATAAGTCCCTTGCGGCACCGGCAATCTAGACGCGAAATCTAAACACGAATTCTAAACATGGCCGATAACGACGGCAAGAAACCGGAACACACGCTCGCCGACCATCTCTATGGGCGCGACACCGTCCACGTCCACAACGACGATACCGATCACGATCACGACTTCGACAGCGACGACGGCCCGCTGGAAGACAATCCACTGTGGCGCCAGGACAATGTCACGCTGACGACAGTCGGCATCGACATCGGCTCGGCCGGTACGCAAGTGATCTTTTCCCGCGTCCATCTGCGGCGTCTCGCCGAAGACCTGACCAGCCGCTATTACGTGGTCTCGCGCGAGACTTTGTTCCAGTCGCCGGTCGCGCTCACCCCTTATCAGAGCGAAGAGCGCATCGACGATCAAAAACTCGGCGTCATCATCGACGATGCTTATGCCGCGGCCGGCATTTCGCCCGACCGGATCGACACCGGCGTCGTCATTCTGACCGGGGAAGCGCTTCGCCGCGACAATGCTCAGGGCATCGCCGGAGTTCTTTCCGAGCAGGGCGGCGATTTCGTCACAGCCACCGCCGGTCACCACATGGAAGCAATGCTCGCCGCCTACGGTTCCGGCGCCGCACGGGTGTCGAGCGATGAGCACAAGCGCATCCTCAACATCGACATCGGCGGCGGCACCACCAAGCTCGGCGTGGTCGAGAACGGCAAGGTGATTGCGACCGCCGCCGTTCATATCGGCGGCCGCCTGCAAGTGGTCGAGGACGGCACCATCGTCCGGCTCGATCCGGCCGGCAAGCATCACGCCCAACGCGCCGGGTTTTCATGGGCTCGCGGCGGCACGGCGACCGCGGCCGAGCTGCAAATGGTCGCCGACGGCATGGCGGCAGCGCTCATAGCCGCCGTCACGGCGCGGCCACTGCCGCAGGACATCGCGCAGCTTTATTTGACCGATCCGATCGGCGAATTCGGCCGCATCGACGGTGTGATGTTTTCCGGCGGTGTCGGCGAATATGTCTATGAGCGCGAAACTCGTGACTTCGGCGATCTCGGCGCCAAGCTCGGCGGCGCGATCGCTACGCGCATCGCGCAAGGCGCTTTGCCGTGGCCCGTTCTGCCGGCCGGCGAATGCATCCGCGCCACCGCGCTCGGCGCTTCGGAATACTCGGTCCAGCTTTCCGGCAATACCAGCTACATTTCCGCGCCGGGCAAGCTGTTGCCGCGCCGCAATCTCCAAGTGGTGCAGCCGGCCTTCGATCTCGGCGAGACCATCGATCCGCACCGGCTTGGCGCGGCCATCCGCGAGCACATCACAGCTTTCGATCTCGCCGACGCAGACCGCGATATCGCGCTCGCCTTGCGCTGGACCGGGCTGCCGCTCTATGCGCGGCTCGCCGCCTTCGCCGAAGGCATCAAGCGCGGCTTTGCCGGGCGCATCGCCAGGAAACAGCCGCTCTACATCATGCTCGACGGCGACGTGGCGCAAACGCTGGGCCATATCCTGCGCGACGAGCTCGATGTCGAGAGCGAGCTGTTGGTGATCGACGGCGTGGTGTTGTGGGACTTCGATTATATCGATCTCGGTCGCATCCGCATGCCGTCTTTTACCGTGCCGGTGACCATCAAATCGCTGGTGTTCAACGAAGACCCGCGCGGTCCGCGGCCACGCCAGCACCATCACGAGCACGAGCACGATCACCCGCACGGTGGCCACGAGCGCGGCCACGATCATGATCACGGCCATCGCTAGTTTGCCGATGACCCGCTAAGATCGCCGCCAAGGGAAGAAGACCAAGGTGAACCATGGCCGAGAACGCCAAAAAGAACGCGGTGGTTTCCGAGGAACTCGCAAGCAAATTCAAGACCGAGAAGGAAACGCCCTATACCCGCTGGGTGAAGGCGGAAGGCCTAGACATCATCCCCTCTTTCTATGTGAAAAACCTCAACACGGTTGCGCTGAAACCCTGGGGGCGGCGCGGCGGCAACGCTGTGTTCCTCAATCACGACGCTTCGCGCACCTCGAACGACTGCTATGTGATGGAGATTCCGGCGGGCAAGAGCTTGGCGCCGCACCGGCAGCTCTACGAAGAAATGATCATGATCTTGAGCGGCCGCGGCTCAACCACGGTGTGGAACGACGCCGGCGCCCGCATCACCTTCGAGTGGAAGGACGGCGCGCTGTTCGCCATTCCGCTCAACTGCCATCACCAGCACTTCAACGGCTCAGGGCTTGAGCCGGCGCGCTATGTTGCGGTGACCAACGCGCCGCCGATCATCAATCTGTATGAGGACATCGATTTCATCTTCGACACCGCATTCGACTTCAAGGACCGTTTCGCCGGCGAGCCGGATTATTTCTCCTCCAAGGGCGAGCAGAAGGGATTTTTGCTCACCACCAACTTCGTACCGGATGCCGTCAATATTCCTTTGATCACGGCGGCCGAGCGCGGCGCCGGCGGCGGCCACCTCCGCTTCAACATGGCCAAGGGCTCGTTGAACAGCCACATCTCGCAGTTTCCGATCGGCACCTACAAGAAGGCGCACGCCCACGGCCCCGGCGCCCACGTTATTGTGCTGTCGGGCGAAGGCTTTTCGCTGATGTGGCCGGAGGGCGAAGAGCCGCAGCGCTTCGATTGGGACGTCGGCGCCATGATCGTGCCGCCGAATATGTGGTTTCATCAGCATTTCAATACCGGAACCACGCCGGCGCGCTACTTGGCTTTCAAGCATGAAGGCGTCGCTATCAGAAACGCGCAAGGCGTGCCGAAGGCCTGGATCTCAAAGCGCGCCGGCGGCGATCAGATCGACTATATCGACGAGAAGCCGGAAATCCGCCGTATCTTCGCCGCCGCGCTTGCCAAGCACGATCTCGCCTCGCGCATGGACCCGGCTTACCTCAAGGAGCAGGCGGAGCTCGGCGTCAAAAGCGCGTAGTGTTTCATCGATGGGTATTTACAATGATTATTTTCTGGCCTCGTTAGAGAAAATCGAGACCGTCAACAGCGAGCGCACTTACGTTGAGCTAAATATGGCACGTCTTTTCTTGAGTGCCATCTTGGGAGAGGAGTGGTGCAGAAGGCGAGTCCTATTCGGCGACAAGCCTGACCCATTCATGCTGAATGCAAACGATAGGTGGCTGGCTACTCACCCGGTGCCGCCTCCTGACACTCGCAGAGTTCTTTACACTAGCAGAGTTATACGGCTCAGCGACGCACTGTTTACGCTTGTTGGGAAGGTCAGCGGATTCGAAAGATTTCGCCAACGACTGCTAAAGCGTAAAGATACCAGCGCTTTATTCAGCGAAGCGCTGGTTGCAAGTCTTTTGACGCGGAATGGGGCGGCAGTTCAAATTGTTGGCGAGTCCGGAAAGAGAGGCGAAGACTTTGATTTGCTCGTTACGATAGGCGGCGTGCCCGTCAGCGTAGAGGTTACTGGACTTCACGGCACGACTTTATCGGTCCGCGCGATACTAAATAAATTGAGGAGCAAGAGGAGCCAAGTTCCGTCAAATCGAGCTGCCGTTCTTTATCTCATTGCTCCCAACGCTTGGATGAAAAACTACACTGCCGCGTTCCTTGTCTTCAATGAAGCGCTGATACGATTTACGCGTGCGTCGCGGCGCTTCAACGCGGTCGTGCTTATCTGGGAAGGCATCAAGGCCGCAGAAGGGGGTGGATTTGCCCAGAGCCATCTTCAACCGATCTACAACAACCGAGCGCGATGGGTCATTCCCGATCGGGGCATTTTTAATCTGAAGGCGGATAACTGGGGTCGATATCTTTACAGCGACCCCTTTGTGGAGAAGCTAAAAACCTTTCGCCTTAAGCAGCAGATCGGTCAGCACTAGACGACTCGCTGGCAGGTCTCTTCCTTGCGTCGTACACGCTACCATGCTTCGATGCCGGGGGTCTGTGCCACTAGACACCGGCATTTTTCAGGGTTCTGCCCTTGCGAGTAAAGCCAGTTAGCCGAGTTGCGTCCCCGGAATGAAGCCAGCGCCGTTCGATTACCACGCGCCGCGGCAGCTCAAGGAAGCCGCCGAGCTGTTGGCGAGCCTGCCCAACGCCAAGATTCTAGCCGGCGGCCAATCGCTCGTGCCGATGATGAATTTCCGCTATCTGATCGTCGATCATCTGATCGATCTGGGTCATGTCGAAGACCTGCGCGGCGTCGTCGCGATCGACGGGCAACTGCGTATGGGCGCCATGACGCGGCAGCGCGACCTTGAATCGTCGTTGGAAATCGCGCGGCATTGTCCGCTTTTAACCGAGGCGTTGCGCCATGTCGGCCACCGTCAGACCCGCAATCGCGGCACCATCGGCGGCAGTCTCGCGCATGCCGATCCGGCCGCCGAATTGCCGGCGGTGTGCGCGGCCTACGATGCGGTTCTGCATCTCGCCAGCATTCGCGGACTGCGTGCGGTACCGTTTCGCGATTTTGCCGTCGGCTATATGGCGACGGCGCTCAAGCCCGACGAGATGATCGCCGCAATCGAATTGCCGATCTGGCGGCTCGGGCACGGCCATGGTTTTCACGAATTCGCCCGCCGCCACGGCGATTTTGCGCTCGCCGGCGCCGCCGCACTGCTCGATATCGGCGCCGGCGGCGTGGTGCGTCGCGCCGCGCTGTCGTTGTTCGGCGTCGCCGAGCGGCCGGTACGCGCCGATGCCACCGAGGCGGCGCTGGTTGGCAAAGCGATCGATGGGGACTTGATCAGAAGCGCGGCCGCGGCGGCGTGGCTGATCGAGCCGATTTCCGATATTCATGCCAGCGGTGATTACCGGCGTCACCTCGCCCAAGTCATGAGCGCGCGCGCGCTAGCCGACGCGGCGCGGCGCGCAGGTGTTGAAGTTTAGAGCAGCGCATGGCGAAACAGGCGACGCGGATCACAGTCAACGGCAAGTCGCATGCGCGCATCGTCGAATCGCGGCTGACGCTGGCCGATTTTCTGCGCCACGAGCTCGGGTTGACCGGCACGCATCTCGGCTGCGAACACGGCGTTTGCGGCGCCTGCACGGTGCTGGTCGACGGGCGATCCGCCCGTTCCTGCCTGATGTTCGCGGTGCAAGCCAATGGCTGCGACATCATCACGGTCGAAGGTCTCGCACCCGACGGCCAACTGTCGCCGCTGCAGCAGGCGTTCATGGATCATCACGGCCTGCAATGCGGCTTCTGCACGCCGGGAATGCTGATCACACTGACCGAATTGCTGCGCGATAATGCCGATCCGAGCGAACAAGAAGTGCGCGAAGCGCTGACCGGCAATCTGTGCCGTTGCACCGGCTATGCCGGCATCGTCAAAGCCGCGCTCGATGCCGCGCAGCGCCTGCGCGGCGGATCGGAGAGTTAAGATGGGCGCCAAGCATTTCGGCGCCCGCGTGAAGCGGCTCGAAGATCCGGCACTGCTCGCCGGCCGCGGCCGCTTCGTCGACGACATCAAGCTGCCCGGTATTTTGCATGCCTGCTTTGTCCGCTCGCCGCATGCCCACGCGCTCATTCGCGCCATCGACAGCGGACCGGCGACCGCAATGCACGGCGTGCATGCCATTCTCACCGCGGCCGACCTGCCCGAGCCGATGGACCGTATGCCGATCCCTATGCTGACGCCCAATCCGGCCATCGCGGTGCCGCGGACACAGACGGTCTTGGCGCGCGAGGAAGTCTGTTACGTCGGCCAGCCGATCGCGGTGGTGATCGCGGATTCGCGCTACCTCGCCGAGGACGGCGCGGCGGCCGTCGTCGTGGAATTTGACGTGCTTGCGGCGGTCGGCGATTGCCGTGCCGGCATCTCCGACGGCGCGCCGCGTGCGCACAGCGATCTCGACTCCAACGTCATCGCCCGCTTCCCGTCCGCCTATGGCGATGTCGGCACCGCTTTCGCCGGCGCCGCACACGTCTTCGAGGAAGCGCTCTGGCAGCACCGCGGCGGCGGCATGGCGATGGAAACCCGCGCCGTTCTGGCCAGTCACGATCCGGCCTCGGACCTGCTGACCGTATGGTCGGGCACGCAGACCCCGCATCTCGGCCGCGGCACGCTCGGCGATCTGCTCGATCGCAGCATCGAATCGATCCGCATGATCGCACCCGACGTCGGCGGCGGCTTCGGACCGAAAGCGATCTTCTATCCCGAGGAAGCGGCGATCCCGGCGGCGGCGCTGAAGCTTGGGCGGCCGGTGAAATGTATCGAGGATCGCCGCGAGCATTTTCTGTGCGCGACGCAGGAACGCGATCAGTACTGGGACGTGGCGATCGCGGTGGACGCTGACGGCAAAATCCTCGGCGTGCGCGGCACGATGCTGCACGACAGCGGCGCCTTCGTGCCGTGGGGCGTGATCATGCCCTATATCGCGGCGGTCACCGTGCCGGGGCCTTATGTGGTGCCGGCCTATTCGCTCGACACCGTCGTCGTTCTCACCAATAAAGTGCCGACCACGCCGGTGCGCGGCGCCGGACGGCCGCAGGCGGTGTTCGCGATGGAGCGGATGCTGGACCGCGTGGCGCGCGAACTCTCGCTCGACCGCGCCGAAGTGCGGCGGCGCAATTTCATCCAACCGGAACAGATGCCTTATGCGGTCGGGCTTTTGTTCCGCGACGGCAAGCCGTTGGTTTACGACAGCGGCGATTATCCGAAGGGACAGGACGAGGCGCTCAAGCTCGCCGGCTACGACGGCTTTCGCGAACGCCAGCGCGCGGCGCTGGAACAGGGCCGCCTGATCGGCATCGGCATCGGCAATTATGTCGAGGGCACGGGCTTGGGTCCGTTCGAAGGCGTGAGCGTGCGCGTTCTGCCGAGCGGCAAGATCGCGGTCGCGACCGGCGCCACCAACCAAGGCCAGGGCACCCGCACGACGCTGTCCCAGATCGTCGCCGAGCAGGTCGGCTGCCGCCTCGAGGACATCGTCATGACCATCGGCGACACCGGCGCGATCGCGCAAGGCGTCGGCGCCTTCGCCAGCCGCCAGGCCGTGAACGCCGGCTGCTCGGCGCAGATCGCCGGCGTTGCGGTACGCAAACAAATCGTGGCGCTGGCGGCGCGCGCGCTCGGCGTCAACGAGGCCGATATCGATCTTGAAGACGGCAACGCGGTCGCCACGACCGGCAACAAACCGATGATCCCGTTCGGCGAGCTGTCACGCCTGGCGCAGGGCATTCCCGGGGTCTCGCTGCCGGCCGGGCAAGCCGCCGGCCTGGAGCACACCGCCTATTACACACCGTCGCAGGCCGCCTATTGCTCCGGCACTCATGTCGCCGAGGTCGAGGTCGATCACATGACCGGCGGGGTCAAGGTTCTCAATTACGCGGTCGCCCATGACAGCGGACGGGTGATCAATCCGCTCATCGTCGACGGCCAGGTGCAGGGCGGCGTCGCCCACGGCATCGGCAACGCGCTCTTGGAATGGATGCAATATGACGACAATGCGCAGCCGCTGGCCACGACGTTTGCCGATTACCTCTTGCCGATGGCGACCGATGTGCCGACCTGCGCTATCGCCCACGTCGAGACCGTCAATCCGCTCAACCCACTCGGCGTCAAAGGCGCCGGCGAGGGCGGCACCATCCCGGCGGCGGCCGCTATCATCGCGGCGATCGAGGATGCACTATCGCCGTTTGACGTGCATTTCGCCGAAACGCCGCTCATGCCCGAACGCATCGTCGCGGCGCTGCGCGCCGCCGGTGCCTATGAGAGGGTGTTCGCCGGGTGAAGACTTTAATCCGCTCGTCCCCGCGAAAGCGGGGACCCAGAGGCGAAGTACTGGATTCCCGCTGACGCGGGAATGAGCGGCAGAGGGACAGGCACGACTATGAGTGAGATTGAAACAAAAGCAACATCCCCATTCTGGCGCTTTTCGCTGAACTTCTACCGTCAGGCCGGTGTATCCGACGCCTGCATCGCCTTGCAGGACGGCTGCGGCGTCGACGTCAACCTGTTGCTGTTTCTGCTCTGGCTGGCCTCGGAAGGCCGCCAAGTCTCGCCGCAGGAAGTCAAGAAATTCGACGATGGAGTCCGCAGCTGGCGCGAGCTGACGATCGTTCCGATCCGCGATACCCGCCGCAAGCTCAAGGGCGCTGCGACCTTGGTCGATCCAGGCCAGCAGGAGGCGTTCCGCAACAAAGTGAAGGCGGTCGAGCTTGAGGCCGAGCAATTGCAGCAGGAAGCGCTTTATAACTTCACCAAATCCGGCCCGCTCGGCACACGAGCCGCGCCGAGAAACGCCGCACGGGCGAATGTCGCGGCCTACGCGGCCGCGATGGGGCAAAATTTCCCCGGCGGGGCGGTCGATCTCCTCGCCGCTGGGTTCGACGCGGTCGCCGGCTGACGGCATCCCCCTACTGGAAGATCGCGCCGGGGCGTGCCACAAACCGTCGCCAAACGATCGCCAAGACAACGAGGGAGCGAATGGCCAAAACTCCGGCGCGGCTGATTGTCGGCATATCCGGCGCCTCGGGCACGGTCTACGGCGTGCGCCTCCTGGAAATGCTGCGTAAGGCCGATATCGAGACTCATTTGGTCATGTCAAAGTCGGCGGAGATGACGCTTGCCTATGAGACCGACTTGAAACCGAAAGACGTGCGCGCGCTGGCGTCGGTGCATTACCCTGCCAGCGATATCGGCGCGGCAATTTCCTCCGGCTCGTTTCCGACCATGGGCATGATCGTCGCGCCGTGCTCGATCCGAACCATGAGCGAGATCGCCACCGGGGTGACGGCCTCGCTCTTGTCGCGCGCTGCCGACGTCGTACTCAAGGAAAAGCGCCGGCTGGTACTCGCGGTGCGCGAAACGCCGCTGCACAGCGGCCACCTGCGCTCGATGACGACGCTTGCCGACATCGGCGCGGTGATCGCGCCGATCGTTCCGGCCTTCTATAACCGGCCGCAATCGGTCGACGACATCGTCAATCACACCTGCGGCCGGCTGCTCGACCTGTTCGGCATCGATACCGGCACGGTCAAACGCTGGAAGGGCGGCCCGGCGGCGGAGTAATTTGCCGAGCCTCAATTTAACGCCAAACAGCAGTGAGGATACGCCAATGGATCAAAAACGCTACGATGCCGGACTTGCCAAGCGTAAGCAGGTTTTAGGCGACGCCTATGTCGATCGCGCGCTATCAAACGTCGACGACTTCACTCGCAATTTTCAGCGCCTGCTCACCGAATATTGCTGGGGCGAGACCTGGGGCGACGAAACCCTCAAACCGCGCGAGCGATCGATCCTCAATCTCGGCATGATCGCGGCGCTCGGCAAGATGGAAGAGTTCGGCACGCATGTGCGCGGAGCGCTCAATAACGGGCTAACGCCGGACGAAATCCGTGCCGCGCTGACGCAGGTCATGATCTATTGCGGCGCGCCGATCGGCGTCGACTGCTTCCGGGTCGCCAAGCCGATCATCGCCGAGTATCTGAAGAACAAAAAGTGACGATGCTCGATCAGCCGCAAGCGCGTCGCACCGAGGCCCAATCGAGCGGACCGCCGCTCGATTTTCAGGAGCATCTGGCGCGGCTCGATGCGGCGGGCCTGCTGACGCGCGTCGACCGGCCGATCAACAAGGATACCGAACTGCATCCGCTGGTGCGCTGGCAGTTTCAGGGCGGCCTGCGCGAAGATCAGCGGCGGGCGTTCCTGTTCACCCATGTGACCGACGGACAAGGCCGCCGCTACGAGGCCCCGGTGGCGATCGGCGCGCTGGCGGCCTCGGCGGAAATTTACGCCATCGGCATGGGACGGCCGGTCGAGCAGATCGGCGACGCCTGGATGAAAGCCATCGCCAATCCGATCGCTCCCGTCACGATCACCGCGGCGCCGTGCCAGGAGGTCGTAATCAAGGGTGACGCGCTGCGCCAGCCGGACGGCGGCCTGAAGCTTTTACCGGTGCCGATTTCGACGCCCGGCTATGACGCGGCGCCGTACCTGACCGCGACGCTTTGCATCACGCAAGACCCCGAGACCGGCGTGCGCAACATGGGCACCTATCGCGCCGCCCTGAAGGCCACCGACCGGCTCGGCGTGCGCATGGCGGCGCGCCCGGGTGGCGCCGGCGGTTATCTGCATTGGCAGAAATACCGCAAGCTGAAAAAGCCGATGCCGATCGCCATCGTGGTCGGAGCGGCGCCGGTGGTCATGTTCACCGGGCCGCAAAAGCTGCCGGTCGATTGCGATGAGATGGCGGTCGCCGGCGGGCTTGCCGGCGCGCCGATCCGCATCGTCAAGGCGGCGACCGTCGACCTCGACGTGCCGGCCGACGCCGAATTCGTGGTCGAAGGCCTGATCGATCCGGAACTGCTGGAACCGGAAGGCCCGTTCGGCGAAAGCCACGGCCATATCGCGCTTGAAGGCTTCAACATGTCGATGCAGGTCACCGCCATCACCCACAAGCGCAAGCCGGTCTGGACCTCGATCTTGAGCGAGGTGACGCCGAGCGAATCGAGTGTGATGAAGCGCGTCGCCTACGAGCCGCGCTATCTGTCCTATTTGCGCGACACGCTGTCGATCAAGGGCGTGCGCCGCGTGGCGCTGCACGAGCCGCTGACCAATCTGCGCAAAGTTGTCTTCGTGCAGTTCGCGCCGGGCGTGCCGCGCACCGAGATCTGGCGTGCCCTGCAAGGCGCGGCGAGCTTGCAGGCCGATATCGGCAAATACGTCATCGGCATCAGCGAGGACATCGACCCGGACAATCCCGATGCGGTGTTCTGGTCGCTTGCCTATCGCGCCAATCCGGTCGAGGACGTGCACATCGTTCCGCACCGCTCCGAAGGCCATGGTCCGAAATCGGGCGGCCCGCGCGAGGAGTCGACCATGCTGATCGACGCCACGCAGAAGGAGGCATACCCGCCAATCTCGCTGCCCAAGCGCGAATACATGGAGCGCGCCCGCGCCATCTGGGACGAGCTCGGCCTGCCGGCGCTGACGCCGAGAGAGCCGTGGCACGGCTATTCGCTCGGCGACTGGGATGCGGCGTGGGACACTTATGCCGAACGTGCGGTTTCCGGCCAATGGGAAGAGACCGGCAAGGAGACCTTCGCGCAGCGCCGCGGCGGACTCACCCCGGAAACGCCGGTGAAGGACGTGAAGGAATAGGTTTCATTCCCCTCCTCCGCGAGCGCTTGCGAGCGGTGCGGAAAATCATCTTGGATCTTACCGCGCCGCGGCCTGATCGTGCCGCTCCGCCATAAGCTCGGCGGCGGCGTGAATGGCGGCGCGGACCCGCTGATAAGTCCCGCACCGGCAGATATTGGTCATTGCCGCGTCGATATCGGCATTGGCCGGCTTCGGGTTTTCCGCCAGCAGCGCGACCGCCGCCATCATCATTCCGGTCTGGCAATAGCCGCATTGCGGCACGTCATGATCGATCCAGGCTTGTTGCACGGGATGCAATTTGCCGTCGCGCGACAGCGCCTCGATGGTGGTGACGTGCGCGGCACCGACGGTGCCGATCGGCACCTGGCACGACCGCGTGGCGACCCCGTCGATGTGAACGGTGCAGCAACCGCATTGAGCGATGCCGCAGCCGTACTTGGTGCCGGTCAGCCCAATCGTATCGCGCAGCACCCAAAGCAACGGGGTGTCGTCCTCGACATCGACGTCATAGGTCGTTCCGTTGACCGACAGGGCAATCATGCCTGGTTTCCCGCGATGGAACCCCCGCGGCAGGTTACCGCGTTCGATTCCGCCAGGAAATGCCTATTCGGCGGGCCCGGCAGGGCAGCAGGGCAGATTGCCACGCCGTCACGCGCTCTCTTTTCACGCGCGCCAATAAAGGGCATTCTGGGCCGACACTGCCACGTTTTGCCCGCTCGGGCGGCCGGTCAGGGTCGAAGAAAAACTGCATTTTTGGAGGAAACATATGAGTTATCGTATCAGCCGGCGTGGCGTGAATGCGGGGATCGGCGCCGCCTTGATTTCGCCGGCGCTGGCCGGGACCCGGGCTTTCGCGCAAGGCGCGGCCGGACCGATCAAAATCGGCTTCAGCATGGCATTGACCGGTCCGCTCGCCGCCAACGGCAAGCAGGCGCTGCTCGGCGCCCAGATTTGGGAGGAAGAAATCAACGCCAAAGGCGGCCTGCTGGGACGCCAAGTCCAACTCGTCCATTACGACGATCAGTCCAATCCGTCGACGGTCCCCGGCATCTACACCAAACTGCTTGATGTCGACAAAGTCGATCTCATCGTCTCGGGCTATGCGACCAACATGGTGGCGCCGGCGATTCCGATCGCCATGCAGCGGAACAAAGTCTTCATCGGCCTGTTCGCGCTCGCGGCGAACAGCGAATTCCATTACCCGAAATATTTCTCGATGCTGCCGTCCGGACCGACGCCGAAGGAATCCTTCACCGAGGGCTTCTTCCAAATCGCCGCCGCGCAGAGCCCGAAGCCGGCGACCATTGCTATTGCGGCGGAAGACGCCGACTTCTCGCACAATGCCGCCGATGGCGCCCGTAACAACGCGAAGAAATACGGCTTCAGGAGCGTTTACGACAAGACCTATCCGCCGAACACGACCGACTTCTCGCCGATCGTGCGCGCCCTGCAAGCCTCCAATGCCGATCTGGTCGTGATCTGCTCCTATCCGCTCAGCTCGGTCGGCATCGCCTTGTCCGCCAACGAGCTCGGACTGAAGCCGAAAATGTTCGGCGGCGCCATGGTCGGTCTGCAAGCGACGGTTTTCAAGGACAAGCTCAAGTCAAAGCTGAACGGCATCGTCAACTACGAGACCTGGGTGCCGTCGCCGAAATTGCTGGCGCCGGCCGCCGATTTCTTCAAGAAGTACCAGGCGCGTGCGCCGGGGCTCGGCATCGATCCGCTCGGCTATTACCTCGGCGGCTGGGGCTACGCCTATTTCCAGGTGCTGCAACAGGCGATCGAGGGCACCAAGAGCATCAGCGACGACAAGCTGGCGACCTATATGCGCAGCCATCCGTTCAACACGATCATGGCGTCCGACATCAAGTTCGGCAAAGATGGCGAATGGACCAAATCGGGGATGCTGCAAGTGCAGTATCACGGCATCACCGATGCCGCGAACCTCGATACTTGGCGCGGCATGAGCTACCAGACCGTGCTGACGCCGACCGACGAGGCGACCGGAAAAGTTGTCTATCCCTACGCGAAGGCGCTGGGATAGACCGCGCTACCGCTGCCCCGGCAATCGCGTTGCCGGGGCGGCCCGATATCACGTGCTTCGCCCTAAGCCCGGCGGTCAGACCGGGTCCCATCAAACAGAAACCCTGCTCTGTGGAGGATCCCCAGTGAACGATCGCGTCACGCGACCTCGCGTCTCGCGCCGAGCCGTCAATGCCGGCATCGGCGCTGCTTTGATTTCACCGGCCCTTGCAACAACGTCGGCATTCGCCCAAGGCGCGGCGCCGATCAAAATCGGCTTCGGCATGGCGCTGACCGGCCCGTTGGCGGTGAACGGCCAGCAGGCGCTGCTCGGTACGCAGATCTGGAGCGAAGAGATCAACGCCAAGGGCGGCCTGCTCGGACGGCAAACTCAGATCATCTATTACGACGACCAATCCAACCCCTCCACCGTTCCCGGCCTCTACACCAAGCTGCTCGATGTCGACAAATGCGACATCGTGATGAGCGGTTATGCGACCAACATGATCGCGCCGGCTATTCCCGTCATCATGCAGAAGAATAAAACCTTCCTCAGCCTGTTCGGGCTGGATGCCAATTCCGAATTCCACTATCCGCGGTATTTTTCGATCATCCCGACGGCGGGCCCGAACCCGAAAGCAACCATCACCGAAGGCTTCTTCCAGGTGGCGGCCGCGCAAAATCCGAAACCGAAGACGGTGGCGATCGCGGCGGAAGACGCGGAGTTTTCGCGCAATGCCGCGGAGGGCGCGCGCGCCAATGCCAAGCAGTATGGATTCAACGTCATTTATGACAAGACCTATCCACCGAACACGACAGACTTTTCGCCGGTCATCCGCGCGATCCAAGCGACCAATGCGGACCTCATTGTGGTGTGCTCCTACCCGCTGAGCTCGGTTGGCATGCTGCTGTCCGCCAACGAACTCGGCCTGAAGCCGAAAATGTTCGGCGGCGCCATGGTCGGCCTGCAAGCGACAGCGCTCAAGGCCAAGCTCAAGTCGCATCTCAACGGCGTCGTCAATTACGACAACTGGGTGCCGTCGGCAAAGATGATGGCGCCCGCCGCCGACTTCTTCAAAAAATATCAGGCCCGCGCGCCGGGGCTGGGCATCGATCCGCTCGGCTACTATCTCGGCGGCTGGGGCTATGCCCGCATGCAGGTTCTTGCCGATGCGGTCACCGCCACCAAGAGCATCGACGACGGTAAGCTTGCCGATTACATGCGGGGCCACACCTTCGACAGCATCATGTTCAAGGGAGTTAAGTTCGGCAAAAACGGCGAGTGGGTTACCGCCAACCAGCTACAAGTGCAATATCACGATCTCACCGATGCTGCCAATCTCGAAACCTGGCGCGGCATGAGCTACCAGACAGTGCTGGCGCCGCCGCAAGAGGTAACTGGCAAGGTTATTTATCCTTTCGCCGATGCGTTGAAAGCGTAGACGATATCCGCAAACGATCTGGGCGCACTCAGGAGGCGCCCGGAGACAACTCAAGCTGAACGAACATCCCGGATCGCGGGGCGTGCTTTGAGCGCCACCGCGTCCGGGATAAATCATTATTGAGGACCTTGCATGCTGCTGCCAACCTGCCTCGTCGGCTCCTATCCGCAACCGGAATGGCTGATCGATCGCGGTAGGCTGTCTAAGCAAGTGCCACGGCTGCGCGCCGACGACCTCTGGCTGGTGCCACCGGACAAGCGCGAGGCGGCGCAGGACGACGCCACCATTCTCGCCATTCGCGATCAGGAGCGGGCCGGGCTCGATATCATCACCGACGGCGAGCAGCGGCGCGAAAGCTATTCCAACCGCTTTGCCACCGCGCTCGACGGCATCGACATCGACAATCCGGGCACGGTGATAAATCGCAACGGCCGGCCGATCCCGGTGCCGCGCGTCGCCGGCCCCATCCGCCGGACGCGGCCGGTCGAGCTGAGCGATTTGAAGCTGCTGCGCGCCAATACCGGCCGTGCCGTCAAAGCGACGCTGCCCGGACCGTTCACCATGAGCAAACAGGCGCAGGACGATTACTATAAAGACGACGAAGCGGTGGCGCTGGCGTATGCCGTGGCGGTGAACGCCGAGATCAAAGACCTGTTCGCCGCCGGCGCCGATGTGGTGCAGATCGACGAGCCGTGGATGCAGCAGCATCCCGACGCTGCGCGGCGCTATGGCCTCAAAGCGCTCGACCGCGCGCTCGACGGGGTCGGCGGCACCGTCGCCGTGCATCTATGCTTCGGCTATGCCGCGGTAGTCCACGACAAGCCGCCGGGCTATTCGTTCCTGCCGGAACTGGAGGCCTGCAAGGCGCAGCAAATTTCCATCGAGGCGGCGCAGCCGAAGCTCGACCTCAAAGTGCTCAAGGAGCTGCCGTCGAAGAGCATTATCGTCGGCGTGATCGATCTCTCCGATATGACCGTCGAAACGCCGGATGTCGTCGCGGAGCGCTTGCGCGCGGCGCTGGCTCACGTACCGGCGGAACGGCTGATCGCGGCGCCGGACTGCGGCATGAAATACCTGCCGCGCCCGGTCGCCTTCGGCAAGATGCAGGCGCTGGCGGATGGTGCGGCGATCGTGCGGCGAGAGTTGACCGGCGAGTGACGGCCGGACTGGTTTAGCGGCGCTGAACCGGCCTATGATGCCAGAAAATTTTCCGAGGAAAGCGCCATGGAAAGCGCCACGGAAGGTGGCATCGAAAGCGGCCTGGCATCGACGGTCAGTCCGGAGCAGTTGCGGGACTGGATTGCCCGCGCGGCAAGCCGCGCGCCCGACAAGACCTGGCTCATGTCGGCCGAAGACGGCCGCACCGTCAGTTACGGCGAGCTACGCGACATTGTCGGACGTTTCGCCAGCTTCCTCCGGCAGCGCGGGCTCGGCCGCAACGACCGCGTCGCGCTCCTTGCCAATAATTCGATCGAGCATCTGCTTTGTTATTTCGGCGTGATGGCAGCCGGCGTCACCATCTGCACCATCCATGTCGAGATGAACCGCAATCAGCTCGGCAATATTTTCGAGCGGCTCAAGCCGCGGCTCATTCTCAGCCAGGACGGCCTGCAACTCGACGACCTTTTGGCGCAGACCACCGCCCCGCGCTTGCGCGTTGGCCGCTGGGACGCCCCCGAAGCCGATACGCTATTTGCCGCGCTGGCGCGTCTTGAACCGGGCGAGCCGCAAAGCGCAACAACGCCGGACGACGACGCCATCATTCTGTTCACCTCGGGCACCAGCGCCAAGCCGAAGGGCGTCATCCTGAATTTTCGGGAATACCTTCTCAACATCGAGCCGCTCGCCAAAGGTTTCGGCATCACTTCCGACGATAGGCTTTATGATTTCCGGCCCTTCAGCTGGAACTCGGCGCAGACGCTCGGCGCGCTGGCCGTGGTCAGCCAGGGCGCCACACTGGTGCTTGCGGAAAAATTCTCGGCCAGCCGTTTCTTTTCGCACCTGCGCGAATACGGCATCACCATCGCCACCGGTAATCCGACCACGATCAATATCCTGCTCAACAGTGAGCAAACTTTGCATGGGCAGACTTGGCATCGCGATGCGCTGCCGAAGCTGCGCTACATGACGTCGAGTTCGGCGCCACTCTTGCTGGAAGAATGGAAGAAGTTCGAGCAGAAATTCGGTATCCCGGTGGCGCAAGGCTGCGGCGCCAGCGAGGTCAGCTGGATCGCCGCCATTCCCGGCGAAGCGCGTCGCCTCGGCAAGGTCGGCCGGCCGCTTGCCTATCACGACCTCGCCATCGTCGACGGCGACGGCCGCCGCCTGCCGGCCGGAGAGATTGGCCATATCGAACTCGGCGGCCTTGGCGATCATCCGTTCCGCTATCTCGGCGAGGACGGCGAGGTGAAGGTGCATTGCCGCGGCCGCTTTCGCACCGGCGATCTCGGTTCGCTCGACGCCGACGGCTTTCTCACCATCACCGGCCGCGAGAAAGATCTGATCATCCGCGGCGGCGCCAAGATTTCGCCGCTCGAGGTCGACTCGTTCCTGATGCAGCATGCCGACGTGATCGAAGCGGCGACCATCGGCGTGCCGGATGCGGTCTATGGCGAAGAGGTGATGAGCTACGTCGTGGCGCGGCCGGGCGCGCGCATCGACGCCAATGACATTTTGCAGTATTGCGCCGCCGCGCTGCCGGCCTTTAAGGCGCCGAAGCGCATCGTGCTCAGTACCTCGGCACTGCCGAAGACCGAGCGCGGCAAGCTCGATAGGAAGGCGCTGGCCGAGAGGTGGAAGATCGACTCCGTTGCCCCGCTTGCGGGGAGAAAGTAATTGAACGAGCCTAACCGCGCGCGGCGCATCATGGTCCCATGATCGCCAGCATGGTTTCCCTGATCTTGGCGACGGCGTAATGCCCGATCTTATCGAGGTCGAGATGCGGGAAATTCGGCAATTCGTCGGCTGCCACGACACAATCGATGATGACCGGGCCCTCAGCCTCCAATCCCGCCTGTATTCCAGTCCGTAAATCGCCCGGAGCGGCAATCCGAAAGCCGTTCCCGCCGCAGGCCTGCGCCAACGCGACGTAGTCGGGATTGGGAAATTCGATGCCCTTCTTGTAGGCCGGCAGGCCGATGGATTCGGCTTCAAGCGTAATGAGCCCGAAAGCCGAATTGTTATAGACCACGAATTTGATCGGGAGCTTATGGTGCACGGCGGTCAGAAACTCGCCCATCAGCATGTTGAAGCCGCCGTCGCCGCACAGTGCGATGACCTGACGCGAGCGGTCAAGCGCCTGGATGCCGTTGGCCTGGCCGATGGCGGTGCCGACAGCCGCGTTGTTGAAAGAGCCGATGATCCGCTGTGAGCCGTTTTGCCTTATCCAATTCGCCGACCACAGCGTGTTGAGCCCGGTGTCGAAAACGAAGATCGCATCGCGCTTGGCGAGATCGCCGACCGCGCGTGCGACCGCCTGCGGATGAATGCGGTCTTTGCTGCGCGCGGGATTGGACTGCTTGTCCAGCATCTCGTCCCATTTCTTGCGCTCACTGCCGATCCGATCGAAGAATTTTGTGTCGGTTTTGGCAGCGGTCTTTGCCAGCAACGCCTTGACCGTCGGTAGCACCGAACCGACGATGCCCAGGACCGTCGGCGCGCGGCGTCCCAGCACGTGCGCGCGTTCGTCGACCTGAACCACGCGCTCCTTGCGCGGCAGGAATTCCGAATAGGGATAATCAGTGCCGAGCATCAGCAAGAGGTCACAATTGATGACCGCGTTATAGACCGCTTTGGTGCCGATCATGCCGATGCCGCCCATCCAGCGCGGATCGTCGTAAGGCAGGAGGTCCTGGCCCTTGACCGAATGAATGAGCGGCGCCTTGAGCCGGTCAGACAGCGCACCCAGTTCCTCCGCCGCTCCCCGGCAACCACCGCCGCACATGATCACGATGCTCGCCGCATCGTCGATGCGCCGCACCAGGGCCGCGACCTCCTCCGGCCCGGGCTCTATGGCGGGCCGCGGCCGCAGCGTCGGTAGGCTCGGCACCGCGCTCTCGGCCTTCGCTTCGAACACATCCTGCGGAACGGTCAGGTGAGCGACGCCGCGGCCGGCATAGGCGGCAGCGATCGCCTGATGAATGACTGCCGGCGCCTGCTCCGGAGACAGGATGGTCTGGGTGTAGAGGGAGACATCGCGAAACAGAAGGTCCGGAGCGGTAGTCTGGATGTAGTCGATGCCCTGCATTTTGCGCGGCATGTCGCCCGAGAGGGCCAAGACCGGCGCGTGATCGCGCGCGGCCTCGTAAAGACCGGCGACCAAGTGAGTGCTGCCGGGGCCGGTGGTCCCGCAGCAAACGCCGAGCTGACCAGTGAGCTTGGCTTGGCCGGAGGCGGCGAGAGCGGCGCCCTCCTCGTGGCGCACGCCGATCCATTCGATCTTGCTGCGACGGACCGCATCGGCAAGCGGATTAAGAGAATCGCCAATCAGTCCGAAAATGTGTCTGACGCCGATCTCTTGAAGAGCGTCAACCAAAACATCTGCCACGGTCCTGGACATAGGATGACCTCTTCTGGGCGTCAGCTTCGCGCAAGGCGTTTTCAACTATCCCCGAGCTTAAACCTCCTGCTATGTCCGCTCCATTACAGACGACGCCTTACCGCCCCGTCCGCGCCAGCGAATGCACCCAGCCCTGCATGCGCTTCTTGGCGTTGGCAACGTCTTCCTTGGAGAACCAGTCCTCCGGCTTCACTTGGTCGACCGGATAGACCGGGCGCAGGAAATCGCTCTCATAACCGAACGGCACGGTGGCATCGATGCCCATGCCGCCTTCGAAGCGGGTGTTCGACGCGGTCCATTGCTGGCCGCCGGCAGTCATGCGCTCGGCCGGCATGAACGTCTGGCCGCGGCCGCCCGGGATCGGATTGAGAATGTCGGTATGCGGATTGACGCGCGTCGTCAGACACCACATCACGTCGTCCATCGAATAAGGATCGACATCCTCGCTGACCGCGATGGCCAGCCGCATGCCCTGCGAGCACGATAGAATCGCCGACAGAAAATTGCGCTGCCAGCCCTCGTCGATCTGATGACGCTTCTTCACCTGGATGACGCAGCCGCCCCAGTCGGTCATGCAGTACGGGATCACCACGTTCTGGACGATGCCCGGCTGCAGCCGGTTGCATAATTCGTAGATCGCCGCCTCGCGCACCGTCGTGTCGATGTTGTGGTCGTCGAGCATGTGGACGCCGAGCGCGAAGATGATCGGCTTCGATTCCGGCCTGCGCATAGTGACGCCGGTGACGTGGAAGGTCGGCGCCTTGTAGGATTTGCCCATATAGCCGGCCCACTCCGGATGGAAGTGATGGCGTCCCTGCTGGCCGGAATCCTCGGCTTCCTTGGTCTCGAAGCGGCGGTCGCGCGGATTGACGTAGCCTTCAAGCACCAGCTCGCAGTCGGCGAGCGCCATAGCGTCGACGGTGCGCGCTTTGACCAGCCGGATCGGCGCACCCTGCACTGCCGATGCGATGCCGATCTCGTCGCAGCCCATCGGCAGCACCGCATAATCGAAGCCGGCGCCGGCGAGGAGCGTGCACGCCGGCGGCACGCCGAAGCACATGGTGATCGGCACCGGCTGGTCTTCCTTGTAGTATTTGTTGACCACCTGCCACATATGCGAGCCGGGCGAAATCTGGAACGTGCCGACATTGCCCCAGCGGAAATTCATGCGGTTATAGCCGAGGTCGGAGCCGCCATCGAATTGCGGGCCGGTGACGCAGCGGATGCCGGAGCCGACGGTCAGTTCCGGCTCGTAGGTGGTGTGGCGGATCGGCACCAGCCATTTGTTGACGTCGTCCGGCCTCTCGATCACAAACTCCTGGCACGGCGCCTCATCCTGCGCGATCTCCACCGGCTTGATCGGATGCGACAGCGCATACGCGAGCTTGCGTACCCGTTCGGCATCGTCGTTCCAGCCGAACATGCGGTTGATGATCGCGATATCGCCGAACAGATTGGTGATGACCCGATGGTTTGGCTTGCCCTTGACGTTGTTGAATAGGACAGGACAGCCGCCATCCATATGCTTTTGCAGGCCGGTGACCTGCAGGTCGGGATCGACTTCCTTGTCGGTCTCGATCAGATCGCCGCTAGCGCGTAGCCACTCCAGCGTCGAGCGCAAATCGAACGCATGGTTCGGCGTTGCGGTGGAATGCTGATCTTTGCGCCGATCGTCCTTGCGTACTGGCTGTTGCATTGAAGGCGTTTCCCGTTAGCGGATTTGGTGGATTATCCGCACGGGCCGACCGACCTGTCAACGCGACGAAGCAAGATAAATTTCGAGAAGCTGGCGCGATTTATTCTTCAAAGTTGCAAAGCCCAAGCCAAGACTCAAACCAATACCTGAGCGCGGCGCGAGACCGGCCTCGCGCGTAGCCATGCTTTCTGCCGTCGCAAAGCTCGTAGATTCCGGCGCGATGGGTATGGCCGATCGCGCAATGCGCGCGTGTCAGGGGGCGCCTTACGCCGCCCGATCTTTCGCCGCGGCGTGCGGCGCCTCCAGCGCTTGGCGATAGAACAACGGCGCCGTAACCGATCGCAGACGCGACACCCAACGCCAGAGCACCGGCGTCTGTTTGATCAACCGCTTGAAGAAGCGGCGGATGGTCGACGCGCAATGCAGCGGCCAGCCGCGCACGCTCGCCGCCGCGCCGTAATCGTAAAGCCTCAGGCGCAAATCCGACCACTCGAGCTTATAAGGCTCGTCGCCGATGGTGAAATCGAACAGCCGCAAACCACGCTGGATGGCGTAGGCCAACAGCTCGCGGAGATGAAGCGTGCCGGGTCCAAAGCGAGTCAATTCGCCGTCGCAATAGCTCGACAGCACGTGGTAGTAGCAGTCGCCGAACACGACGCCGAAATTCGCCGCGGCACAGTTCTCGCCGACGTCGATGCGGCTGACATGCGCCATGTCGCGCGAATCCGGATTTGACGCGAAGTCGGCGAAGAACTCGCGATAGCCGGGCCGCGCGAACATGTCGCCGATGCCTTTGTGCGCGAAGATAAGCTTTTTTTGCCGCCACAAGGTGGCGAGCGTCCGCTGCAGCTCATCCGGCTCGCTGGCGGTGGCAAAGTGAATGGCGCCAAACTGCTCCATACGCTTGCGCTTGGTGCGGTCGCGCCGGCGTGTCGCCGACGATCGCCTATCGCGATAGAACGTCTCCCAATCGGCGCCCAATTGCGTGATGTGCGCACTATTGGCATTGGGTTTGACGGCCAGATAAGTGAATGGATTGGTCTGCACGCCGACGGTCTGCGGCATTTTCTCGAAATCGATCCAGTCGTAACGCAACTGTGGATCGGACCGCAGACGCTGCCGCAACACCTGCCACAAAGCGCGGAAGTGGTCGGCTGTGACGCGCTGGGCGAAGTCGCGCGCCAATAGCGGCGCGTTGTAATCGCAAAGGTCCTCGCCAAGCCAGCACAGCCGCCATGCCGAGCGCCGGCGGTCGAGCCCAAGCGGGGCGATGAAGGCGGTTCTGTCGTCGGCGAAACGGCCGATCACAATGACCGGTGTGATTTCCCCGCGCTGGCCGACGTGGCTATACCATGTCGCCAGCCATTCGAAAGTCTGAAACCCAGTACACTCGGCGATCCGCTGGAAGGCGCGCCATTCGTCCGCGACGGTCTCGAAGCGCGTGTGGATGCTTAAGCTGACATCAGGCGCAAATTCGCGCGAAAGATCGTTCAGGCGCGAGAGCGCGTCTTGCGCCGGTTCGGCGTGCCCGTCCTTGGCCGGCGCGATTACGGATCGTAACGCGATCGATGGCGTCATGTGCGGCAGAATCCCGACCCGAGTGGCTTACGACAACATGAGGTTCTCATAGGGGAAATTCATTAAACGGGGGTGCTTCGCGGACGGTTACGTGGGATTAACGTAAAGAGATCGGCGTGCTTGGCTTGGCCCTTGCCGTGTCGGTTTGGCGCAACCGGTGCGGTGGCAATGACGCTGCGACCGCCGTATCCTTAATTAATGGATTTTCGGCTGGCGAAGCGTGATGCCGCGAGGGAGGAAGTTATGAAAATAATCCGAAATTTCGCCCTATTTCTCGGCCTTTGCGCGATGGCTTTGCCGGCAGCGAACGCCGTCCGGGCCCAGGCCGACGACTATCCAAACAAGGCGGTCACCATTATTTCCGATGCGGCGCCGGGCTCCACACCCGATGTCGATGCGCGTTTTGTCGCCGCAGGCTTGAGCAAGGCGTTTGACAGGCAATTTATCATCGTCAATCACCCCGGCGCCAACGGCAGCATCGCCGCGCGCGCCGCTTCGGATGCGCCGCCTGACGGCTATACGCTGTTCATGCCGGCTCTTTCGACCTTCGTGGCGCTGCCGTCCGTCGCCCCCAATCTGCCGCTGATGCTGCCGCGCGACTTCATCCCGATCGGCTATACCGCGGAAAATCCGATGTTCGTCGCGGTCAATCCCAAGCTCGGCGTGTCGACGCTGCCGCAACTGATCGCGCTTGCCAAGAAACAGCCGGGAAAGATTTCGATCGCGGTGACCGGCGCCGGCAGGCTCACCGACCTCACCGGGCTGTTGCTGCAGGATCGGGCCGGCGTGCAGCTGTTGCGCGTTCCCTATACCGGGGGCCCAGCCGCGGCGCTGGCCGATGTTGGCTCGGGCCGCGTGTCGATGATCATCGAGGGTTATTCCGGAATTGTCGGCGCGGTAAAGGCGGGACAGGTCAAGCTCATCGCTGTGGCCTCCCCCGAACGGTTGCCGCAGTTTCCCGACATGCCGACGGTTGCCGAGACGATCCCGGGCTTTCGGGCGCTGGGCTGGCAGGTGCTTGTGGCACCCAAAGGCACGCCCACTGCCATTGTGGGAAAGGTCAGCGACGTATTGGCGAAAGTGGTCAGCAGCGCCGGCTTCAAGGAACTCCTGGCCAAGGTGGGCAGCTATTCGCGCGCCATGACCCCCGAGCAGACCCTTGCATTCGTGGTGCAAGAGCAGCAAACCTGGGCGCCGATGCTGCAAAAGGCCGCCAAGGAATAGCAGAGTGCAGCTTTGTCACGGGAGAATTTACACATGTTGACGCTCTATTATGCGCCCGGCGCGTGCTCGCTCGCTTCGCATATTGTCCTGGAAGAGAGTGGCGAAAAATACGATGGCAAGAAGGTCGATCTGGCCGGCGGCGAACAGCGCACCGAAGCCTATCTGAAAATCAACCCGCTCGGCCGCGTCCCGGTGCTCAAGCTCGATAATGGCGAGCCACTGACCGAGAACACCGCCATTCTGCCTTATCTCGGCAAGCGTTTCGGCTTGTGGCCGAAGGACCCCGGCGCCGAGGCGAAGGCGCTTTCGACGATCGGCTTCTTCGCTTCCAGCGTGCATCCGGCACATGCCCATGTCGGACGGCCGGAACGCTATACCGACGACGCCGGCGCCTATCCCGGCATCAAAGACAAGGGACTGAAGACATTCCACGGTTATCTGAAACAGATCGACGGCATGCTGGCCGGGCGCGAATGGTTCTCCGACGGCTATTCCGTGCTCGATCCTTACGGCTTCGTCTTCTACACCTGGGGCGTGCGCCGCGAGCTGCCGATGGCGGAATTGAAAAACTACACGGCGCACAAGGACCGCCTGCTCAAGCGCGCCGCCACCGACCGCGTGGTGGCGGACGAGAAAATTAAGGTGTAGCCGGATTTATTCCGAAAGCGCGATCAAGCGGCGTTCAACGAAACGTCATCGGATGAACGCAGTGGGCCGGACTCTGCGGGAATAATCCGGACTACCGGCCAGTCTCCTATTTGCTCGGCGCGCCTGCGTCGCGCTTGAAGGAGATGCAACATGTTCAACACGACAAAACTTGTCATGGTCGCCGCGATGGTCATCGGCAGCACGCTGGCGGCCACAGCCGCCACGAAAAACCGCGCCGCCAATGCTCTAGCGGCGAACTACAACGTAATTCCGAGCTACGACAGCCAGGGTCGGACCGTCGGTATCCCGAACCCGGACCGGCACGGTCAGTAAGACACATGCAGCACGCGGGCGGGCGAGTAAGCCGCCTCAAATCACGGCTAGCCTGCCCGCGCGCTCACGCCGTCTTCTGCGCCTTTAAGCCCAATTCGGCGACGGTGCGCTCGCGCATGATGAATTTCTGAATCTTGCCGGTGACCGTCATCGGGAATTCGTCGACGAATTTGACGTAGCGCGGCACCTTGTAGTGCGCGATCTGGTCGCGGCAGAACGCCTTGATCTCCTCTTCGGTGACCGTAACGCCAGGGCGTACTTTGACCCAGGCGCAAATCTCCTCGCCGTAGCGGTCATCCGGCACGCCGATCACCTGCACATCCTGGATCTTCGGGTGCCGGTATAAAAACTCCTCGATCTCACGCGGATAAACGTTCTCGCCGCCGCGGATCACCATGTCCTTGATGCGGCCGACGATGTTGCAATAGCCCTCGGCGTCGATGGTGGCGAGATCACCGGTGTGCATCCAGCGCGCCGGGTCGATGGCCTCGCGGCTGCGCTCCTCGTCGCCCCAATAGCCGAGCATCACCGAATAGCCGCGCGTCAACAATTCGCCCGGCGTGCCGGGCGGCACGATGCGCCCATTGATGTCGATGATCTTGACTTCGAGATGCGGCTGGATGCGGCCGACGGTCGAGACGCGCCGCTCCAGCGGATCGGCGGTCGAGCTCTGAAAGCTTACCGGGCTCGTCTCGGTCATGCCGTAGGCGATGGTGATTTCGGACAGATGCATCTTGGCGACACAGCGTTTCATCACCTCTATCGGGCACGGCGAGCCGGCCATGATGCCGGTGCGCAGCGACGACAGATCGAAACGGCCGAATTCCGGATGATCGAGCTCGGCGATGAACATGGTCGGCACGCCATGCAGCGCGGTGCAGCGTTCCTCGGCGACCGTCTCAAGCGTGACCAGCGGATCGAAGCCCTCGCCGGGGAACACCATGCAGGCGCCGTGGGTCACGGCGGCGAGGTTGCCCAGCACCATGCCAAAGCAATGATACAGCGGCACCGGAATGCAGAGGCTGTCTTCCGGTGTGAGCTGCATCGCTTCGCCGATGAAGAAGCCGTTATTGAGGATATTGTGGTGCGACAGCGTCGCGCCTTTGGGAAAGCCGGTGGTGCCGGAGGTGAACTGAATATTGATCGGCTCGTCGAATTGCAGTTGCGGCTCAAGCTCGGCGATACGCTGCGCCTCTTGCGCCGTGCCGCGCGCCATGATGTCGGCGAACCGGAACGTCCCCGGATGCCGGGCGTCGCCAAGCAAGACCACCGAACGCAGCGCCGGCAGGCGCGCCGACTCGAGCTTGCCCGGCGTCGCATGGCCGAGTTCCGGCGCCAATTCGCCTAATATGCCGACATAATCCGAGGTCTTGAACCGCTCGGCGAGGATCAACGCCTTGCAGCCGACTTTGTTGAGCGCATATTCGAGCTCGGCGATGCGATAGGCCGGATTGATATTGACCAGGATGAGGCCCGCCTTGGCGGTGGCGAATTGGGTCAGCACCCATTCTGAGTTATTGGGCGACCAGATGCCGATGCGGTCGCCGGGATGGAGCCCGAGCGTCAGCAGTCCGGCGGCAAGCTTGTCGACTTCCGTCCGCAGCTCGGCATAGCTGAGCCGTACGTCCTGGTGGCGCACCACCAGAGCCGGCCGCGCCGGATGTCGGTCGCAAATCGCATCGAAAAACTGCCCGATCGTCTGGCCGATAAGCGGTTGTTCGCTGGCGCCATGAACGTAGCTGAGGTTGAGGCCGGCCATCACGTGTTCCCCTCGTCGTTTTGCCCGACTATAGCGTGTTGCCGGCAAAGCTGCGAAGTCTCATCGCATGGGAACGCCGATGCCGACCGCCTTTTGGCTTGCGGCCTGGCTTGGTAGACTTCCAAAAAAGGCGCGCCATAAAGGCGGCCTGGCGCACCGTAAAAAACGGCCGAGGAATTCGCCGAGGAACTCATGTCCGAACAGATCGCGGAACTCTCGGTATCGCTTTGGCGCGGCGGCAAGGACGGCGGGTATCGGACTTATGCGGTGCCGCGCCGCGAAAGCCAGACCGTGCTTGACGTCGTAACTTTCGTGCAGCGCCATCTCGATCCGACCTTGTCGTACCGCTTCGCGTGTCGCGTCGGCGTCTGCGGCTCCTGCGCCATGACCGTCAACGGCCGGCCGCGCTGGACCTGCCGCACGCATGTCGGAAAGGTCGCCAACGACGGCCGGCTCCAGATCGGGCCGCTGGAGAATCTGCCGGTCATCAAGGACCTCGCCACCGACATGGTGGAGTTCTTCCAGAAGTGGCAGAAAGCTAAAGGCGCGTTCGCGCCCTCACAGACGCGGCATGACGCCATTGCGCAAATCCGCCCCGACACTCCGGCGCGTGCCGCCGCCAACGCCGCGATCGAATGCATCAATTGCGGCGTTTGCTACGCCGGCTGCGACACCGTCCGCTGGAATTCCGATTATCTCGGTCCTGCCGCGCTGACGCGGGCGTGGACGCTGGTCAACGATGAACGCGACGCCGGCAATCGTGAACGGCTGCAAGCGATCTCAGCCTCCGGCGGCTGCCACGCCTGCCACTCGCACCAATCCTGCCAGGAACTTTGTCCGCAGACGCTCAACCCGACCGCCGCGATTGCGGGGCTCAAGCAGCGAACCACCACCGCATATCTGAAAGGCGAGATTAAAGCATGAATGTGCGGCTCTATATCTGGCAGCGGGCGACGGCGGCACTCTTGGTGCCGCTCGTGCTCGGCCATCTCGCCGTCATCTTCTACGCCACCCGGCAAAGCCTCACGGCGGCGGATATTCTGTCGCGCACGCACGGCAGCGTGCTGTGGGCGTCATATTACGGTCTTTTCGTCATTGCCGCGTCGATCCACGCGCCGATCGGCGTGCGCAATATCTTGATTGAATGGTCGCCGCTCGACGAACGCCGCGCCAGTTTGCTTGCCGTTGCTCTCGGCCTGGTCATGGCGCTTCTCGGTTTCTATGCCATTATCGCGCTGGTGGTCACATGAGCGCGTACGACTTGGCCCGTCGCGGCAGCGCGCTGTGGATCGCCGCCATGGTCCACCGGATTTCCGGCGTGGCGCTGGCAATCTTTTTGCCGATTCATTTTTTCGTGCTGGGGCTTTCGTTCCACGAAGGCGCCGGGCTCGAGCGCTTCTTGCGCTGGAGCGATCAGCCGCTGGTCAAATTCGCCGAGGGTGGTTTGGTATTTTTGCTTACCGTGCATTTATTGGGCGGCCTGCGGGTTTTGGTGATCGAGAATTTCCCCTGGCGCGACGGGCAGAAACAGCTGGCCACGCTCGCTGCCGCGGTCTCGGCCTTGGTCGCCGTTATTTTTCTTGCGCGGATGTTCTAGGCAAGCGCATGAAGATCGAGCATCTCAAGACCGACATTCTGATTCTCGGCTCCGGCGGAGCCGGACTATTCGCCGCACTGCATGCGCTCAAGGCCAATCCCGATCTCGACATCACCGTCGCGAGCAAGGGGCTGCTTGGCAAATGCGGCTGCACCCGCATGGTGCAGGGCGGCTACAACGTCGCGCTCAATCCCGGCGACTCGATCGAGCGCCATTTCATGGACACCATCGAGGGCGGCAAATGGCTGCCGCATCAGGAACTGGCCTGGACGCTGGTCACCACCGCGATCGAGCGCGTGCGCGAACTGGAAAATGAGATCGGCTGTTTCTTCGACCGCAATCCCGACGGCACGCTGCATGGCAAGGCGTTTGCCGGCCAGACCTTCGACCGCACCGTGCACAAGGGCGACCTGACCGGCATTGAAATCATCAACCGGCTGATGGAGCAGGTTTGGGCGCGGCCGATCCGGCGGCTGGAAGAGCATCGCGCCGTGGCATTGATCCTGTCCGCCGACGGCGCGCTCTCGGGCGTGCTGATGATCGACGTGCGCTCCGGCGAATTCCGCTTCGTCGCGGCGCAGGCGGTGCTGCTGGCGACCGGTGGCGGCCCGACCATGTACCGCTACCACACGCCGTCGGGCGACAAGACCATGGACGGCCTCGCCATGGCGCTGCGGCTCGGGCTTCCTCTGCGCGACATGGAGATGGTGCAGTTCCATCCAACCGGTCTGCTGGCCGGCCCCGACACGCGCATGACCGGAACCGTCCTGGAAGAAGGCTTGCGCGGCTCCGGCGGACATTTGCTCAACGGGCAAATGCACCGCTTCATGGGCGACTACGACCCCAAGCTCGAACGCGCCACACGTGACGTCGTCAGCCGCGCCATCGATGCCGAGATGCGCGCCGGCCGCACCACGCCGAACGGCGGCGTCTATATCAAGATGGGCCATCTGGGCCCCGCCAAGGTCGCCAAACAATTCAAGGGCATGGTGGATCGCTGCCGCGACTGCGGCTTCGATCTCGCTGGCGGCCTGGTCGAAGTGGTGCCGACCGCGCATTACTTCATGGGCGGGGTGATCTGCGAGGTCGACACCACGACCGAATGTTTCGGCCTGTTCGTCGCCGGCGAAGATGCCAGCGGTATGCACGGCGCCAACCGGCTCGGCGGCAACGGCGTCGCCAATTCCACCGTGTTCGGCGGCATCGCCGGCGACGTAATGCCGGGCTGGATCGCAAAGAACCCAGGCCATCGCCCGCCCGACAGCCGCGTGCTCGCCGCCGAAGTCGAGCGTGCGCTTTATCCGTTCAGCCACAAGGGCGGCGATCTGAACGGTCTGCGCGAAAAGCTCCTCGATACGATGTGGGACGATGTCGGCGTGGTGCGCGATCGCGCCGGGCTCGAACGCGGCCTTGTCGGGATCGACCGCATCGAAGCCGAGCTGCTTGCCACCGGCCTCGCCGACGCCGATCGCCGCTTCAATCTCACCTGGCACGATTGGCTCAATCTGCGCTCGCTGTGCGAGATCAGCCGGGTCATTGCGCTCGCCGCACTCAAGCGCGAGAATTCGCGCGGCGCGCATTACCGCTCAGATTTTTCCGGCCCCGGCGAGCTTGCGACCTCGACCTTCACGGTGGCAAGCAATATATCCGGTAACATCGAGATGACCGACCGGCCGGTCCTCTTTACCCATGTAAAGCCTGGCGAGACACTCTTGCGAGAGGCAGCCGAATAAGATGGCACCAACTCACTCAATGTCGTGCTCCGCGAAGGCGGAGCATCCAGTAGTCACAAGGACTTTGGTCTGGTCGGCGGGTACCGCGATTACTGGACCATCCTCCTGCGCGGATGGTGACAGAGTAGGAATTAATCAGAAGGGACCAAACAAATGATCCCGCTGTCGTCCATCCAACGCACCGCCGAAGAATTGATGGCCAAAGCGGCCATTGAAATCCCGGAAGATTATCTCGACGGCTTGCGCCGCTGCGCCAATACCGAAAAGGGCGACCTCTCGGCCTTCGTCATCAAGGCCATGCTGGAAAACTACGAGGCGGCGAAGGAAGACCGCCGCGCCATGTGCGGCGACACCGGACTGCCGCGCTGGTACGTCAAGATCGGCAACGAGGCGCGCATCGAAGGCGGCCCGATTGCGCTGGAAGCGGCGCTGCGCCGCGCCACCGCGCGTGCCACGTCGAACGTGCCGCTGCGGCCGAACCGCGTGCATCCGTTGTGGCGCACCGATCACAATAACAATGTCGGCATCAACGCGCCGGAGATCGAATATGCGTTCCATCCCGACGCCGACTGGATCGAGTTGACGACGGTGCACAAAGGCGGCCTGTTCGGTTCGGATTACCGCATGCTGTTTCCAGGCGACGGCATCGAGGGCATCAAGCGGTTTTATCTCGACACACTGATCGGCTTCGGCAAGCGTGGACTCGCATGCCAGCCGGCCATCGTCGGCGTCGGGCTCGGCGGCTCGAAAGACACCTCAATGGTGCTCGGCAAACAGGCGTCCTGCCTGCGCGTCGTCGGCTCGCGCAATCCCGATCCGAAGATCGCCGCGCTGGAAGAGGAGTTCAAAGAGCTCGGCAACACCATCGGCATGGGCGCCATGGGCTTCGTCGGCTCGTCGATGGTGATCGATTGCCATATCGAGGTCGGCTATTGCCATACCGGCGGCATGCCGATGTCGGTGCATATGTTCTGTCTGTCGTCGCGCCGCGCCGTCGCCCGCATCGCGACCGACGGCAAAGCGGCGTTCCGCACCGATCCGATGTGGTTCACCGATTACATGCGGCGCACGACCGTCGAGTGGGGCGAGCAGGCCGCTGAGGCAGCGGAATAACATGTCGGACCTCAAACAAGTACAGATCGACCTGCCGGCGCGCACGGAAGATTTGCGCAAGCTGGAAATTGGCTCGGTTGCTTATTTGACCGGCCGCGTTTTCACCGCGCGCGAGGGCGTCTACAAGCGGGCGATTGCCGATGGAGCAGGAATGCCTGCGGACAAAGAGGCCCTCGGCATCACCAACTTCCATTGCTCGCCGGCCGCCAACATCCATCCGGACGGGACCTACACCGTCGGCGCGGTCACGGCGACCGCCTCGTTCCGTTTCGCCCAATGGCTCGAGGGCTGGTTCAAGATCTCCGGCTGCAACGTCATCATCGGCAAAGGCGGCATGACGTCGGAGAGCTATCGGCAGCATTTCGTGCCGAACAACGCCGTCTATCTCACCACGGTCGGCTACGGCACCGGTGCGCTGCTTGGCCGCGGCATCAAAAAAGTCGCCGGCGTCTATTGGCTGGAAGAGCTTGGCCTGGCGCAGGCGGTCTGGGTACTCGACGTCGAAAAATTCGGTCCGTTCCTGGTCGAAAGCGATCTCGCCGGCAATTCCTTGTTCGAGCGCGAGAACGCCAAGATCGCGCCCGGTCTCGAGCGGCTTTACGAGGGGACGCGGCCGGCGACGCTGCACCGCTACGGCGAGACCGACGACAAGACCAAGGAAGTCATCTGAGTTTGCATTCAGTCATTCTGGCCCGCACGCGCCTTAGCGCGCGGCGTCGTGGGAGGAAATGGCGATCCGGCACGGCCGGTTCGAGCGGTTGCTCCAGGCGTGATTGGTGCCGCGCTGCACGACCGTGTCGCCGGCTTTGAGATGCACCTCCTCGGTATCGAGAACGAGCGTGATCTCGCCTTCCAAAACCAGACAAAATTCGAGCGTCTGGGTCTTTTGCATGTACGGATGCGGCGCGCCCGCGGCGTAAGTCGATGCCGCCGGCGAGCCCGCAGCGCGAAAATAGGCCGCGACATCCGCCGCGTCGGCCTTCGCACCAGTATCGGGAGGAAAGGTCAAGACCCGGCAGGCCGATCCGCCGCGCGGCGGCTCCAGCATGCGCGGAGAGACCAGAACCGCATCGCGGAATTCGCCAATGCGCGCCGGCGAGGCAGTGGTCGTCCAGATCCGCTCGGAGCGGAAACCCGGCCGGGCCGGATCGGTCTGGATGTCAGGCGGCGGCCCATCGGCGACCGCGACAGATTTTCCTTCGTCATCGTCAATCGTGACGATACGGCGCACCGGTTGCAGGTCATCGCTCACGGCTGTCAAACCTTTTGCTCTTTGTCGAACGCCGCGCCCATCATGACGAAGGCCATCAGGCTGCCCTGGTTGAGATTGGCCCAGCCGTGCCAATTGCCGAGCTGCACCACGACGTCGCCGGCCTTCATCGTGACATTGCCGCGGTCAAGCAGCAGGGTCCGCTCGCCCGCGAGCAGAATGCCGTAGTCGACGGTCGCCGATTTATGCACGGGAGAGCTGAAGTAGTTCTGGCCGCCGCGATCCCACACGCCATCCGGACGCAGCCGGGTCGGCGTCAGCGGCTTGTAAGCCGGATCTTTGGCCGGATCGTAATCCGACGGCTTGCCGTTCGACTGCACGATGCGGAGATGGCCGCCGGATGCAGGCGGCTCGAAATGAAACGGCAAGTTGCCGTCGTCGCGCGTTCCGGAAATAACCGCGGGCGCTTCCTGGTAAACCCAGATATCGGTCATACAGGTGCCGCGGCTGATCGCGCCCGGGTTCACGTTGGGAGCGGCGCTGTCGTAAAGCACGCAGGATCGGCCTTGGGCATCGTCGCCGGTCACTACGCGACGGATGGACTTCGGTTCGTCCGCCATCATTCCTCCTCGGCGTTCGCGAAATCGGAACCTAGAATAAATCGAGTCGCCTTGTCATCCATCGGCGGCGCTTTATCATGCTCACCGGCCGGTTCATCGCAGAAAATATCCGGCAAAGGAGAACGCTCTTGCCGGATTATTGCCGTGCTTTCCGCCGCGCCCCGTTGCTGCAGATGCTCGCTGCCGTATTGGTTGCCATATCGAGCGGCGCAACCGCCGCCCAGGCGCAAGCCTTTCCAACCCACACGATCAAAATCCTGGTCGGACCGAGTCCCGACGTGTTCTCGCGCATCATTGCGGAGGATCTCAAAGAGGCTTGGGGCCAGCCGGTCGTCGTCGAACCGCGGCCCGGCGCCGGCGGCAAGATCGCGGCCGACGACGTGCTGTCGGCGCCCGCGGACGGTTACACGCTGTTGTTCGCGACGCCGACTTATACGCTCAACACCGCCATGGGGGTCGCGCCTTACGATCTGTTGAAGGATTTCACACCGGTCGCGATGGCCGGACTGATCTCTTACGCGCTGGTTGAGAATCCGAGCGTGCCGGCCAAATCTGTCGCGGAGCTGGTCGCCTATGCCAAACAGAATCCGGGCAAGCTTAATTGCGCTTCGGCGGGCATCGGCACGGTGCCGCATATCGCCTGCGCCTATCTCAACAAGCTGGCCGGAACGGACATCGTCCACGTCCCCTACAAAGACGTGAACTCCGGCATGATGGCGACCGTCGGCAACGTGACGCAGATGTTCTTCGGCGTCGCCACCAACGCCAAGCCGCAGATCGAATCGGGGGCGTTGCGCGGACTGGCCGTCAGTACGCCGCAGCGCTCGCTGTTGCTGCCGCAATTGCCGACCATGATCGAGGCGGGCTACCCGACCTTCAACATGCCCGGCTGGGGCGGCTACATCACCCGGGCTGGAACACCGCCCGATGTCATCGCCAAGCTCAATGCCGAGATACGCCGCGCGGTGCAGCGGCCCGAGGTGAAAGCCCGCCTGCTTGCCACCGGACTCGAGCCGCCGCCGGACGATACGCCGGAAGAGCTCGGGACATTCATCGCGCAGGACATTGCGCGCTGGAAATCCTACGTCGGTGCGATCGGCCTCGACAAGCTCGATGCCAGCCAGCAACGGTGACCATCACACGATGCGAATGAGCGGTCGTTCGCACCTATCCGACGCCGAGTCCGCATTCTATTTGCGGAACAGATAGATTGGACTCGACCAGGCGAGGTGTCCGTCTTCCTGCCGAACGCGAACATAGAGCCGCGTGTCGCCCTCGGATCTAATCGTCGCTTCGACGCTGTGTGCCACCCGGCGTTCCGTCATTGCGTCCGGCAGACGCTGCAAGGTAACGGCGCGATCAAGCCCTCCGGCATCGAACACGGTTTCCTCAAGGCCGATGTCGGCAATCGCGACGTCCCCAGAAACTGGTTTCGTCTCAAAGGCAATCCGCCCCGCCTTATCTTTGAGCCACAGATCGATGGCGCCGTAATTGCCGGTCGTCACCGCTTTCCAGGCGACTGAGCTGCCGTCCTGATGCTGGATGCCGCGATCGAGATTCCAGTTGTTAATGAGGCGGGCCTTTTCGATGCTGTTGTCGCTCACCGTCAGCGAACCGTCCCAGGTTGTCGTGCGGGCGCGGCCGCGATATTCCGCGCCGCGATAGCTCAGGCGCACGCGCGCGCCGAGCTCGGTTGCGCCGTACGGCCGAACGGTCTCAATGAGGTCGAATCCGTCGAAAATATCGATCCGCTCGATCGGCGCGGAGCCGACAGCCTCGACGGAAAGCCGGACGGTATCGGAAGCCACCCGCGCGATGTCGCCCATGATCAGCCGGCGGGTCGTGGCGGCGACCGTGGAATCGAAAGCCGGATCGCGGGCGAACAGTTCGGCATCGTGCGCAAGCTCGCCAATCACGTTGAGGATCATCCGGTTGCCGGTGGTGCCGTAATGGTGCCGGCTACGCATCGCCTCGAAGATAGCGTCGCGATCGAGGCGCTCGGCCAAGAAGCAGGTCAGGCCGCCTTGGCTGCCGAAGAATGACGCGCCGGGATAACAGGCACCCGGCCGTCCCTTGTGGCCGTCGGAGTTGGCGACCACACCGACGCGGTAATTTTTCTCGAACGCGTCGTGCAAAATCCACTCGAACGTGCCCCAGGCGGAATGCACTTCGACGGCGGTCTCCAGCTTCGCATCGTGGGCATAGCGGATATCGGCATAACGCCCACCCACATGGGAGACCACGACGCAGTCCTTGCCTTGCAGCTTGCGAAACAGATCATGTGCGGTATGCGCATCGGCGGGCTCGTCAATGATATCGCCGGCATCGGCAATCTGCGCATGCGAGGAGCGGTGAATGGTCTCGCCCTCGCGCCGGAAATGCACGTTGCGATCGCCACCGACCGCGGTGTTGGCCGACCATTCATAGCCGGGGATGCAGACGAAGGAACCGGGCCGGTCGAACGCGTGCGACAGCCGATTGAGCTCGGCCCAAAATGCTCCGGTGATCTGAAAGTCGTTGCCCTGGTGACCCATCACATCGAGGAAGGCCTTGTCACGGCCGAACTCGAAATATTCGCGCGCCGAATTGGTGCCCAGCGTCTCATTCGACTGGCCGTGGGTGTCGCCCCAGAAATGAACCAACGGCAATTTTTGCGAAGCGACGCGCAGCGGGTTGGAACGGCACAATTCTCTGCCCGTTTCGTCGCACACGTTGATGGTCAAGTCGGCCGCTTGATCGACTTTCAAGCCATCGATACGCGCGGCGAACTTGCCGGCTTCGCATTGAACTGTTTCCGGTAGCTCCTGCACGGGCGCGGAGCTCGCAAGGCGCAGCTTCGCTGCGATACGGTTTGAGGGGTTGCCCCATTTGTCGTCGGCCTTGATGGCGAGGCGGAAAGGCTCGCCGGCCCGGATCAGCGTCGGCAGTACGGCCTGCCAGCGGACCGGCGGACCGGGCACAATCGCAATTTTCGGGCTTAGCGGCAGCGGCACATAGTCGTAGGTCGCGATCGGATCGGTCAGTACGTGAAACTCGAATTCGCTCTCGCAATAGGTTTGCAATCGGATGCCGGGTGAACCGAAGCGCCGGTCGCCAAAGCGGATAGTGATGGTGTCGCCCGGCGCCAGGAAGTGTTTGGCGACACCGATATAGAGCGAACGGCTCCACGGCCGGATGTTGCGCTTGAACTCCCATTTGCATTCCAGCGTCGCGCCATTTGAAGCTTCGACGGTCGTGTAACCCTGCCCTTTGGGATCGTCGAACTGCACCGGCCCGAAATCGGTGGCGAAGCGAAAGCCTATTTTGATCGAACCGGTATCGTCGACGCCGAACGCGCCCGCCGTATAGACCAGCATGAACGACTGGTGTGAGCCGGCCTCGAATGCGCCGGAAGGTTCGAGCGCCGCCGACCCCATGAGGTCCGGCCGGTATTCGGAATAAGGCATCTGCGCTGTCCGTCTGGTTCAAAGCACCCGGATGAACGGCCGCTCGGCGTTCGGGTCGACCTCAACCTCGGCGCCGTTCGGGATCGCTTTGGTGATGTCGACGTCGAAGCCCGAAATCATGGTGAAATCGGCAAGCGCCGCGCCTTGCACCATGATCGGATTGGCGCGGTTGAGCACCAGCGCCGCCGGCATGACGCCGCGCGACGCCATTTCGCGCAGCATCCAGGCCGTGGCGACGCCGCCCTTGGCCGCGTCCAGCACCAGGATGCAGCCGCGATAGCTCTCGCCGGCGAGCTTGTGCTCCGGCCGCGAGAACACGCCGCCAATCCGGTCGAGATCGTAGCGCGCGGAAAATCCATCGCTGGCGACGAGGGCGCGGGCCCGCACTTTGCGGCCCATGCCTGCGCCCGCGTAAAACACGGTGCCGCTCATGACAGCGCACCGCCGGCGCAGGCCGCCGCAACGCAGCGCTCCATCGGCAACAGCACCGGACGGTAGCCGTAGCCGCCGAGGATATTGGTCAGCTTGGCGGAGTTGGTCGCCAGCCGGTGCCAGCCATTGGCTTCCGCGATCTCCCGCGCATAGCTCTGATAAAAGCACATGCCGGAGAGGACGATGCCGCCGGCGGCTTCGATGCGCTCGGTCAGCCCCATGCGGTCGGCGTCGGGCTTGACCTGCGGACTGGTGACGGTGAGCAGCGGGATTTGCACGCGCCGGCCGTCCAACATCCCGGCCAGCATCGCCATCTCGACCAGGCTGAGCTGCGGCGCCGAGAACACCACCACGTCGACCGCGCCGATATCCTTGGCGTAGCGCCCTTGCAACGCACGGATATCGGCCTCGCCGACGTCGTGGGTTTGAAGCGACACGCCGGCGGGAACGACGTCTTCCAGCCGCATCGCCTCCGGCGTGACACCGATCATGTGAAACAGCGCCACCGAACCGAAGCTCGCCAGCGCCGCCCCGAAATGTTTCATCTCGTCGGAGCTCGGCGCCCGATCGATGCCGATCAGCGCCGGCACTTGCGAATAGTCGCCGGCCAGCTTGCCGACCACACCGCCGAGCGCGCCCCAATCGGACAGGTCCCGCGGCGAGAACGACACCTCGACAAGTAGTGTGGCCAAGCGCCGTTCGTCCAGATGATAGCCGTAACGCGGCGTGCGCCCGGTGAGGCCGGCGGAGAGCGCCGACGGGCCGCCCTCGAAGTTCGACCGCGCGCCGCAGACGCTGTTTGAATAGATCACCACGCCGGTGTCGCCATAGGCCATGTGCTCGCCGCGCACCGGCGGCATGATGGTCTGATAATTGATGCATGTGTCGGTCATCAGCACGCCGAGCGCTTCGAAGGCGGCGATGGCGCGGCGCTCGAGCTCGATCATCCACGGTTGCTGCTTCAGCCGTGCGGCTTGGGCGAAGTCGGTGCCGCGCGGATCGGTGATCGTCGGAACGCGAACGGTGCGCTCATTGGCCGGCAGTACCGCCCAATTCTCCAGCCATTCGACGCCGGAGACGCCGAGCGATTCCGTGTCGGCCATGATGTGAGCCTGGCCGACGGGCACGAAATCGCGCGCGCCGAGATAGTCACCGACCTTGATCTGATGTTCGATCGCCCACTGCCGCAGCGGACCGAGCTTGCCGGCGCGTAGCGCCTCTTCTTCGTCGTTCAGATTCACGGCGACGACTTTATTGCGCTGTGAGGCCGGCAGACTTGATCAGCGGCACCCATTTGTTGATTTCCGCGTTGACAAGCTGGCCGAGCGCCTGCGGCGAGCGCTGATCCGGTACCGGCAGATCGGCGCCGATGTCGGCGAGCCTTTTGATGATCGCAGGATCCTGCATGGCCTTCTGCACGTCGGCGTTGATCTTGGCGATAATCGGCGCCGGCGTGCCCTTCGGTGCGAACAAGGCCGTCCAGGCGACGGTTTGCAGATCGGGCCAACCGGCTTCATTGGCCGACGGCACGTTCGGAATGGCGGGTGCGCGCTGCGGGATGGTGACGACGATGGCGTTTTCCTGATCGGCCGCAATATGCGGCGTCGCGGTAACGACCTGATCGAACAGCGTGTCGATCTGGCCGCCGAGCAGGTCGTTGCTGGCCTCGGACAAGCCGCGATAGGGAACGTGAATCAGGTCTGCCCCGGTGAGATGATTGAACAGCAGCAGCGTCAGATGCGAGATCGAGCCGACGCCGGCCGAGCCCATCGTCGCCTTGCCCTTGTTGGCCTTGGCCCAGGCAATGAC
>JBARER010000252.1:0-52764 GCA_049796395.1 Xanthobacteraceae bacterium
AATGAATTGGTCCTGGCTGGCGTGCTCAAAACCTTCGACCGCGAACAGGGCATAGTGCAGCCGGGGCAGGCGGCACTCGATCAAGAACGTTGCAAAGCCGGCAATCGCGGCGAGCAATATGCCAGTCGCGAACGGCACCAGCATAAAGGCGGGCCATGCATCGAGCGGCCGCCCGCCGCTGTTATAGGGATAGTCGATCACGGCTGAATAATATTCGAGGCCGTAGGCCGCCGCGGCCATGGCAATGCCTGCGATGAACATCGCGACGCGGATGTGGCTGCGGCGCTGGTCGAGCAACTCGTGCACGGCTTCGACCGGAAACGGCGTGAACGCGTCGACCAGCCGGTAATCCGCGCTCTTTGCCCGGCGTGCCGCCTCGACAAAACGTGTCGATTCGGCGAACTGAGCGAGCAGGAGCGCCGTCATCACGAGCCCTCCTCGTCGATGAGCTTGCGCACTTCGTGCATCGAGACTGCGGGAATGAGGCGCACGAAGACGAGGAACATCAATACGAACAGCCCCAGCGAGCCGATCGTCGTCAGCCAATCCCAAACGGTAGGTAGAAAGAGGCGCCACATGCTCGGCAGGTAACCGTGCGACAGCGTGTTCCACACGATCAGAATGCGCTCGAGCCACATGCCGATATTGATGATGACCGAGAGGACGAAGACGGCGACGACGCTGCGCCGTACCGCGCCGAGCCAGAAGGCCTGCGGCGCGATGACGTTGCAGAACAGGAGTGCCCAGAACATCGGCGCGTAACCGCCGGTGAACTCGAAAATCACGAGACTGCGGTCGGGACGGTCGCCGCCGTACCAGGCGTTGAACCATTCGGTGGCATAGGACAGGCCCATGACGATCGAGGCCATCAGCATGACCTTGGCCATGACCTCGAAATGCGCGACCGTGATCAGGCCTTCAAGGCGAAATCCCCAACGCACCAGCGCGGCCAGGCACGCCACCATGGCGAAGCCGGAATACATCGCGCCGACGACGAAATAGGGCGGGAAAATCGTTTCCTGCCAACCCGGCATCAGGCTCGCGGCGAAATCCATGCCGACGACACTGTGCAGCGAGACGACAAGCGGCACGCCGAGACAGGCGAGTGCCAGATGCAGTTTTTCATAGGCCTGCCAATGCCGCGCCGAGCCGCGCCAGCCCAGCGCGAAGGCGCCGTAGATCGTGGCCGCGACTTTGCCACGTGCGCGGTCGCGCATGGTGGCGAGATCGGGAATGAGTCCGACATACCAGAAAATAATCGAGAACAAGATGTAACTTAAGATCGCCCAAAAATCCCAGATCAGCGCGCTGCGCCACTGCGGCCAGACTGTCATGGTGTTGGGGTAGGGCGTCAGCCAATAGAAATACATCGGCCGGCCGAGATGGATGATTGGAAAGATGCCGGCGATGGTGGCGGCGAACAGCGTCATCGCCTCGGCGAAGCGATTGGTCGAGGCGCGCCACTTCTGCCGCATCAAAAGCAGCATCGAGGAGATCAACGTGCCGGCATTGCCGATACCGATCCACCAGACGTAATCGGCAATGGCGAAGCCCCAGACCGAGCTTGTGTTCACGCCCCAGACGCCGATGCCGCGGGTGAGCACCACATAGACTGCGATCAAGAAAACAAGCGTCATGGCGCCGCTGACCGCGACGGCGATCCACCAGGCTCGCCACGACCAAAGCCGGCGTTGGTAAAGCGGCGCCGTGACGAGCTCGTTGACGGCGTCAAGGCTGCGGGCCTGCGGCAGCGTCCAACGCTCGGCCTCGGCCGGCGTCGGTTCGGAGCGGATGGCGGCAATGCTCATGACTGCGCCTTCCCGAAGTCGGGATTGGGATTTTCCAGGCGCGCCAGATAGGTGGTGCGCGGCCGGGTGCCGAGTTCGCCGAGAAGCGCATAGGCCTGCGGCTCGCCGCGCAGCGCGTTGACGCGCGAATTCGCATCGGACAGATCGCCGAAGGCGATCGCGCGCGTCGGGCAGGCGGCTTGGCAGGCGGTGACGATTTCGCCGTCGCGGATCTTGCGGTGGTCCTTCTCCGCCGCGCGCCGCGCCCGGCTGATGCGCTGAACGCAATAGGTGCACTTCTCCATCACGCCGCGGCCACGCACCGTGACGTCGGGATTGAATACGGCTTTGACGATGTCGTCGCCGAAGCTTTTGTATTCTTCGCCGTCGGCATAGCCGAAGAAGTTGAACCGGCGCACTTTGTAGGGGCAATTGGACTGGCAAAACCGGGTGCCGACGCAGCGATTATAGACCTGCAGGTTCAGCCCTTCGCTATCGTGGATCGACGCCGCCACCGGGCAGACCGGCTCGCAGGGCGCGTGCTCGCAGTGCATGCATGGGACCGGCGAGAAGCCCGGCTTGCCGTCGATCACATAATCATCGATGCGTAGCCAATGCATATCGCGGCCCTCGGCGATCTGGTCCGGCCCGACGATCGGCACATTATTCTCGGCTTGGCAGGCGACGACACAGGCGTTGCAGCCGATGCAAGCCGCGGTGTCGATCACCATGGCCCATTCGTAAGTGTCGTAATCGTGCGCGGGATAGAGCGTCGCCGGATTGCCGCCGGGCTTGCTCAGGCCGAGATCGGGCTTTGACAGATCGGCGAGCGTGAAGCGTGGCTGCAAATCTTTTGCCTCGCCTTCCAGCGCGAAGAAGTGTTGCGTGAGCAGAAGGTTTTGATGGCCGTCGATCTTGCTGACGCTGACATTTGAAAGCGCCCATGGCGAATCTGATGATCGCAGCCGGTAGACGTCGAAGCCGATGCCGCTGCCGAGCGTGCCGGCGGCGGTTCGTCCGTACCCGAGCGTCGTCGCAATCGTGTGCGAGGCCTGTCCGGGGCGTACCAGAACCGGCGCTTCGAGCGCGGTCTTTCCGGCAACAAGTCGGACCATGTCGCCATCGACGACACCGAGCGACTGTGCGTCGCTTTCAGCGATTTGCAGTACATTGCCCCAGACTTGCTTGGTGAACGGCTTGGGGCATTCCTGCAGCCACGCATTATTGGCGAAGCTGCCGTCAAATAGCGACGCATCCGGCGCGAGTGCCAAAGTAAAGCTATGGCCGTCGCTGAGCGGCGCCACTTGCGGCATTTTCGGAGCAGACAGCGAAAGCTTGGCTGCCGCACTGCTGGCGACCACGCCGTCCTGCAGCGTTTGCTGCCACCAATCGTCGAAATCGCCGCCGTGCTTGGCGGCTTTCTGCCAATAGTCGCGGACCATATCGAAAGAGGATGGCCCGGTGGCATTGCTCAGCAGCGCCAAAATCTGGTGCGCGGTGCGGCTGTCATACAACGGACGAATAAGCGGCTGGATGATGCTGGCGGTGCCGTCGAAGGCGCGGATGTCGGACCAGCCTTCCAGCACGTGGGTGAGCGGCAGATGCCAGGTGCAACGCGCGGCGGTCTCGTCGCGATAGAGTCCGAGCTGCGCCGAGAATGGCACCGCGGCGACGGCATCGGCGAGGCCGAGGTCGCCGGGCGCGTCATAAAGCGGATTGGCGCCGACGATCATCAGCGTTTCGATCGCCCCGGCGCGGGCATCGGCGACGAACGACTTGAGCGAGGCGATGCCGCCGCTATTGAGAGGATCAACCGGCGCGATGAAATCGACCGGCGCGCCCAGCTCGTTGTTGATCCAGTGGCATAGCGCGTGAACCTCGGCCGTCTGGCGCGGACCGGCTAGCACCAATCCACCGCCTTGCCGCGCCATGAGATCGGCGGCCGCCGCCTTGGCAAACTGCTCGGCTTCGGGCGGCCCTTTCAGTTGTGGCACCGAAGCGCCGAGGGAGCGCGCAATCTCGACCGCGACGTTGCGAATAAGCTCCGGCCGCAGCGCCAGACGATGATCGGCGAGCGCACCGGTCAAGGTCCAAGCCGGCTCGACGGCATAGATGCGCAGCGATTGGTTCGCCACCTTCGTCTGCCGCGCCCCAATAATGTCGCGCGCGAAGCGTATCTGTTCCGGACCGGCGCCAAGCGGGTCGGCATCAAGCGTCAGCATCACGCGCGCATCGGCAAAGCGCGGCAGCATTGTCGCGGGTTGGTTGAAGGCGAGGATCGCGCCGTTGCGAATGGCATCGTCCTCGCTGGGTTCGTAGCGATACCATTTGGCGTGCGGCAACGCCTTGATCAGAGCGTCGATCTGCGCCGCAAGCGTCGGCGAGGTGATGCGGCCAGTGAGGAGCGCGAGGCCGTCACCCTGCCGCGCGCGTGCTTTATTGAGTCGCGGCTGCAACGCGGCCTCGAATACGCTCCAATCCTGGACGCGGCTGCTACTATAGGGCGCCTGGGAACGGTCGGGGTCGTACAGCGACAGGAGAGTGGCTTCGGCAAAGACATCGGTCGAGCCGAGGCTCGCAGGATGGCGCGGATTGCCATCGATCTTGATTGGCCGGCCCTCTACAGAAGTGACGATGACGCCGCGGCCGTAGCCCGCGAGCGGCAAGGCGCTGGCAAAGCGCATCGGCAGGCCGGGCGTCATGCCCTCCGGCATCTCGACATAGGGCAGGATCTGTTCGGACGGGCGGCCGCAAGAGGCGAGCGCCAAAGCAGCGCCACTGACGAACAGCTTCAAGGCCGCACGGCGATCGACGTCGCTGCGCTGTGGCTGGCGCATGGTCGCTTGATCGAGATGCAAATGTTTGTTCATCGATGGCATACCGAGCAGTCGGTGAGATGCGCGTTGTCGAGGTTTTGGTGGGCGAGAATAATTCCACGCTTGCTCTGGTCGGCTGGCGCTTGCCAGTCGGGATCGAAAACTTCGGACGCGGGACGCAGATACGGCGCGGGATCGCGATGGCAGTCGAGGCACCAGCCCATCGTCAGCGGCGCTGCCTGCCGCATCAGCGGCATGGTCGCCACGGGACCGTGACACGTGGTGCAGCCGATGCCTTTGGCGATGTGGATGGAATGATCGAAATAGACATAGTCGGGCAGGCGGTTGACCTTGTTCCAGTGAATTGGCTTGTTTTCGGCAAGGCTCTCGCGCACCGGCGCGAGCATCGCGGCCTGGGTGTAAAGCTGCGAATGGCAGGTCATGCAGGTGTGCGTCGGGGGCAGGCTGGCGACGGACGACGTCTCGGCTGCGGTATGGCAATAGCGGCAATCGAGTCCGAGACCGCCGACGTGATGCTCATGGCTGAATGGCACCGGCTGATCGACCGTGACCGTTTGTTCGGTTTCGTAGGGCGACGCGGATAGCCAGTAGCCGGCGGCGATAGCGGCAAACGGCACCACAAGGATAGCGACGAGTACGGTGCGGGCGACGGTGTCGGCATAGGGCCGGAATAGGTGCGGCATTTGCCGCCCTCCTCACCAACAGTTCGGCCGAATAGATATTGTTTTGGGGACGGTCGCCCCCAGCCACGATCAATCGCCTAACGCCTTCTGGCGTCGATGGTTCCGGCACAGGCGCAAGGCCGCAGACCTGCGTCGGGGTCCCGACACAGGCCTTATCGCAGCCGAATCAAATGATGCGGACTTCCGAACCGCCGAACACGGCGGCGATCCGCACTAGGCGGCAATGATGTCGACGATCTCGAGCGAATCCGGGTCGATGATCAGGATATTGTCGCCGACGATGATGTAGTCGTAACCGCGAAACTCAGGCACGACTTCGACTATTTCGGTCGGCAGCACCTCGACGTGGACGCTGCTTGGAATCTTGACGCCGACCGAGACGTCAAAATGCACGTTGGTCACGCGCGCGCCGCTGCTCTTACCGATGACCGCCTGGATTTTGGTGCGCTGCGTTTGCGACAACGTCACTGCGCCGTGGCCGCCGGTCGCTTTGGCGGAGTTTTGCTCGCCGGAGTTCATGCCCGGTTTTGCGTTATCTTTGGCGTTCTCCTGTTGCGCCCCGTGCTGCTCTGCGCCGCTGTTTTCCTCACCAGTCTTTTGCGTGCTGGCCGCCGGCTTTTCCTCCTCGGCATTGCGCGGCGTCGTCATTCCCTTGGGCTGGTCTTGGCCGAGTTTTTGGTCGGGTTTGCCCGTCGGCGATGCGACTTGCGCCGACTTCGCATGGTCCGGGCTTGCGCTTTGCGCGTGGCCGCCCGGCACGTCGCCTTTTAACGCACCGCTTAACGCACCTTTCGATTCAGCAGGTTTCGTGTTCTCCGTTTTGGCGGCGGCTCCAGCGCCGGCTGGCGAGCCTTGCATGGTCTGCGCGGACGCGACGCCGGTATATCCTGCGAGCGCCGCCGCGGCGACTGTAGTCAATAACAACTTTCTCATCGATGTCTCCTGGTTGTCCCTCAAAATCGCGCCACAGCCTTTCGCACGACCGAACCGCCGGCGGCACGATTGCTTTATCCTTCGCTCCAACTCACTCGCGGGACTCGCGTTCCTGATTCGAAGCGATTTCGCAGGGTCCGGTTTTATCGGTCGTCGCGGGGGTTCTTGATGCATGGAACTCGCCGGGAACCACGGTGCGACCGCAAACGTTGTTGCGCTGAAAACTTAATTGCCCTGGGCCCACTGCATTTGCGCCATTTGCACTTGAAGGAAGGCAGACCACCATGAGTTCTCCGTCAGAGTCCGACCGCCATCCGCTCGAACCGCATCCCGTCGTGCGTACTGATCGCGCCAGGCAAGGCGTAACGGGGCATAACGTGCGTTACGTGCTCGGCTTCGGACTTGCCGCGATCGTGATACTATTTGGAATTATCTATCTCGCTTACTTCGGGTAACGACTGGGGCATCCGCCCTAATCGTTTCGTTCCACCAGCTTGGAGCGCTCTTTGGAGACATCGCCGGCGCTGACCGCGGGCGATGCGTTGCCCCAAGCGTTGCGCACGTAGGTGAGCAGGGCCGCGACCTGATCGTCATTGAGCACCCAGGCGAAGGCGGGCATCTCCGGGGCCGTCGGTGCGGCTTTGGTCGCCACCCCGAGCGCTCCGCGCAGCACCACGTGGATCAGGGTGGTCGGGTCGGTCTGCTGCACGAACGGCGTGCCATGCAACGACGGGAACAGCCCGGCGACGCCTTTGCCGTCCGGCGTATGACAACCGGAGCACTCGTCGGCATAAATTTGTTCACCGGCTTTCATCGGCGCCTGATCGGGGGTGGACGCGGTCGACTGGGTTTCGGCCTGCTTGCTGGGGTCGTTCGGCCGATCCTTTAGATAAACCGCAATCGCCTTGGCGTCAGCGTCCGTCAAATACGAGGTAGAAAGATGGATCGTCTCTGCCATCAGGCCGTTGCCGACGGTGATGCCGTTCTCGCCATTTTTCAGATAGGCGGCAATTTGCTCGATCGACCATGAACCCAGCCCGCGGCGGGCGTCGTTGGTGATATTGGGCGCAAACCAGCCCTGCAGCGCGTAGCCTTGCAGCGCCTCACTGGTCTCGTCGGCGCCGAGTACATTCTTAGGAGTATGGCATAGGCCGCAATGGCCGAGCCCTTCGGTGAGGTAAGCACCGCGATTCCATTGTGCGCCTTTTTCGGGATCCGGCTTGAACTCGCCGGGCTTGAAGAACAGCTCGTCCCATCCCGCCATGCTCATGCGTATGTCGAAGGGAAACGGCAGTTGATCCGATTTGATCGGATTATGCACGGCCGGTACGGTGTTGAGATAAGCCCGGATGGCGAGCGCATCCTGCCGCGAGAGCTTCGTATAATAGATGAAGGGCATTGCCGGATAGAGCCGCTCGCCATGGCGCCCGGTGCCTTTGGTCAGGGCATTGACGAACTCGTCATCGGTCCAGGCGCCGATGCCGGTCAGCGGATCGGGCGTGATGTTCGGCGCGACAAGAGTCCCGAACGGCGTTTCGACGGTGCGGCCGCCGGCGAAATCCTCGCCGCTGCTCGGCAATGTGTGGCAGGCCGCACAGTCGCCGGCGACGGTCAAATAGTGTCCGCGCTGTACTTGATCGAAATCCTGGTTGTCGATGGCGCCGGCGGCATAGGCGGCAAACGGCCACCCGCCGAGAGCCGCGCCAAGCAATAGCCCGCGTGCCACCCGGGCAAGATATCGGCGGTCCTCAGGCATGCACGAGCGGTCCCGGGTTTTTAAGATATTGCGAGCGGATCGCTTCTGCCGACCAGAACGCCAACGCGCCGACGGTCCCCGTCGGGTTGTAGCCGGCATTCTGCGGAAACGCCGAAGCTCCGATCACGAACAAATTGGGCACGTCCCAGCTTTGCAGATAACGGTTCACCGCGCTGTTGCCAGGATTGTCACCCATGATGGCGCCGCCGTTGAGATGCGAGGTCTGATATTCGGTGACGTCATAGGGGCCCTTACGCGGCTTCTTGACGATCTGCTTGGCGCCCATGGCCTGCAGGATGCCGACGTATTTGTCAGTCAGGAAGCTACTCATCTTTATTTCGTTGTCGTGCAAATCGATCGTGACGCGCAGCAGCGGGCGGCCGAACCGGTCCTTGTAGGTCGGATCGAGGCTCAAATAGGTGTCGCGATAGGAGTACATCGAACCATGGCAGGCGCCGCCGGAATTGATCGTCGATAGATAATTGTCCTTGATCGCCTGTTTCCATTTCGAGCCCCAGGCCGGCGTGCCGGGCGGCACGGCGGTGCTCTCGATCGGCCGGCCATTGGTCTGGACCTGGCCGATGTAGCCGCCGCCCACGAAGCCGAGCGGCCCGTGATCGAAATTGTCGCCGTTGAACTCGTCGATAATCATGCCGATCGCGCCGGAGGCGACGAACGGATTGAAGTTGTATTTGTCCTTGTCGAAGAAACCCAGCGCCGACGACATCGTCTGGTGCGTGAAGTTGCGCCCGATCTGGCCCTGACCCGTGGCTGGATCATAAGGGGTACCCACTCCCGACAGCAGCAGGAGTTGCACGTTGAACAGCGAGAAAGCACAAACCAGCACAAGATCGGCCGGCTGCTCGTACTCCTCGCCCGAGGAATCGACAAAGGTCACGCCGGTCGCGCGCTTGCCGGTATTGTCCAAGTTGATGCGGGTGACTTCGGAATCTGTGCGGGCTTCGAAATTCGATTTGCGAAGCAGCGCCGGCAGGACCGTGGTTTGCGGACTGGCTTTTGAGTTATTAGCGCAACCGAACCACTCGCAGAACCCGCAATAGGTGCACGGCGCAAGCGTCACGCCGAGCGGATTGGTGTAGCCCTGTGACATATTTCCCGACGGTTGCGGAAACGGTTTATAGCCGAGCTTTGCCGCGCCTTCGGCGAACAGCATGTGGCCGTAGCCTTGCTTTTGCGGTGGCGTCGGATAGGGCCGCGAGCGCGGTCCTTCGTATGGATTGCCGCCGGCTTGAATTTTGCCGCCGAGATTGCCGGCCTGGCCGGCGGTGCCGCATAGATATTCGAAGGTGTCGTAATACGGCTCGATGTCGTTCCAGGTAATGCCCCAATCCTGGATTGTCATGTCGGCCGGCAAAAAGCTCGCGCCGTAGCGCTGCGTCAGATGGCTCTTCAGCGTGAAATCGGTCGGCTGAAACCGCCACGTTTCTGCGTTCCAATGCACGCCGGCGCCGCCGACGCCGTTGCCGAGCATGAAAGCGCCCCACGTGCGCACCGGCAGCGCCGTCTGACTGGTGTTATTGCGGAATGTCACCGACATCTGCGAATTGCGCAGGAACAGCTCATGGCGGAGGCGATACCGAAGCTCGTCCTGGGCGTAGGAGATCGCAAAATCGGTCCCGGTGTCGCGCCACGGGCCGCGCTCGATCGCCACAACGTCAAGTCCGGCGTCGGTCAGTTCGTTGGCAAGAATGGAGCCGGTCCAGCCCAGACCGATGATCGCTACGTCCTTGGGGGGCAGTTTTCGCGGCATAAGTTTTCCTCGGCGGGGCTACGCCAGATCTTTTTAGTCTGCTATTGCGCCCAATTCGGATGATTGGCGATGCCGACCGAGGCCAGCGTGACGCGTTGGTTATGCTTGTCGATCCAATCGCGGTAATCGTAATGCGCGCCGGGGAAACCGATCATCTTCCAGGACGCCATATCCTTGTTGCCGCCATAGATCGGGTCGGCGAGATAGCCGTTCTGGGTGTTCTTCAAGATGAGCTTGAAAAATTCCTCGCCATCCGTTCCGTCGAGCTTGAACGAACCGCCTTCAAGGCCGCCGATGACTTCGTCTTTTTGCGCATCGGGAAGGTCGGCAAAGGCTTTACTATATTTGCCGCGGCAGGCTTGATCGAGCGCGGCGAGCCCCTTGCGGTATTGCTGCGCCGGCGTCACCGGCGATTGCGGCCCTTGTTGTTTAGTGCCCTTCACAAACGGCCCGGCCATGTAATAGCCGCCGAAATGTCCGTAGGAGCCGGCAAGCTGGCGGTCGATATAGACGGCACAGCCGCACTCTTTTCCCCCAGGCGACAGCTCGTCGGCGGGAATCAGACGGTCGACGAACGCTTCGACGGTCGCGGCTTCCTGTTGGGTAAAATATTTCCAGCCGCCTGGCGTGACCTGTTCCGGCGGGTCGCCGGCGCCGGGTTTCCACGGTATGCCGCCGCGGATGATGGCGGCGCGGGCTGCAGTAGAGCTCACTAACAGCCACACGGCGCTTGAGCCGAGCAGCTGTCGCCGAGTTGTTCGATACACGGAATGGATCCCCGGTCAGGCCTTCGCCATAGTCCCAAGCCCGGAGAGAACACGAAAGTTCCGCCTGAGGTCAGAAATCTCCGTGCTAAGTCGGGTGCTAGACAGTACGTATCGTTCCTGCGATCGCGGCAATGACGAACAACACGAGCGCGACCAAGAACACGACCTTAGCGATGCCGACCGCGGCGCCGGCAATGCCGCCGAATCCCAGCACTGCCGCTATCAACGCGATGATCAAAAGCGTAACGACAAGATTGAGCATGGCTTTCCTCACAATAGTCGTGGCCCCGTAGTCTGGCGGGGCGTTTCATCGACTGGTGCGAGAAAGAAACGCGGGCCAAGCAAAAAGTTCCGTTTCGCGAGGCGCGAGGGAACCGGACCTGCACGAGACGGTTCACAAGGCGAACCGCGGCAATTAGGTGGCGGGATTTTGTAACCTCACGTCCGCCTCTGAAAATCGCCGCGTGTGCGCGAACGCAAATTATTTCCGGGAGAAATCAATGGACGAAACAACAATCGTCGGTGAGAACGTCGCAGTGATGGGCTCACCGTCCGCCGGCTGGACCGGAGCTTGGAGCGGCATCTCGTGGAGCGCTGTAATTGCCGGCGCGATCACTGCGATTGCCGTGTCTTTCATTATTATCGCGCTCGGCTCCGGCATCGGCATGGCGGTTGTCTCGCCCTATTCTTATTCTTCGCCGTCGGCGACCACGATGACCGTCATCGGCGCCTTGTGGCTCGTCTTTGCCCAGGCGGTAGGATTTGCGGTCGGCGGCTATGTCGCCGGTCGGCTGCGCCGCACGCCGACGCCGCTTCACACTGACGAAGTCAAGTTTCGCGACGGCGCCACCGGCCTTGTGGTGTGGGCGATCGGGGTGTTCGTAACCACGATCGTGCTGGTAACCGCAGTCAGTAAAGTGGAGAACGCGGCCGCGAATACCGCTATCGGGACGCTTGCCGTGGGCACGGCAGGGACCACCGCCATGGGGCAAGGCCCCTCGGTCAACTACTTCACCGACACGCTGCTGCGCAGCAGTCCGCAAAATGCGGCAAACGCGGGCGCATCGGCAAACGACAGCGCTGCCGGCAGCGCGCCTGCCTCGTCGGGCGCGACGGCAAGCGGCACGCCGAGCGCTTCGCCGAGCAATTCGGCCAGTCAAACTGTGGCATCCCGCCAACCCGACAATCAGCAGCGCATCCAGATCAACCGCATTCTGGTGACTTCGCTCGGACCGCACGGCATCTCCAATGACGATCGGACTTATCTGGCGCAGCTCGTTGCCGAGCAGACCGGAATGAGCCAAGCTGACGCCCAAAAGCGGGTCGACGCGGTCGTCAGCCAGATGAAACAGGACGCCACTCAGGCTGTCGAGACGGCCCGCAAGGCCGCTGCTTATCTGTCGTTTTGGACCTTCATGTCACTTCTGTTCGGCGCCGTCTGCGCCACCTTGGGTGGCATTTTGGGCGGCGATTTGCGCGACGAATTTGCCGACCGGATGGTGGTGCCGGCGCCGGTGCGTTAGAGGCAAAGACTCAATTCGAACAAACGACTCGAAACCTCCTGATAAAGCGGCCGGGGCGGCGACGCCCCGGCCTTTTCGTTCCCGGAACTAGTTTCATCATTTGTTAAAAGACGCATCGCCAGTGCGAACCGAACGATCACACCCGCTCTGCGGCGAGTTCCCGGAACGAGTGCGGAAGCCATTCGTTGCCTTCCGGTAACCCGACCGGCAGGCCGCATTTTGCGGATATAGCCCGGTTAAACACAGCAATAGAGCAACCAAAGTAAGGAGCCAACAGCCATGGGACTGTTCACGCGGGACATTAAAACGATGGACGATCTGTTCGTGCACACGTTGCGCGACATTTATTATGCCGAAAAGCAGATAGTCAAAGCGCTGCCCGACATGATCGAGAAAGCGAGCGACCCGCAACTCAAGCAGGGTTTTCAGTCGCATCTGCGCGAGACCGAAAATCACGTCAAGCGTCTTGAGCAGGTTTTCGATCTGACCGGGAAGAAAGCGCAAGGCGTCGACTGCCCCGCCATCGATGGCATCCTCAAAGAAGCCAACGAAGTTGCCGGCGAGGTCGACAAGAAGACGGTTATGGACGCCGCCTTGATCGCGGCCGCGCAGGCGGTCGAGCATTATGAGATGACGCGCTACGGCACGCTGATCGCTTGGGCGAAGCAGCTGGGCCATAACAATGTCGTTACGCTGCTTAACCAGACGCTCGATGAGGAGAAGGCGACGGACAAGAAGCTGACGTCGATGGCGGAATCGCAGGTCAACCGCAAAGCGGCGTAAGCCGTTTTCTCGGTTCGATAGTGAGTGAAGCGGCGCTGCAGTGCAGCGCCGCTTTGTTTTTGCGTCTGCCTGATGAGGGCTAAATAGCCGGCTCTTCAAGCAGGGACTGCAAAATCTGCCGACCGCCCGGATTCCGGAGCGGGATAACCGAAAACTTACACTCGGTCGCGGCGCGGTCGGCGCAGCGTAAAGCTTTCAAACGGAGCCAAGCGGCCGTCCGGCCCTATGACGTCGTAGTAGGTGACCTTGATCGTGGTGAAATCGCCGGGGCGCGATCCCGGGTCGAGGTCGAAGGCAGCGAAGCCATAGGAATGTGCCGCGTTGCGCACGGCCGACCATGGCGCGTCTTCCTTGACGTAAATGGGCGGGCGCTTGCCGGTCGCCGGGTCGAGTACGCCGACAGCGGTGATCACCCGGCACGCGGGCGGATCGAAGAACAACTGGTTCGACGGGACGGACGTCCCGCCGCCGCCAATGACCATGTGCACCGTTCCCTGGGTGGTGTCGATGACGTCAGTCGCGGTTGCAGCAGGAACCGGCGTCAGAGTGGCGTTCGATTGCCAGCCGCGGAGTGGGTGTGAGCGCTCATAATGGTGCTCATGTCCGCACACCACGAGATCGACGCCGTATTTGTCGAACAAGGGGACCCATTCCTGGCGAATGCCTAGATCCGCACCATTGAATTTATCGACCGTCGAAATGGCGACCTGGTGCATGCACACGACGACCCAATCGACATCGCCGTTACTGCGGGCAGCGGCCAGTTCCTTTTCCAGCCAAGCCTTTTGCGCGCCCTTGGAATATCCTCGGACGTAGGAATTTCCGCCGTCTTGGTAGACAACATCGTCGTTGGCGATGCTGATCACCCGCATCGAGCCGACGGTGAAGGCATACCAAAGCCCGCGCGTCAGATCGGTCTGGTTGGCCGCTGGCGGCAGCAAGAAGTAGGTCTGATAGGCTTGATAGCCGATCGGACCATTGCCGAGTTCGTTCTCGTGATTGCCGGCCGCCGGCATCCACGGACGGTTGCGCGCGCTGCGGCTGTTGTTCTCCCAGAAATCCCACCAGGTGCGCACGCGGTCGTCGGCGAGATTGGCGTAACAGAGATCCCCATTGAGCAAATGAAACAGAGGCCGCAGGCGCTCCACGCCAAGCGTGGTGTCGCCCGCCGCCGGCGAACCGAGATTGTCATTCACATACGGAGGGTTCGGTATTGTGACGCCGGCAGGCGGCAGGTACCGCTTGCCCAGCGTCGGCGTACCCTGATCACCGAAGCTGGTGAACGTGAATGCCGCCCGCCCCCGTGGGGCGGTGCGGAAGGTGCCGAACTCCGGCTCGGCGGCCTCATGCAGCGCGCCATATAGATAAGCGGTGTCGGGCTGCAATCGTTCAAGCTTGGCGTGATAGACGTAAACGACTTGCCCCGATTTGGCGTCAGTGTAGCTGACCTCTTTGGCCACAACCGTCTGTTCGAGCTTGCCGTCCATGAGCCCCAGCAAGACTTGGGCTTGGCGAACGGGTTGCAACGTGTGCCAGGACACCGCCATTTCCGACGCTGCATCGGCCCCGAACTGCAGGTGAAGCCCGCCAACCGGAGAAGTCGGCGCCGGGTCTGCTGCTCCGGATTTTTCGGGTACGGCCGCGGCTGCTCGCGTGCTCAAGAAACCCGGTCCTGTGATATTTGGCGCCAACGCGGCGGCACCGCCAATGCCCGCGGCGGCAAGCAGCGTGCGGCGACTGAGCTCGAGGTTGAATTCGTTGTTTTGTCCGGTCATGACAGCGGTGACTCCGTCGTAAGCCTACCGCAACTCGATGACAGTTCCTGCGTGGCTCGCTAGTCGGCTATTGCCATGTTGCCTGCTGGAACCCGACAAATCTGCCAGATGTCGCTAAGCGGTCGATTGGGCTCGAGCTACTCTGGGATGCGACCTGCCGATTGTTGGAAGATCGAGGCTACTGAAATATAACGAACTGTGGCGGAAGGGGTGAGATTCGAACTCACGGGAGCCCTTGCGAGCCCCGCCGGTTTTCAAGACCGGTGCCTTAAACCACTCGGCCACCCTTCCATCGCCGCTCGGACTTAAATCGAAGCCGGTAAAGAAAGCTACCGGCGAGCGACCGAAGAGCTCAAAATCATGAAAAACGCGGGGCGGCCTAAATCCGACGCCAAAAGGCCTGCCGCCCAAAATGCACGGGCCGCGCTTGTGCAATGATCCATTCACTATCGCGAGCCGCTTGTCCATTTTCGCCACAATGTAACCACGCTCAAATTCGATAAAATTCCATTCGGGACGGGGGACGATGCGGGGTCGGGTCAACTCGACAGTGCGGCGGCTTGCGCGTTTGGGCGCCTGTGCCGTGCTTTGCCTGCTCGTCGCCAATTGCGCCAATAAAGGTAATGTCGATGAGCGCTACGGCGTCTCTCCGAGCGCGCGGCTGGTGGAATCCGGTGAAACGGTGCCCAAAGGCGGCGGCGTTTATCGGGTCGGCTCGCCCTATGTGGTGGCAGGCCGGGTCTATGTCCCGCAGGATGACCCCAACTATAACGCCGTGGGACTTGCGTCCTGGTACGGCGATGATTTTCAAGGCCGCTCCACCGCCAACGGCGAGATTTTCGACGGCAACTCCATCTCCGCCGCGCATCCGACGCTGCCGTTACCCAGCTATGTCCGAGTGACCGATCTCAATAACGGACGCTCGCTGATCGTGCGCGTCAACGACCGCGGTCCCTATGCGCATAATCGCATTATCGATGTGTCGCGGCGCGCGGCGCATCTCTTAGGCTTCACCAATCGCGGCGTTGCCTGGGTGCGCGTACAATATGTCGGACGCGCGCCGATAGAGGGGTCGGACGATCAGGTTCTAGCCTCGACATTACGCGATAATGAACCGGCGCCGGTGCCGTGGGATGTGCGGCTGGCGGCAACTCAGATCCTGCCGCACTTCCCGGCGCAGCCCCCGCCGGTCCGCCACGAACGGCTCGCGTCCTTAAGCAACGTCCTGGACGATCCCGGCCCGGCGCAGCCGATGTCTTACACAAGCGCCGCAGAGGGCGCCGACGGTACCGACCAATTCCTCAATGGCCGTGGGCTTTATTAGGCAAGCCTCGTCTATCGCATGAGCATTCGCCGGGACTTTTTCACAGCGTCTTAACGCGGCCTCGCGCGTGCGTTATGTGACAGGGCGGGCTGCGAAGAAGATGCGGAGGCTGAGCTTGCGTAAGACCGATCGGAGGGGGCTGCCGGGGAGGGGCTATCTGGCGGCTGGGCTGATCGCGCTCCTCGGACTTGGCCTCGTCCAGCCGACATATGCCGCGCCGATACCGGTGAAGCCCGAAGCCGGCGTTCAGACCCTTGTGCCGGCGGCCATCCTGCTCGACTTCGACAGCGACAGCATCTTGTCCGAGAGAAACGCCGATCAGCCGGTCGAGCCGGCGAGCCTCGCCAAGCTGATGACGCTTGAATACCTCTTCAACGAGATCAAGCAGGGCCGCGTCAAGCTCACCGATACTTTCACGGTCAGCGAAAATGCCTGGCGCAAGGGCGGCGCGCCATCGCATGGCTCGACCATGTTTGCCGCCATTCACAGCAAGGTCGATGTCTCGGATCTGATCCAGGGCATCATCGTGGATTCCGCCAACGACGCCTGCATCGCCGTCGCCGAGGCGCTCGGCGGCAATGAAGTCACGTTCGGGCAAATGCTGACCAAGCGGGCGCGCGAAATCGGCCTGCAGAATTCAACCTTCACTAACGCCACCGGACTGTCGGATCCGGGCCTGCGCGTCACCGCGCGCGATATGGCGGAATTGGCGCGCCATATCATCCTCACTTATCCCAACCTCTATCCGATGTTTGCGCAGCGCGATTTCACCTGGGACAACATCCATCAGGAAAACCGCAATCCGCTTCTTGCCATGGGCATCGGCGCCGACGGGTTGAAGACCGGCGAGACCAAGGAGGCTGGTTTCAATCTGGTCGGTTCTGCGGTGTCTGACAATTTCCGGTTGATTGTGGTGATCGCCGGGGCAAAGACTGACAAGGACCGCGCCGACCAGGCGCAGAAATTGCTGGATTCGGGCTTCCACGATTACAAATCCCGCGTTGTGTTCGCGGAAGGCCAGACCATCGGGGAGGCCAAGGTCTTCGGTGGCGACAGAAGCTATGTGCCGCTCCTTGGACCTGGCCTCATCAAAGTGATGGTGCCGCGCGACAACAGCGAGCCGCTGCGGGCGCGTATCGTTTATGACGGGCCGATACCGGCCCCAATCGTCAAGGGTCAGCCAGTCGCAACGCTGAAAGTATGGCGGGGCGACAACCTCGCGCTCGAAACGCCGCTGCAAGCCGCCGAGGATGTCGGCAAAGGCAGCATGACCGAGCGGGCAATGGACGGCGCCACCGAGCTGATCATCGGCGTCTTGCGCGCCGGCGTCGCTAAACTATAGGGCCATTGCAGCGGGCGCGTGCGCCGCCTGATAAATGTCCTTATATACAGCGACTTAAACCGTTCCAGCTTCGCCTGCCGTCGCGAGAAGACGCTATAAGTTGACGCTATAAGCGATTGTAACTGTTATTTATTTGCGTGACGCGAGGCGCGAATTGGCGCGGCGGCAGGGCTTTGGATGCCAAGGGCTTTGGATGCGCGGAAAGTTCATCACTTTCGAGGGCGGCGAGGGCACCGGTAAATCGACGCAAGCCGCGATGCTGGCGCTGCGGCTCGAGGCCGTGGGGCTTCACGTCCATCTCACGCGCGAGCCTGGCGGCTCGCCGGGAGCGGAAATCATCCGTCATGTCCTGTTGTCGGGCGCCGCCAAGCCGTTCGGTCCGGATGCTGAAGCAATGCTGTTTGCCGCGGCGCGCGACGATCACGTGCGATCCACCATCCTGCCGGCGCTCGATGCCGGCAAATGGGTGATCTGCGATCGTTTCGCCGATTCCACCCGCGTCTATCAGGGCATTCTCGGTGAGGTCGATCAGCGGCTCATCAAGGGACTCGAACGCGTCTCGATTGGCGATCTCGCCCCCGACCTCACCGTCATTCTGGATGTGCCGGTCGAAGTGGGGCTGGAACGCGCCACCGCGCGGCGCGGCGCCGCCGAGGCCGACCGCTTCGAGGCCGAGAACGTGGAGTTTCATGAAAAGCTGCGTCAGGCCTATCTGGCGATTGCCGCGCAAGAGCCGGCGCGCTGCGTCGTGATTGATGCCAGCGCACCAAAAGAGATCGTGGCGCGAAAAATCTGGAATGCCGTCGGCGTCAAGCTCGATCCGTTGACCTTTCCGGTCAATCTCGTAGCGCAACAGAAAGAAGTGAGCGCGTCATGAGGCCCCGCACCGGCGACGAGGACGATGCCGGCGCCGTCCCGCATCCGCGGCGGACGCCGGTGCTGTTCGGTCACGCGGCCGCGGAATCTACGCTATTGTCGGCTTATCGTTCTGGACGCGTGCCGCATGCTGTGCTCCTCGCCGGGCCGCCCGGCATCGGCAAAGCGACTTTGGCTTATCGTATGGCGCGCTATGTCCTCGCTCATCCCGATCCGGCAGCGCGGGCGGTGCAGGAAGCAGAATCGCTTTTTGTCGAGCCGGAAAATCCGGTGGCACGCCGGATTGCCGCGCAGGCACAGCCGGATCTTCTGGTCATCGAGCGTACGCTCAACGACAAGGGCGTCCTGCACAAGCAGATCGCCGTCGACGACATCCGCAAAACCATCGCATTTTTCGGCTCGACCGCGGGCGAGGGCGGCTGGCGTGTCGCGATCGTCGACGCGGTCGACGAATTGAACAAGTCGGGCGCCAATGCGCTGTTGAAAATTCTTGAAGAACCGCCGCAGCGCGCGCTTTTGCTGTTGGTTAGCCACTCGGCGGCGCGGGTGCCGGCGACGCTGCGCTCGCGCTGCCGCATCGTCACGCTGCGGCCGTTGGCTCAGGGCGAGGTTGCCGCGGCGGTGGCCGCGGCGACACAGGCGAACGCCGACGATGCCGAAATCGTCGCAGCGGCCGCGGCGGCAGACGGTGCCGTCGCGCGGGCCCTGGCCTTTCTGGACGAAGGTGCGCTCGATCTGCGGCAGCGGGCGGTCGATCTGCTCGACAAGCTGCCGGCGACGGACGCCAAGGCGCTGCATGCGCTCGGCGAAGCGCTGGCGGGGACCGATCCGCAGCCGCTGGCGGCCTTCGCCGATACCGTCAACGCCTGGCTGTCACAGCGTCTGACGCGCGAGCAGAATGCCTTGGACCGCATGGCCCGGCTCGCCGAGGCCAGCGAGACTATCAACCGCGCCGTCCGCGACGCGGAAACCTACAATTTGGAGCGCAAGCCGCTGGTGTTTGGCGTTTTCGGCTTGCTTGCCGACGCCACGCGCGGTTGATACCAACCCTCATGTCCGTGAAACAAAACTTGCCCGGCAAACCCTTTTACCTCACGACCGCGATCGCTTATCCGAACGGGCCGCCGCATATCGGTCACGCCTATGAGGCGATCGCCACCGATGCCATCGCCCGCTTTGCCCGGCTCGACGGCCGCGATGTGTTTTTCCTCACCGGCACCGACGAGCACGGCATCAAAATGCTGCAGACGGCGAACAAGGAAAACCTGACGCCGCGACAACTCGTCGAGCGCAACGTGCCGCGCTTCCAGGCCATGGTGAAGACGTTTGAGTGCTCGAACGACGATTTCATCCGCACCACCGAGCCGCGCCATCATCGCTCGTCCGAAGCGATCTGGCAGCGCATGGAAGCGGCCGGCGACATTTATCTCGACAAATATTCCGGCTGGTATTCGGTGCGCGACGAGGCCTATTACGACGAAAGCGAGACCCGCCTCGACGACAAGGGCCAGCGCCTCGGTCCGCACGGCACGCCGGTCGAATGGGTGGAGGAGGAAAGCTACTTTTTTCGCCTGTCGAAATATGCGCAGCCACTGTTGCAGCTTTACGCCGAAGTGCCGGATTTCGTGCTGCCGAAGGAGCGCATGAACGAGGTCGCTAGCTTCGTGCGTGGCGGCTTGCAGGACCTGTCGCTGTCCCGCACGACATTCGACTGGGGCATCAAGGTGCCCGGCAACGACAAGCACATCATGTATGTGTGGGTCGACGCGCTGACCAATTACATCACCGCGCTCGGCTTTCCCGATACCGATACCGAAAAATTCAAAAAATATTGGCCTTGTAATCTGCACGTCATCGGCAAGGACATCGTGCGCTTCCACGCCGTCTATTGGCCGGCCTTCCTGATGTCGGCCGGGGTCGCGGTGCCGCGGCGGATTTTTTCGCACGGCTTTCTGTTCAACCGCGGCGAGAAAATGTCGAAATCGGTCGGCAACGTCATCGACCCGTTCGCGCTGGCCGACGCCTATGGCGTCGATCCATTGCGCTATTTCCTCCTGCGCGAAGTGCCGTTCGGCCAGGACGGCAATTACAGCCACGAAGTTATCGTCAACCGCATCAATGCCGATCTCGCCAACGACCTCGGCAATCTGGCGCAGCGTTCGCTGTCGATGGTGGCGCGGGGATTAGGCGGCGTGTTGCCGCCGCCGGGGGCTTTCTCCACCAACGATCAGGCCATGTTGAATTCCGCCGACGCCATGATCGGCAAGGCGCGCGATGCCATGGCAACCCAGCAACTGCATCATGTGCTCAACGCGGTGTGGGCGGTGGTGGCCGAAGCCAATCGCTATTTTGCCGGCGAAGCGCCGTGGGCGCTCGCCAAGACCGATCCGCCGCGCCAGGGCACCCTGCTCTATGTCACCGCGGAGGTTTTGCGCCAAGTGGCGATTCTGGCGCAGCCGTTCATGCCGAGTTCGGCCGCCAAGTTGCTCGATCTGTTGGCGGTGCCGCAAGAGGAGCGAAGCTTCGCGTTTCTCGGCGGCGGTCATCGCATCGCATCCGGCAGCAAACTGCCGCCGCCGGCGCCGGTGTTTCCGCGTTATATCGAGCCGCCAAGCGCTGTGGCGGCTCAGGCGGCGCAGTAGAAGCAATGCTCATCGACAGCCACTGCCATCTCGATTTTCCCGACTTTGCCACCGAGCTCGATGCGGTGGTGGCGCGAGCGCGCGCGGCTGGGATCGAGCGCATGGTGACGATCTCGACGCGGGTTCACCGCCAGCCCGATTTGCTCGCCATCACGGAGCGTTTCCCCGACGTCTATTGCTCGGTCGGCACGCATCCGCATCACGCCGATGAAGAGCCGGACGTGACCGCGGCCGATCTGATCGCGCATGCGCGTCTGCCGAAGGTGGTCGCGATCGGCGAGGCGGGGCTCGATTATCATTACGACAATTCGCCGCGCGCGGCGCAGGAGCGGGGCTTTCGCACGCATATCGCCGCCGCCCGCGAAACCGGCCTGCCGCTGGTCATCCATTCGCGCGAGGCCGACGACGACATGGCGCGCATTCTCGAAGAAGAAACCGGGAAGGGCGCCTTCCCTGCGGTGCTGCACTGTTTCACCGGCGGCCCCGACCTTGCCCGGCACGCGCTCGCGCTCGGTCATTTCATCTCGTTTACCGGAATTCTCACGTTCAAGAATTCAAACGGGTTGCGGGCGATCGCCGCCGATCTGCCAGCTGACCGCATTCTCATCGAGACCGACGCGCCTTATCTCGCGCCGGGCAAATTTCGCGGCAAACGCAACGAGCCGGCCTACGTGGTCGAGACCGCCAAAGTGCTGGCCGAGACGCGCGGCGTTTCGTTCGATGAGATCGCCAACCAAACGACCGCCAATTTCTTCCGGCTGTTCAGCAAGGTGCCGCGACCGGCTGCGGCTGCGGCGTAACCCGGCAAAATGACCCGACGATGAGCTTGAAATTCACCATTCTCGGCTGCGGCTCTTCGGGCGGCGTGCCGCGTCCGGCGCTTGGCTGGGGCGACTGCGACCCGGCCAATCCAAAGAACCGCCGCCGGCGCACCTCGCTCTTGGTGGAACGGCACCAAGGAGCCCCGAGTACCGGCGGCGTAACCCGCATGCTGGTCGACACCTCGCCGGATTTGCGCGAGCAGATGCTCGACGCGGAGGTCGATTGGCTCGACGGTGTCGTCTATACGCACGAGCACGCCGATCACACCCACGGTATCGACGATTTACGGGCGTTTTTTCTCAAGCGCCACCGCCGGGTCGATGTCTATCTCGACGCGGCGACCTCGGCTTCCGTGCGGGCGAAATTTGACTACTGCTTCGCCTCGCCGCCCGGCAGCGATTATCCGCCGATCGTGAACGAGCACCGGATGACCGCCGGGACAACGGTGACCGTTACCGGGGAGGGCGGCAGTATTGCCGCGCTGCCGTTCCTCCAGGAGCACGGCGACATCGCCTCCCTGGGCTTCCGCTTCGGCAGCGTCGCCTACTCGGCCGATGTCAGCAGCCTGCCAGACGAAAGCATCGCCGCCCTGGGCGGCATCGATATCTGGATCGTCGATGCGCTGCGCTACCGGCCGCACCCGAGCCATTTTTCGCTGGACGATGCGCTTGGCTGGATCGAGCGACTCAAGCCGCGCCGGGCGATCCTGACTAATCTGCATGCCGATCTTGATTACGAAGTGCTGCGCGGGAAATTACCGGTGCACGTGGTGCCGGCGTTCGACGGCATGACGTTTGCGGTTTCGGAAGCTGCCTAATTCCAGGCGTTAAGTCAGATGTTCCATAATATACCTTATGCGAATCAGGGACGATGAAAGCCTGAAGCGCGAAGTTTAGAGTTTGAGGTAAGTCCTTCCTTCCGCCTGCCGAATTCCTGTCGCCAAATCCTGTCACTAGACTTCTCTCACCAAATTCCCGGGCAAAGCCGCCAGCGCACGCGCGCCGCATAATCCCGATAGCCGGGCAGCTCGGCTTGCAGAACGCGATCCTCGGTGATCGCCCGGCACAGCAGGAACGGCAGTGCGGTGACCACAAGAAGCGCGGTCGCGAGCCAGGAGCCCAGTCCGATACCGCTCGCCACCATGACGACGATCCCGGCAAGGTAGCCGGGGTGACGAATGACCGCGTACGGGCCGGTCGAGATCACGTGCTGGCCGCGGTCGGTCTGGATGCGCACGACCGAGGAGAAAAACCGGTTCTCGCGCATCGCCCACAGGCAGAAGGCATAAGCCGCCGCGACGGCGATCAGCCCGGCGGCTTGGAGCCAGACCGGAACGGTATCGCTCCAATGGAAGCGGCCGCGGTCGAGGCCGGCGACGATCCAATGCGCGAACAGGATACCGCTGACGAGCCAGAGCGCCGCGGGCGGCTTCTTGCCGCCGGGCCGCATCCGTTCGCGGGCAAGGTCGGGATCGATCCACAGGAAGGACGCGACGATAATTGCGATCAGAGTGGCGAGATAGACCCAGAATTCCGGGATCGCGAGTGTGCCGGCGGAGGCAAATAGCGCCAGGGCGGCCAAAGGGATGAAAAGCGCCGATTGGACATAGGCGGCGAAGGGCATCGATGCGGGCTGCTGGGTCATGGAAGAAAGGTCGTGGCCCGCGCGTTTTTTGGCAAGCCCGACCTCGCTCCCCCGTTCCCTCAATAAGTTTGGCGCGGCGTTCGGTGCTATAGGGTCCGGTGGAGCGATCGGAAACCCGTCATGACCCCTTCCCGCGATATCGGCCGGCTTATCGACATCATGGCGGCGCTGCGCACGCCACAGACCGGCTGCCCGTGGGACTTGGCGCAAAGTTTCTCGACCATCGCGCCCTATACGCTCGAGGAAGCCTATGAGGTCGCCGACGCCGTAGCGCGCGGCGACCTTGATGATCTATGCGAAGAGTTGGGTGATCTGTTGTTGCAGGTCGTCTTCCATGCGCGCATGGCGCAGGAGCAGCGCGCATTCGATTTCGGCGACGTGGTGCAAGGCATCACCGAGAAACTCATCCGCCGCCATCCGCACGTATTCGGCGACGAGCGCGAAGTCTCTCCTGACGCCGTCGAGGGCCTGTGGGAGCGCATCAAGGCGCAAGAGAAAAAAGACAAACAGGTGCGCCGGCGCGACGCGACTTCCGAAGGCCAAGGAGAGCGCGACGAGGAGCACGGCGGCGCGCTCGCCGGCGTGCCGGTCGCGCTCCCGGCCCTCACCCGCGCGCTGAAGCTGCAGGCCAAGGCCGGCGCGGTCGGCTTCGATTGGAACGATCCGCGCGCAGTGTTACGTAAAATCCGCGAGGAGGCCGACGAGATCGAAGCCGAGCTTGACCGCCCCGCGCGCGATGACGCGGCGACAGCGGCCGAGGTCGGCGATCTGCTGTTCGCGGTCGTCAACCTCGTGCGCCATCTCGACGCCGATCCAGAAGCTGTCTTGGGTGGCACCAACCGGAAATTCGAACGCCGCTTTGCCGCCATCGAGCGGGCTCTCGCGGCGGATGGCAAGACCCCAGCCGAGGCCACCCTCGCCGAAATGGACGCGTTGTGGAACGCAGCGAAGGCGCAGGAGCGGTCGGGAACTACTTGAGAAGCCCGGCAGTACGCGGCAGCCATAGCGCAATCTCGGGCATAAACGTGACCGCGATCACGATCGCCAGCATGGCGAAGATGAAAGGCGGCATTTCGCGGAAGATTTCGGCGAGCGGGGTGCGCGTCAGCCCGCTCATGACGAACAGTAAAAGCCCGTGCGGCGGCAGCGTCAGACCGACCATCATGTTGAGCACGACGACGATACCGAAATGAACAAGATCGATATTGAGCCCCTGCGCGATCGGCACCAAAAGGGGCACGATCACGAGCAGGATGGTAACCTCGTCGAGCACAACCGCGAGCAGAAGCATCAGGACGTCGACGCATAGCAGAAATGCCGTCGGTGACAGGTGCCATTGCAAGAACGTGTCTTGAATGAGCTGCGGTACGCCTTCATCGGCCACCGCATAATTGAAAACGAAGGCCCCCGACATGATCAGCGCAATCATCGCCGTGGCCCGCACCGTGTCCGAGATCACCGTCAGCAACTGCGACAGGCTCAAAGTGCGATAGACGATCAGCGCCAACAGCAATGCATAGGTTGCCGCAATGGCGGCCGCTTCGGTTGGGGTGGTGACGCCGGAGTAGATGAGGCCGAGCAGAATACCGGGCAGCGCGATCGGTAAGAGCGCGCGGCCGATCACTGCCGGGGTCTCCGCCCAACTGGTGCGCTTTTCACGCGGAAAGTCGCGCCGCCGTGCGGTGACTCCGATTACCGTCATCAGCGCCAGCGCCATCAGTCCTGCGGGAATGAGGCCGCCGAGAAACATGGCGCCGACCGAGGCATTCGCTATCAGCGCGTAAAAGATCATCGGGATCGAGGTCGGCATGAGCGGACCCAGCGTCGCCGAGACGACCGACGTTGCTGCGGCGAAGCCGCGCGGATAATGGCCCTGCTTCGCCATCATGCGGGCCAGTACCAGACCGGGTCCTGAGGCATCGGCCACGGCGCTGCCGCTCATGCCTGAAAATATCAGGTTCGTGATGACGTTCACCTGTGCCAGCCCGCCCGGCAGATGGCCGACCATGGCGGCGCCGAGCCGCATCAGCCGTTCGATCACGCCACTCGCATTCATGATGTTGGCGACAAAGATGAACATCGGCACGGCGATCAGCAAATAGCTGTTGTAAAGGCCGTTCATCGTCTGATCGACGACCAGGCCGACGTCCTGATGGGTCGCAAGCAGATAGACATAGCCGGCACAGAGCATGGCTAAGCCAAGCGGCGCGCCGAGCACGGCCGCTAGCGCAAAGATGCCGAGCAAGACCCACAGCCCTTCCGACATGGGACGCCTTCAGATCTCGTTCGACCAGCGCGGACCGAGAAGCCTTTTTGCTCTGAGGAACGAGCGGATGATGACGGCGATCAGAAACAGACCGAAGCAGGAGTAAACGACGTCGAGCGGCAGATTGAGTACCGGTGTATGCTCGCGCCAAAGGAAGAGAATATAACCCAGTGATCCGGGGAGCGACCAAAGAAAGACGCCGCCTATCAGGGCGTGCCGCAACAGCGCGGCGATGCGCTGTCCCCGCGCCGGCAGCATCCGATAGACGAGATCGAACGTGATCTGGTCCTTGTCGCGCACAACAAAAGCCTGCGCCCAGAAAATGATCCAGATGAAAAGGATCACCAGCACTTCGTCGGCCCAAACCGCCTCGTTATGCTCGAAGTAGCGAGTGCATATCTTATAATTGAAGGTCAGGAAGACCGCGGCGAATATTGCCGCAGCGATCCATTCGGCACTTTGACGCGCCCGCGCCGCGAGCGGCATTTCTTCCGGTTCGCCATGCTCCGATGCGTCGGACGTCTGCATGGCCGGCTTTAGGCCTGCTGCGCCCGCTTGAGGCCAACGGCGTCCCATTGCTTGGCGAGATCGGACTTGGCGTAGACGCGATCGGCATTGTCGCGGAACGGCGTCAGATCGATCGCGTCGACAGCGAGGCCTCGTGCCTTGAGCGCCGACGTAATGGCCCTCTCGTCGTTGAGCCGCGCCTCGTCGCCGCTCTTGGCCGCGGTGCGGCAGGCGTCGCCCAAAACTCTTTTCTGGTCGGCGGAAAGCTTGTCCCACACCGGTTTGCCGATGTTGAAAAACACCGGCTGTACCATGTGGGCGGTGAGCACGATCTGTTCAGTCACTTCGTAGAATTTCGCGGCGTTGAGGATGGACAGCGGATTTTCCTGGCCATCTACGGTGCCGGTCTTCAGCGCCAGATAGACTTCAGGCATACCGAGTGGCACCGGCGTGACACCGAGCGTGCTGCCGAGCAAGAGCCACTCCGGTCCGGCCGGCATGCGCATTTTGATGCCGGCGAGATCGGCGGGCGTCTTGATACTGCGCTTCTGGCGTAAATTGACTTGTCGCGTGCCGAGATAATGAGTTGCCAGAATTTGGATTCCCATCTTGTCGGCAACGGTCGTGGCGAAATCCTCGCCCATCGATCCGTCGAAGACTCGGCGCATCTGATCGTAGTCGCGCAAGAGATAGGCGCGATTGAAATAGCCAAGCGAAGGAACCTGCTGGGCGACCTCAAACGTGGTCATGGTACTCATTTCGAGGTTGCCACGTTGAATGGCGGGAACCTCCGTACCCTGCTTGAACAGTGTCGAAGCCGGATGAATGCTCACATCGAGGCCGACATTGGCTTTGTCGACATCGGCTTTCAGCAGATTGAGTGCCTTGGTAAGAAAATCCGACGGCGGTGCCGCGGTCGAAATGCGGATTTGGACGCTCCCTTGGGCGCTGGCGCCGCCGGTGCCCCCGAGAAATGCGCCGGCCAATGCTCCAGCGACGAATGTCCTGCGGGTTGTCATCGCTCTCTACTACTCCTGCGCTCGTCGCCGGACCCCGGTCTGACGACAGAATTCACGCCCGGGTCACCCCAATCTCACGCCAGCCCTCATGCTACGGCCGCGATCGAGACCGTGAGAGTGCCGATACCGGCAATATCGGCGTCAATCCGATCGCCCACCTTCAGAAAGGTGCCCTTCGGTACACCGACCCCGGCCGGGGTGCCCGTCAAAATGACGTCACCCGGGTCGAGCGTCATGATTTCTGAAGCCCGCGCGATCTGTTCGGCCACCGAATAGATCATCTTTGCCGTGCTGCTGTTCTGCTTGATCTCCCCGTTGACGGCAAGTTTGAGCGCGACGTTTTGCGGATCGCCAAACGCCGCAGCCGGCACGATCCAAGGACCCAGCGGGCAACCGGTATCGGTCGCCTTACCGGCGACCCAGTCGAATTTGTAGAATTGATCGGGCGCCATGTTGAAATCGCGGGCCGACATGTCGACGGCGATCGTGTAACCGGCGACATGATCGAGCGCTTGTTGTGCCGTAACGTAGCGCGCGGTCTTGCCTATCACTGCGGCCAGTTCGATTTCCCAATCGTATTTCTGCGTGCCTCGCGGCATCTTCACCGTCGGGCCAGGCCCGACGACGGCATTGCGCGGCGGCTTAAGGAAGAAAAACAGCCGCTGTGTTTCCTTCTTGACGTCCGGAAAGCCCATCTCGGCCATGTGGTCGTAATAATTCGCGCCGGCGCATAGGACCTTGCCGGGGTAAAGCAAAGGCGCGAGCAGGTCGGCGTGACCGTTCGGGAGTGGCGTCGCGTTGCCCTCCGTAAGCGCGGCCAAGCGGTCGAGCCGCGGCGCGCAAGCCGGCCAGTCGGCAAAAATGCCCAGAAGCGTATTCGGCAAACTAGGATCGAGGGCCGCGATGGCAAACAGCTTGCCATCAACGCGCAGGCAGCCGGTCGGTTTGCCGTCGATTCTCGCTGTCGCCAATGCCCACATTGAATTGCGGCCCCGCCTCGCCCGTCGTTCGGAATCCAGCCGAAACGCAGACTGCAGTCAAGTATTTTGGAAAAAATAGAAAGAATTGGAAAAGTTGACTTCCAAGCTCAATTCAATAAGAGTTCCAAAATGTTCCCACGGGATGCGCTTCGCACCGGTTCGCTCGATAAGACGCTGACCGATGAAGTCTACGACCGGATCAAAGCGGACTTGCTCTCCGGCAATTTTGTGCCTGGTGCGGCTCTACTCACGCGCGAATTGCTGGCGCGGTACGGCTGCGGTATCAGCCCGTTACGCGAGGCGCTGGCCCGGCTGGTCGGCGAGGGCTTTTTGGAAGCCAAGGGTCACCGGGGCGTGCGCGTGCCGTTGCCGTCCCGCGACGACCTTGACGACCTGTACCGCATCCGCCTCATTCTGGAGTCCGAAGCACTGACGCTGGCCATGCGGCATGGCGACGATGCCTGGGAAGCGGCGGCGCTGGCCGCGTGTCATCGTCTCGAGCGGGCCCCTCTTCCGAGCGCCGTGCCTGACGACGAGCGCCCCGCGCGAACCACCGAATGGGAGTTGCGGCACCGCGTTTTCCATGCCGCTTTGATTGCTGCCGCGCCGGCGCCGCGGCTGCTCCGCCTGATCGAGCAAATGGTCGAGCAGACCGAGCGCTATCGCGCGCTGCGCCTGCTGCAAAGTCCGACGGAAGCTTTGATGCGCGATATTGCCACCGAACACCGCGCCGTGCTCGATGCCACGGTGCGGCGCGATCCTCGCGCCACCGAATTGTTGCGCGAGCACCTCACGCAGACCCACACCTTTGTCGCCGAATTGCTGGCGAGACAATCGCCGGCCGCAGGGGGCGACCCGGTCTGAGCGGGGCCAGCCTTACGGCCGCGGGCGAGCGAAACGTTCCCGCACGTTGCCGGCTCTTTGCGGATCGGCCCGCACCGTCATGGCTATGCGGCCCTCTTCGTCGACCGACTTGCGGATCACTTCGGTATGGCGGTGCAGCCAGCTTATGCCCGCGCCATCGGCGGGATCGAGCTTGAGCTCGATCAGCACGCGGCCGGCGGCGAGGCGCGCTTCGATTGCCGCTGCGAGCCGGTCGATACCCTCGCCGGTGACAGCCGAAACCAAGACCGGACGTTCTGTTTCGCCGCGCCGCTCGGCGCTATTGGCAAGCCGCTCGCGCTCGGCGGCGTCGAGGCGGTCGATCTTGTTCCAGACTTCGATCAGGGCTGGCTTGCCGGTGCCCTGCGGATCGACGCCGAGCTCGCGCAAAATAGCTTCGACGTCGCGCGATTGCGCCTCGGCGTCCTCGTGCGACACGTCGCGGACATGCAGGATCACGTCGGCCTCGATCACTTCCTCGAGCGTGGCGCGGAAGGCCGCGATCAGCATGGTCGGCAGATCGGAGATGAAGCCGACGGTGTCGGAAAGAATGATGCGCGCGCCATGCGGCAGGGCGACCGCGCGCAGCGTCGGATCGAGGGTGGCGAACAGCATGTCGGCAGACAGCACGCTCGCTTGCGTCATGCGGTTGAACAGCGTCGACTTGCCGGCATTAGTGTAGCCGACCAGCGCCACGATCGGATACGGCACACGGCGCCGGCTCTCGCGGTGTAGCGCGCGAGTCCGCTTCACCTTGGCGAGCTCGGTCTCAATCTTGGCGAGCCGCTCTTCGATTAGGCGCCGATCGGTTTCGAGCTGGCTTTCGCCGGGGCCGCCAAGAAAGCCGAAACCGCCGCGCTGCCGTTCGAGATGGGTCCAAGATCGCACCAGCCGGCTTTTCTGATAGGTCAGATGGGCGTGCTCGACCTGTAGCGCGCCCTCTCGCGTGCGGGCACGGCGGCCGAAAATCTCCAGGATCAGCCCGGTGCGATCGACGACCTTGGCGCTCCAGGCCTTTTCCAGATTGCGCTGCTGCACCGGCGACAACGCGCAATCCATTACCACGACGCCGATGTCGAAACTCTTGACCAGTCCGGCGATTTCCTCGACCTTGCCTTTGCCGAGATAGGTTGCCGGCCGCAATGCGCCGAGCATGACAATCCCGGATTGCTCGACGTCGAGGTCGATGGCGCGCGCAAGCCCGATCGCCTCGTCGAGCTTGGCCTCGGCTGTTCGCTGGGTGGCATCCGCGCGGGCCGCGGCCCGCCGCAGCATAGGCTCAAGCACAAGCGCCCGCCCGGTCGTCGAGCGACCGTCGGGTGAGCCTTTTGAGCTCAGCCGGTCGGAGCGCGTGTCGCGGCGCGGCTCCAATAAACCCTAGTCCCCGGCCGGCGGTTCTTCGGCGCCTTCGAAGAGCTGCACCGGGTGCCCCGGCATGATGGTCGAGATTGCGTGTTTGTAGACAAGCTGCGAATGCCCGTCGCGACGCAACAGCACGCAGAAATTATCGAACCAAGTGACCACGCCCTGCAGCTTGACGCCGTTCACCAGGAAGATGGTGAGCGGGATTTTGTTTTTGCGGACGTGATTGAGGAAGGTGTCTTGTAGATTTTGTGCGCGGTCGGCTGCCATGGCCGTTGTTCCGTTCTTTGTACCGCGGGCCCCTACCCGCGGGTCGTTTCTTAGCGCCTTCTTTCGGCGCCTGCTTTTCGCCTTAGGCGCGCAACGGGGCAATTCACCCCATCCCCGCAGCCCGCCCAAGGTTTAGTCATTAGAGGGCGCGGCGGGGTCCGATGCAAGCCCAAGTTGGGAGTGAAACCCAATCGGAACAATTCCGGACGCGTTTAGGCCATTTCGGCGAATCGGTGAAAACCCCGTCGCAGTGCCGTTGCGACCGGTCCCGGCTTGCCGTCGCCGACGATATGGCCGTCGATGCATACGACCGGCATGACGATCTGGGTGGCCGAAGTTTCGAAGGCCTCGCTCGCGCCGTAGGCCTCCGCCAAAGTGAAACCCCGCTCTTCCACGGTCAGCCCCTGCGCCTTGATAACGTCGAGCGTGACCGTGCGGGTGATACCGCGCAAGATGGCATGATCGGCGTGGCGCGTGACCAGCGCCCCGCCGGGCGTGACGATCCAGGCATTGGCGGATGCCGCCTCGGTGACTTTGCCGTCGGCGCCGACGAACCATGCGTCGCGCACGCCTTGGTCGATCGCCGCCTGGCGCGCCAGCACGTTGGGCAAAAGCCCGACGGTTTTGATGTCGACGCGGCCCCAGCGGTTGTCCGGCACGCTGATGACGGCAATACCCTTCGCCGCCGAGCTCTCGTTGCGCGCTTTGTTGAGCGCACGGACTGTCGCAACGACGGTCGGCGGCAAGGCCGCTGCGGGAAAGGCCGGGTCGCGGCGCGCCACGCCGCGGGTGATTTGCAGATAAACCAGGCCGTACTCGACCCGATTTCGCCGCACCAGCTCGCGCAGCACGATGCCGAGCGCGCGCAGCGACATCGGCAGGCGCATACGCAGCTCGCCGAGCGAGCGTTGCAGCCGCGCCATATGCCGCCGCTCGTCGACAAGCCGGCCTCCCCTCACCTCGCAGACTTCATAAACCGCGTCGGCGAACTGAAAGCCGCGGTCCTCGACGTGGATTTTGGCATCGCGAAACGGAAGGTAGCGGCCATTGACGTAAGCGTATCGTGACATCGAATATCAACAATCAGATTGTAAAACGCACAGCAAGTATTGGCCTTACATGAAAGCCCACGTGGGACGCCCGATCTCTAATCGATGCCCAGCGCCTTGAGCTTGCGGTGCAGCGCCGAGCGCTCCATGCCGACGAATTCGGCGGTGCGCGAGATGTTGTTGCCGAAGCGGTTGATCTGCGCCAGCAAATATTCGCGCTCAAAAACCTCGCGCGCCTCGCGCAGCGCGAGGCTCATGAGGTGTTCGCCGCCATTGCCGTTCGGCATGTTCGGAATCATCGAACCGACGTCCTGCGGCAGCATCGATGCGGTAATGACGGCCGTCGGATCGCCGCCGGCGAGAATCATCAGCCGTTCCACGTTGTTGCGCAACTGCCTGACATTACCCGGCCAATCGTGCGATTGCAGCACGGCCAGCGCATCGGCGCCGACATTGCGCTTGGGCAATCCGGTGGTCTGCGAAATCTGCGTCATGAAATATTCAACGAGCTCCGGAATATCCTCCCGCCGCTCGGCAAGGCCTGGGACCCGTATCGGCACCACGGACAGTCGGTGATAAAGGTCCTCGCGGAATTTTCCCGCCGCGATGTCGGCTTCGATATTGCGGCTGGTCGATGAGATGATGCGGACGTCGACCGTAACCTTGGTGCTGCCGCCGACCCGCTGGAACGTCTGGTCGACCAAGACCCGCAAAATTTTGCTTTGGGTTTCGCGCGGCATGTCGGCAATCTCGTCGATGAACAGCGTACCGCCGTGGCCCTCCTCGAGCGCGCCGACCTTGCGGCTTGCCGTGCCGTTGCCGCCCTCGACGCCGAACAATTCGGTTTCCATGTGCTCCGGCGTGATCGCGGCGGCATTGATCACGACGAATGGAGCGTTGTTGCGCAGCGAATGGGAGTGAATGGTGCGAGCGGTGAGTTCCTTGCCCGAGCCGGACGGTCCGACGATCAGAACGCGGCTGTTGGTCGGCGCGACCTTCTCGATCGTCTGGCGCAATTGATTGATGGAGGGCGAACGCCCGACCAGCGTTGCCGCGAGCGGGGCGAACTGCATGAGTTGCCGGACTTCGCGGCGCAGCCGCGAATTCTCCAGCGCACGGTCCGCGACCAAGAGAAGGCGGTCGGCCTTAAACGGCTTTTCAATGAAGTCATATGCGCCGCGCTTGATCGCCGAGACCGCGGTTTCGATGTTGCCGTGCCCCGAAATCATCACGATCGGCAGTTCGGCGTGGTCCTGTTTGAGACTGTCGAGCAGTTGCAGGCCATCCAGCCGGCTGCCTTGCAGCCAGATGTCGAGGAACACCAGATTGGGACGCCGCGCGACGATGGCGGCAAGCGCCTCGTCACTGTCGCGTGCGGTACGGGTGCCATGGCCTTCATCCTGCAGGATACCCGCGACCAGTTCGCGGATATCGGTTTCGTCGTCGACAATGAGGATATCGGACGCCATGATTATACCGTTGGCTGCGGAGCCGCAGCCGTGTGAGTGGGCACCGCCGGCGGCTCGGCGCTGAAACGCAATTGCATCCAGGCGCCGCGTGAGCCTGGTATCTTTTCGGCGGCATCGCGTAATTCGAGCTTGCCGCCATGTTCTTCCAGAATGCGGCCGACGATTGCGAGGCCAAGACCGGTCCCCTTCTCGCGGGTCGTGACATAAGGCTCGAGCAACCGGGCCCGATTTTCCTTCGGCAAGCCTATGCCATTGTCGATGACGTCGATGACGACATCCTTGCCGTCGCGTTGCGCGCTCACGAGAATGCGGCCATGGCCGAGTTCAGTTGCCGGAACCGCGCCGATCGCTTCAGCGGCATTCTTGATGATGTTGGTCAGGCCTTGCGAGATCAGCCGGCGGTCAAAACACGCCTGTATCGGGTCGCCCGGCAACTCGACCGCAAAATCGATGTCGGGATGCGCGACTCGCAGCAGGAACACGACCTGGCGCACCGTGTCGCTGACGTCTTCGTCGGCAATGACCGCCTTGGGCATTCGGGCAAAGCGTGAGAATTCGTCCACCATGCGTTTGATGTCGTCGACCTGACGGACGATGGTCTCGGTACATTGCTCGAAGACGGCAGGATCTTCGGTGATCGACTTGCCGTATTTGCGGCGCAGCCGCTCGGCCGAGAGCTGGATCGGGGTGAGCGGGTTCTTGATCTCGTGTGCGATACGGCGGGCGATGTCCGCCCACGCCGAGGAGCGCTGCGCCAAAACGAGCTCGGTAATGTCATCGACGGTGATGACATAGCCGTGCTCGGATTCGCTCGATTGCTCGCTGGTCACGCGCACCGAGTAATTGCGCTCCTGGCCGTTCTGCGTCAGCGTAATCTGGCGCTGCACGAGGCGCTGATTGCCGCCTCGCGCGGCCTGAAGAATTTCAGCGAGTTCCGGCACGATCTCGGCCAACGGTCGGCCGAGCACGTCGCTCTCGGTATGGCCGATCAGGCGCTCGGCGGAGCGGTTGAGAATGGAAATCCGGCCTTCGGCATTGACGCCGATGACGCCGGCGCTGGCGCCGGCGAGAACCGCTTCGGTAAATCGCCGCCGGCTGTCGATGACATCGCGGGCGCGAACGATGTCTTCGTGCTGGGTGCGCAGCTCCTGGGTCATCTTGTTGAATGTCTCGCCGAGGTGAGCGAGGTCACCTTCGGAGCGGCGTACCGGCACCTGAATGTTGAGATTTCCAGTCGACACGATATTGGCCGCACCGATCAACCGCCGGATGGGTGCCACCAGACGATTGGCAAAATCCAGCCCGATCCACGCGGAGGACAACAGCACGATCAGCGCGATGACCGCGAACATAAGGGCGAACGCGATCTGAATGCCGAGGCGGCGTTCCTCGAGATTGGCGTATTCGCCGACGCTTTCCTGGGTATTGCGCAATTGCTGCACGACGCGAGGGTCGAGCAGACGCGAGACGTAGAGATACAGTCCGTCGTAGCCGTTGAGTTTGACGACAGAGGCTACGTTGTCGCCCTGCGGGATGAAGGCGACCTGCGGCTCGGTTTCGGTGATTTCGGTAAGAAGCTGCGGCGACGGCAACAGGAACCGTTTATCCACTTTGTCGCCGGACGGCTCGATAATTGTGCCGTTGGCGTCGAGCATCAGGGCTATAGAGAGACTACGGCCCGTGGTCTGGGCGGCGAGAAATTTGCGGAATTGATCACGGTCAGAATCGAACAGCGGTTTGGCCCGGGCGAGGTCGAAGGCCATTGCCAAATCCTCACTGCGCACCGAGCCGGCATGCTCGGTGACATAGGCGTTGGCGACGATCAGCGACTGCTCGATCATCGCGCGGGTGCGGGTCGAGAAGAAGCGGTCGAGCCCACGGTCGAGCGTGGTCGAGGCGACGACCGAGACCAGCACCGTCGGCACCGCGGCCATCACCGCGAACAAGCCAACGATCTGAATGTGAAGCCGCGAACCGGCACGGCCGCGGCGGCGGGCTTGAATCACCACCCATACTTCGCGGCCGATGACGGTGAGCAGCAATAAGCCGGTCACCGCATTGCCGAGAAGCAGCCGTACCACAACCTGGTGCACCGGTTCGATCGGGGTGAGGCCGGACAGCACCAAGAAGGTGGCCGTCGCCGACAGCAGCGCGATGCCGACCGCCACAGCGCCGATCAGCCGTGAGGCCACAGGCATCGGCGCAGCCGACCCAGCATCCGGCATGGGGACCGGCATTGGGGCAACCGCGGGACTAAGCGGCGCGACCTGGTCGACCGTGGTCATCAAGAGCTAGCCGGCGTTTCCAACCGTTGATTTAAAAGTAGAATTCGACGGATGGAGTTCGTCCATCCGCCCCCAAAGTGCCTCAGCAGACACCAAGTGATGCTAATTTACAACAATGTTGCCCGATTGCGACAATAACGGGGCAGAGGTAGCCGCATCAACCGCTGGTGCGGTAAACCTGGATGTCGAGGTCGCGAATCTTCTTCCGCAGGGTGTTGCGGTTGACCCCAAGGAGGTCCGCGGCCCGGATCTGATTCCCCCGCGTCGCGGTCAAGGCGGCGGACAACAACGGACCCTCCACCTCCCGTAAAATCCGATGGTAAAGGCCGGGCGGCGGCAAACTATCGTCAAATCCGGAAAAGTATCGCGTGAGGTAGCGCTCGATCGCACTCGAGAGATTTTCATCGGCGTTTTTGCTCTCTCCGGGCCCAGCCAGCACCGGCTGCGACAGCTCGGCGTCGACAACGGCCGCCGTAATCGTCTCCTGCGGATAGAGCGCGGCGAGCCGCCTCGCCAGATTCTCGAGCTCGCGCACATTGCCCGGCCAGCGATGTCGCTTAAGCCGCTCGACCGCGGCTTGATCGATCTGTTTTGGCGGCAACCCTTCCCGCTCGACCAGCGTAAAAAAGTGGCGGATTAGATCGGGAATGTCTTCCGTGCGCTCGCGCAACGGCGGCAGGCGCAGCGGCACCACGTTGAGCCGGAAAAACAAGTCCTCGCGGAATAGGCCCTGCTGGATAAGCAGACGCAGATCCTTATTGGTCGCGGCGATGATGCGCACGTCGGTTTTGATCGGCGTGCGGCCGCCGACCGTGGTGTATTCGCCCTGCTGCAGCACCCGCAACAAGCGGGTTTGCGCCTCCATCGGCATGTCGCCGATCTCGTCGAGAAACAGCGTGCCGCCTTCGGCCTGCTCGAAGCGCCCGGAGCTGCGCGAATTAGCGCCGGTGAAGGCGCCCTTTTCGTGGCCGAACAATTCGGATTCGATCAGGTCGCGCGGTATCGCGGCCATGTTGATCGCGACAAACGGTCCGGAGCGGCGCTTGCCGTAGTCGTGAAGCGCGCGTGCCACTAGCTCCTTGCCGGTTCCGGATTCGCCCGCGATCATGACCGTCAGGTCGGTCTGCATCAGGCGCGCCAGGACACGATAGATTTCCTGCATCGCCGGCGAGCGCCCGACCAGGGGGATCGATTCGAAGTCCTCGACCTTGGCCTGTGGCCGGGCTTTTTCCTTCGGCTCGGACAGGGCGCGGCCGATAATCGCCGTCAACTCCTTGAGGTCGAATGGTTTCGGCAGATATTCGTAAGCGCCGCGCTCCGAGGCGCGAATCGCGGTCATGAATGTGTTCTGCGCGCTCATGACGATAATCGGCAGATCCGGCCGCGCTTTTTTGATCCGCGGCAACAGATCGAAGGCGCTTTCGTCCGGCAGCAACACGTCGGTAATGACGAGGTCGCCGTCGCCCTGACTGATCCATCGCCACAGCGTGGCCGCGTTTCCGGTCGAACGGACTTCATAACCGGCGCGCGATAGCGCTTGATTGAGCACCGTCCGGATCGCCGCATCATCATCGGCGACGAGAATGCTACCCGCGGGCATCAATGGTTCCCTTGTGGTTGGACGACGCGTCCGGCTCGGCGCCCTCACCGCCCGGCGGGGCGGCGTATTTCGGCATCAATATGCGGAAGGTGGTGCGGCGTGGCTGCGACTCGCATTCGATAATGCCGCCGTGATCGCCGACGATTTTTGCGACCAGCGCCAAACCGAGCCCGGATCCCGTCGGCTTGGTGGTGACGAACGGATCGAACAAATGCGGCATCAGTTCATCGGGCACACCGGGGCCGTTGTCGCGCACGCAGAATTCAAGCGGCAGCGCGACGCGAGCATTGGCGCCGGGCAGCGATAACCGCACGCCGGGACGGAAGGCCGTGGTCAAGGCGATTTCGCCGCCGGTGGTGTTTTCGCCGATGGCTTCGGCAGCGTTCTTGATCAGGTTCAGGAATACCTGGATGAGTTGATCGCGGTTTGCCAGCACTGGCGGCAGCGACGGATCGTAGTCTTCGATAAATTTGATTTGGCGGGCAAAGCCGGATTGGGCCAGCCGCTTCACATGCTCCAGAACGACATGAATGTTGATCGTTTCGCGTTCGATCGGGCGCTCGTCGGTGAACACCTCCATGCGGTCCACCAGCTTCACGATGCGATCGGCCTCATCGCAAATGAGCCGGGTCAGCGAGCGGTCGTCGTCGTTGACCGATTGTTCCAGGAGCTGCGCAGCGCCGCGGATTCCCGACAATGGATTCTTGATCTCGTGAGCCAACATGGCGGCAAGCGCGATGACCGAACGGGCGGCGCCGCGATGGGTGAGCTGACGGTCCATCTTGTCGGCAATGCTGCGCTCCTGCAGCATCACTACGACGTAATCGGCCTGCTCCGGCAGCGGCGCGACGTGCAGGTCGACCAGACGGTCGCCGGGATTGCGCGGCGTGCCGAGATCGACTTTGTATTCGTTGACAGCGGCGCCGCGCTTGCGCACCTGCTCGATCAGCGTCAGCAATGGACTGCCGAACGGCACCAGATCGCGCAGCAGATGACGCCGCAGCAGTGGCGCCGACACCTCAAAAAACGACTCCGCGGCAACATTGGCGTCGACGACTTTGCCGTCGGAGGCGACAACGATAACGGGATGCGGCAGAGCATTGAGCACCGCATCGGCGGCCGCCGACGACGACAACGGCTCTACTGCGCTCATGCCGCGTCTCTCCATGCTGTCGCAGAACCGCCCAACGCGTCGAACGCCTCGCCGAGATTCTGCCGGACGATCGCGGGGTCGGTGCCGGTCAACACGCGGCCGCGGTGCGCTTTGAGCACATGCGGCGGCGCGCCGACGGTCGATATGGCGGTCGCGAGCGCCCAGCCCAAATGCTTGCGAGCGTGACGCAGTCCGACATCGACGCCGTAATGGGTGAGTAGCTCCTCGTAAAGCGCCCCGATGAGGGCGTGCTGAACGAGAAGCGATGGTGCGGCGGCGCGTTCACCGGTCGTCAGGTAGCGTGCAAGGTGGCCGGGAAACCACGGTTTGCCCTGCGTGCCGCGGCCGACCATCACCGCGTCCGCGCCGGACGCCGCCAGCGCACTCTCGGCATCGGCAAAGCTGTCAATGTCGCCGTTGACGACGACCGGGATGGTGACCGCTTCCTTGACCGCACGCACCGCCGTCCAATCGGCGCGGCCTTTATAGAATTGGCAGCGCGTGCGGCCGTGCACGGTAACCAGAGCCACCCCGGCCTGCTCGGCGCGCCGCGCCAGTTCGGGCGCGTTGCGGCTGCGGTCGTCCCAACCCAGCCGCATTTTTAGCGTCACCGGAACTTCGACCGCACCCACGACGGCTTCGATCAAAGTCATCGCGTGATCGAGGTCGCGCATCAACGCCGAGCCGGACTCGCCATTGGTGACGTGTTTTGCCGGGCAGCCCATATTGATGTCGACGATCGCGGCGCCGGCGTCCGCGGCGATGCGTGCGCCTTCGGCCATCCATTGTGCCTCGCAACCTGCGATTTGGACGACATGGAGACCCGTCCCCTGCGGCACGATACGCCTTGCCGCGCTGCGCTTGCCGGCGGCCAGTGCTGCACAGGCCGTCATTTCCGAGATGACTAAGCCGGCGCCGAGCGAATGAACTTGGCTGCGGAACGGCGCGTCAGTGACCCCCGACATCGGTGCTAAAATCACCGGATTCGACAGCGTTATGTCGCCGATCGCGTATCCCCCGGCCAATCTTGACGGTTGAGTGACAATGTCCATATGCACACTAAATAGGCGTATAGCGGTTGCTGCATATAGTTTAGCCAAAACAACAGGCGACGCAAGTGCTGCACTGCAATATGCTGTGCGTGTCGCACGATTTGGCTAACGCCCGCAGCCAAGCGCCCGCAGCCGTGTTATGTGCCGCGATCTGGTGGTGAATTCACGGATCGCTCAGGTCTGCGCTGAAGCCGAACCATAAAGGGGAATAGTCGGTCTATGACGGACAGAGTGGCCGCCATTGTCGTTGCAGCCGGCCGGGGTGAGCGCGCCGGTGGTGGTGTTCCCAAGCAATATCGGCCTATCGCGGGCGAGCCGATGATCAGGCCGACGCTGCGTGCCTTCCTTGATCATCCGCAGATCGACGTCGTGCAGCCGGTCATTCGAGCCGGTGACGAACCCGATTTTGGAGCGGCGACGGCTGGACTGAAAAACATGCCGGCGCCGGTCGTCGGCGGGGCGACACGGCAAGCCTCGGTGCGCGCAGGACTTGAGGCATTGGCGCCCGTGGCACCGGACTTTGTGCTCATCCACGATGCCGCGCGGCCGTTCTTGACGCCTGGGCTTATCGACCGGGCGATTATTGCGGGCCGATCAACCGGCGCTGCCGTCCCGGGCGTCGCCATCGCCGACACTGTGAAAGCGATCGACGCTGCAGCAAGAGTGGCCGAAACCCTCGATCGCAGCCGCTTGCGCATCGTGCAAACGCCGCAGACTTTCGCATTCGGTCTGATTATTGATGCGCACCGCCGCGCCGCGGCCGCTGGCCTCGACAGTTTCACCGACGATGCCGCACTCGCCGAGTGGTCCGGTCACCCCGTCAGCGTGTTCGATGGCGAAGCCGGCAACGTCAAGGTGACCACCAACGAAGATTTTGTGCGCGCCGAGATTTTGCACCTGGCAAATCTGTCCGATGTGCGAACCGGCAACGGTTTCGACGTGCATGCATTCGCCGAAGGCGACCATGTGATGCTGGGCGGCGTGCGGATCGCGCATTCGTGCGGCGTCACCGGGCATTCGGACGCCGATGTCGCCTTGCACGCGCTGGTCGATGCCATTCTCGGCGCTCTCGCTGACGGCGACATCGGTTCGCATTTCCCGCCCAGCGATCCGCAATGGAAAGGCGTATCTTCGGACCGTTTCCTGGCGTTCGCATGCGAGCGCGTGCGGGCCCGCCACGGCGTGATCGCGCATCTTGACGTAACGATCGTATGCGAGGCGCCGCGCGTGTCGCCGCATCGCGACGCCATGCGGGAGCGCATCGCCGCGGTCGCCGGCATTGCGGTCGAGCGCGTCGGGGTGAAGGCCACAACCAGCGAAAAACTCGGCTTCACCGGGCGCAGCGAAGGTCTCGTCGCCATGGCGACAGCGACGGTGCGGCTGCCGTGGAGCGCCGCATGATCGACGACGGGCTGCGGCGAACCGCGAGGCGTGTCCTCGACCTGTGCCGCGCGGCCGGACTTCATATCGCCACCGCGGAATCCTGCACCGGCGGGCTGGTGGCGGCGGCTTTGACCGACATCGCCGGTTCATCCGACGTGGTCGATTGCGGCTTTGTCACCTATTCCAACGAGGCCAAGCAAAAACTGCTCGGCGTGCCGGCAGCGACGCTGACGCGTCACGGTGCGGTCAGCCGCGAGACGGCGGCGGCGATGGCTAAAGGCGCGCTGAAGAATTCACCGGCCGATCTTGCGGTTGCAATCACCGGCATCGCCGGCCCGGGCGGCGGCTCGAAACGAAAGCCCGTCGGTCTCGTCTATTTCGCGGCGGCAAATCGCGACGGCCGCACCATCGCGCGGCGGCGACGGTTCGGCAAAATCGGCCGCGCCAAGGTGCGCTCGCGCTCGGTCGCTGAAGCGCTCGCTCTGTTGGAGGCGCTCGCCGAGAAAGCGTCGGGCTAGCTAACTTCCGAGGGCGAGCATTTAGGCCGGCCGCACGCCATAGATCCGGTCGGCGCGCTGTTCGAAGGCCGCTGAGAACCGGCGGAACGCGGTTTCGAACATGGCCCCCATCAAGAGCCCAAGCGTGCGGCTGCGAAATTCGTAGGCGATGAAGAATTCGATGTCGCAAGCGCGCTCCCCGGCAGCAGAAAAATGCCAGCGGTTATTCATCTTTCGGAATGGGCCTTCGAGATACTCGACCATGATTTCCAGTTTTTCCCGCTCAAGCGTCACACGGCTGGTGAAGGTCTCGTGGATGAGCTTATAGGCAACCGTCATGTCGGCGACGATGACGTCTCGGCCCTCGCCGTCGGTGCTGCGCTTACGGACCTGCATCGATCGGCACAACGGCACGAATTCCGGATAGCGCTCGACGTCGCCGACCAGATCGAACATGTCGGCAGCGGAATGTTGCACGCGCCGCTTGGTCGAAAATTGCGGCATCAAATCATCGCGGGCTGCGGGCTGCCCTCAGCCGGGCGAAATCCTCGCCGGCATGATGCGACGAGCGGGTCAAGGGACTGGCCGAAACCATCGCGAAGCCCTTGGCATAAGCGATCGTCTCCAGTGCGTTGAATTCTTCGGGCGGCAGATAGCGTATGACGGGATGATGCTTGCGTGACGGCTGCAGGTATTGGCCGATGGTCAAAAAGTCGACGTCGGCCGCGCGCAGGTCGTCCATCACTTGCAATATCTCGTTCCGCTGTTCGCCGAGACCGACCATGATGCCGGACTTGGTGAACATCGCACGGTCGAGCTCTTTGACGTGTTGCAACAGCCGGATTGAAGCGAAATAGCGCGCGCCCGGCCGCACCGTCAGATAATTCGACGGTACCGTCTCGAGATTATGGTTGAAAATATCCGGCCGCGCCGCGACCACCGTTTCCGCGGCGCCGTCCTTGCGCAGAAAATCGGGCGTCAGTACCTCGATCGTGGTGTCGCGACAGTATGCTCGGATCGCCGCGATCACGGCGGCGATGTGCCCTGCCCCGCCGTCGACAAGGTCGTCGCGATCGACCGAGGTGATAACGACATGGGACAGTCCGAGCTTGGCGGTCGCTTCGGCGACATGCTGTGGCTCGGCGGCGTCGAGCGCGCCGGGCAAGCCGGTCTTGACGTTGCAGAACGCGCAGGCCCGCGTGCAGGTGTCGCCCATGATCATGAAGGTGGCGTGCTTTTGCTCCCAGCACTCGCCGATATTCGGGCAGCCCGCTTCTTCGCAAACGGTGTGAAGGCCGTTCGCCCGCACGATCCGCTGGGTATCGCGATAGCCCGGCGAGACGGGTGCCTTGACGCGAATCCAATCGGGCTTACGCAACACCGGCTGGTCAGGTCGGTGCGCCTTTTCGGGGTGACGCGGCCGGCTCGCGGCGTCGTTTCGCGTGTCGATCAAGACAGTCATTGCGCGTTGCAACGGGTTCCAGGCGGGAACTGACCCGCAACAAATACTTACGGCTGGGTTTGGCGCGCCGCAAGGCGTCGGGTTCCTCAAGGAAGCGAGTGGTCGAGGCCAATTTTATGAACGATTTGTAAGGCTTGAACCGCGGTTTGCCGGCGCGGCACCGTAACTTTCGCCATAATAAAACGCTTAATCGATGTCTATCGCAACACTCCGTCGTCACGCGAGGACGAGATGGCCGTAAGCGACCAGGCTTTGGCTGGACCAAAAGCGGCAGCGCTGGCTCTGCACCGATTCGGCTTCGGGCCAGCGGCCGGACAGATCGAGGCGATCGCCTCGGATCCGCGCGGCGCGCTGTTGGCCGACCTTGATCGTCAGTCGGCTGGAACGCTGACCGTCGATTTGCCGTCAAGCGCACAGGCCGCCCGCGCGGTGTTCGATTTTCAAGCCGAGCGGCGTGCCCAGCAGAAATTGGCGCTGCGGGCTCAAAAGGCCGACGGAACGTCCGGCGAGATGCAGGCCGATGCCAATCAAGCGCCGCCGGAGACTGCCAAAATCGCCGGGTCGAATGACGAGCACGGACCGAAACAGCCGCCGCTGCCCCAGGCGTTGCTGCTCAATGAGGCCAAAGCGCGCTTCGATGCCGCAACCGGTGCCGAAATCGGTTTCGTCGAACGGCTGGTCTGGTTCTGGTCGAACCATTTTTGCGTTTCCGCCGACAAGATTGTCGCCATGGCCGGCCCTTACGAACGCGAGGCCATTCGCCCGCACGTGCTCGGCCGCTTCGGCGATTTATTGCGAGCGGTCGATAGCCACCCGGCCATGCTGTTCTATCTCGACAATGTCGAATCGATGGGACCGGACTCGATTGCCGGAATCAATCGCGACAAGGGCCTAAACGAAAACCTCGCCCGTGAGACGCTCGAATTGCATACGCTAGGCGTCCGCTCCGGCTATACGCAGACCGACGTGACGAGTTTCGCCAAGGTGCTCACCGGCTGGACTTGGTTTCCGCCGAGCGAGCCGGAGCGTGGCGGTGAATTTGTTTTCAACAAGCTCCTCCACGAGCCGGGTCCGCAAACCGTGCTCGGCAAAAGCTATGCTGAGGCCGACATCGACCAAGGCCACGCCGTGCTGGCCGATCTGGCGCGGCACCCGGCAACCGCGCGGCATATTGCGCAGGAACTGGCCAGCCATTTCATAGCCGATACGCCGCCGCCCACGCTTGTCGATAGGCTGACGAGAACTTTCAAGGACAGCGAAGGCGATCTGAAAGAGGTCGCCAAGGCGCTGATCAATGCCGACGAATCCTGGACGGCGCAGCGGCAAAAGCTGAAAACGCCGGCGGTATGGGTGGCAAGCCTGCTGCGCGTGACCGGCGCGCAGGCGTTATTTCCCATCGGCCAGATCATGAATGCGCAAGCCACTCTCGGCGAGCCGCTGTGGCGGCCGCCGGCGCCGAACGGCTTTTCCGACTCCGAGGCTGCCTTGATCGATGGCGTGCCCCGGCGGCTCGATATCGCCAACGCCTTCGCCGCGCGCCTCGCCATGGTCGAGCCGCTTGCGCTGCTGGCGTCCAGCATCGGCCCGTTGGCGTCGGCGCAAACGCGCGACACCGTCGCGCATGCCGAAACGCGCCGGCAGGCGGTGGCGCTGCTGGCGATGGCACCGGAGTTTCTGCGGAGCTGAATGCGGAGAACGACGATGAAACTGCATGCCCCCTCGCGCCGTCAATTGCTGTGCGGCTCCGGCACGCTGTTCGCCTGGGCATTTATACCGAAGCTCGCCTTCGCCGAAGGCCGCGATCCACGGTTTCTCGCGATCATTCTGCGGGGCGCGCTGGACGGGCTTGCCACCGTTGCGCCGGTCGGCGATCCGGACTGGATCGCATTGCGCGGCGACGAAGCGCTGACGGTGGGCGGTAAGACGCCGGCGCTCAAGCTCGATGATTTTTTCGCGGTCAATCCGGCGATGCCGAATCTGCACGGCATGTTCCATGATGGCGAAGCGCTGGTAGTGCATGCGAGCGCCACGCCCTACCGCGAACGTTCGCATTTCGACGGCCAAGACCTGTTGGAAAGCGGATTGCCAAAGGCCGGCCCGAGCGAGTCCGGCTGGCTCAACCGCGCGCTGGCTGGGCTTGAGCCCGGCGGCCGCATCGATCCGAAAGGCAGTCGCGTCTTTGCCGTCGGGCCGGTGACGCCCCTCATCGCTCGCGGGTCGGCGCCGGTTCTATCCTGGTCGCCGCAACGGATCATGCCAGCGAGCGAAGATACCGCCGCGCGCTTGCTCGACCTTTACCTTCAGTCGGACCCAAAGCTTGCAAGCGTGCTCGAAGATAGCGCCAGCCTCGCGGCGATCGAGCAGTCCGGCGCGATGGGCATGCCGCAGAAACCGGGCGGCCCGGGCCCGGCGCAGGTGCGCGCTTACTTCTCGGACGCCGCCGGCAATGCCGCGAAATTCCTGGCGCAGCCCGACGGACCGCGGGTCGGCGCGCTGGCGCTCGACGGCTGGGATACGCATGTCAATGAAGGCATCGCGCAGGGTCGGCTATCGCAGCTTCTCGGCGCGCTCGACGACGCGCTTGCCGCGATCAAGACCAATATGGGACCGGCGTGGTCGCAGACCGTGGTGGCGCTCGCCACCGAATTTGGGCGCACCGCGCATATCAACGGTACCGACGGTACCGATCACGGCACCGCGACGGTCGCGCTCCTTGTCGGCGGTGCGCTCAAGGGCGGCCGCGTCATCGCCGATTGGCCGGGACTTAAGCCTGCCGATCTCTATCAAAACCGCGATCTCAAGCCGACCACCGATCTCCGCGCGGTGCTTAAAGGTGTTCTGAAAGACCACTTGCGGCTCGACGAGCGCGTCCTGGCCGAGAGCGTGTTCCCCGGCAGCGACGGCGTGAAGCCGATGGCAGGATTGGTGAAAGCGGCCTGACGCTCAGGCTGGTTTTGGCGCCAGACGGTGGTTCGGCGTCGAATTGGATATTTTCAGTTCGTCGTCGTTCATGTCGGCGCCGACGTCGCCGAACAGCGGGGTCGAGAGATAGCGCTCGCCGGTGTCGGGCAGCATGCACAGCACCGTCGCGCCGGACGCTGCCTGTTTGCACACGTCGAGCGCGCCGGCGAATGTTGCTCCCGCGGTGATGCCAACGAAAATGCCTTCCTGCTGTGCCAGCGCCTTGGAGTACTTCATGGCGTCGGGGCCTGGGATCGTCAGAATCCGATCGATCGCTTTCATATCGACGGCTTCGCCGGTGATGAGCGGGATGAAATCGGGACTCCAGCCCTGCATCGGATGCGGCTTGAACGCGGGGTGCGGCTTGGCCGGACTGCCGTCGGAATTCCGTTCCTGTTTTTCGCCGGAGGTGAGCATCGGCGCGTCGGCCGGTTCGCAGACGATGATTTTCGTCTCCGGGCGCTCCTTGCGTAAGACGCGCGACACGCCGGTCAGCGTTCCACCGGTGCCGAAGCCGGTCACCCAATAGTCCAATCGCTCTCCGGCGAAATCGGCGATGATCTCGCGCGCGGTGGTGCGCTCATGGATGTCGGGATTGGCGGCGTTCTCGAACTGGCGCGTCATGAACCAGCCGTGCGCCTTGGCGAGTTCCTGCGCCTTCTCCACCATGCCGAAGGCGCGCTCGGCGCCCGGCGTCAGTATCACCTTGGCGCCGAGAAAGCGCATCAGCTTGCGGCGCTCGACCGAAAAGCTTTCCGCCATGGTGACGACCAGCGGATAGCCCTTGGCCGCGCAAACCATCGCGAGCCCGATGCCAGTATTGCCGGAGGTCGCTTCGATCACAGTCTGGCCGGGTTTCAGCGCGCCGGATTTTTCGCCCGCTTCGATGACGCCGAGCGCCAGGCGGTCTTTCACCGAGCCGAGCGGATTGAAGGCTTCGATCTTGACGAAGAGATTGACGCCCTTTGGCGCCAGCTTGTTGATCTTGACCACCGGCGTGCGGCCGATGGTGCCGAGGATACTGTCGAACTTGGCCATGGGGGTGCTCCGGCAACGGGCGCGAATTGGAGCCGCTACGCTAACGGTTTTGCCGTCCCTCGCCTAGCGTGTATGCGCGCAGCCCGCGTCTCGTTTGGTCGGGTAAATTGCCTGACTTACTCGACTTGGATTTGAACGGGAGTTCGGTGCGCGTCTGCGGTTCCGGGCGCTATGACAAGGTATCGCCGCACGGTTTTATCGTCGCCACGCACTATCTGCCGGATTGGTCCGACAGTATTAACGATGGCCGCGCCGGCCGGGTTTGTCATGAATCCCTGCAGGGGTTCCAATGCGCCCTTGCCGGATGGATCGTTCGCAAGCGCTAAAATATAGGGCTTACCTGGCTCGAGCCCGGTGACCGCAGCCTCAAGCACTTGCACGAGGCCCTGGTCGGACAGCGACACGCTGGTAGGTGCCTTTGTGCCGCCCGTCGCAGGTTTCTGCCCTGCGGCCGCCATCCACAGCTGCGTCGATTTCCCGGCTAGTCCAAGCGGCTGCAGACCCTGCGTCCCATCGCCCTCCGGCACGGCGTTGGGAACATAAGCGACGCCTTGCGCCGCTTGGCCGATCGGAATCGTTGCGATGACCTTGTTCTGCAGCGTGTCGATGGCAGCGGCCTCATCCGCATTTTCCAGGCCAACATATACGCGGGTGCCGTCGCCCGAGGGCCAGATGCCATGCGGCAGCATGCCAGTCGGAATTACGGCCACTTGCTCGTAGGTATCGGTCTTGAACACTTTTATTTCGTTCAACCCGCCGATCGTCACATAGGCAAATTGGCCCTTCGCGTTTCGGACGATGTTAACGTGATTGGTGATGGGGCCGGTGTCTATCACCTTAAGCACGTCGAACGGCGGTCGTGCATTAAAGACCTGCACCTTGCCGGTATCCTTCAAGGTGAACCAGACCTGAGAGCCGTCGGGCGTCGCTGCAATGTCCGGGCAAAATGGGCTCGCTTGAACGACCTTGCCGACAGTCTGGTGGTCGGCGACGGTTATGACTTCGGTCTCTGGAGTGAACGATGAGCAGACATAGCCGTACTTCCCGTCAGGCGAGAAAATCGTCATGCCCGGCCCGTTGGGCACGATGATCCGGCTCTTTTCCTCATAGGTCGCACTGTCGAGCACGGAGACATAGTTCTCACCGCGCACCGTGACCCACACTTCCTTGCCGTCCGGCGTGAAAAACGCTTCATGCGGCGAGCGGCCGACATAGGTGACGTGCTTGATCGCATTCGTTGCGGTATCGATAAACGTCACCGAGTTGGAGCCGATGGAGATTACCGCGAGCGTACGATGGTCAGGAGAAAAGCCCATGCCATGTACCGGCAATTGCCCCTTGTAGAGCGGACTGAGATTGCCAGGCGTTGTGTCACCCAGGCGAAGGACCCCGAGCAGCTTATTATCCACGGGATCTATGACTGAAACCGTGTTCGAGAACTGATCCGACGTATAGAAGCGGTCTTTGTGGCTGATCGCGATATCCGGTGCATTTGCAGCGCCCGGCGCTTGTCCCGCCCATGCGTATTGCACATTAACAAGAGCTGTCGCGGCAAGGAGAGCGATCACAATCGAAGTGCGTTTCATCTTCGGCGCTCCTTCTCTACTTAGTCGGTGGATTAGATTTCGAAGCGATCTGTGCTGCGGACAACAGCTGGTCCGGCGCGGGCGCTGACGGCGGCAACGTTTCACCGAGTGCCAGCCGCATTGCGGCGATTTCCTGTTGCTGAGTAACAATGATTTCCTGCGCCATGCGCCGGAGTATCTCGTTGTTCCCGTAGCGCAGTTCGGCCTGCGCCATTTCGATTGCGCCTTGGTGGTGCGGCACCATCATCGCCACAAAGTCGCGGTCGATATCGCCAGAGGGCGTGATGCCCATGTCGACCATCATTTTCGACATCGTGCTGATATTGTCGGCGAGGAAGGCGGCTTCGTCACCTGACGCATCGCGGTAATGCGATGCACAGATGGAGGCGATGTAATCGCCGAGTGATTGCGATTTTTCGGCGGATGCCGTCATTCCGATCGCGGCACCTAAGACGGTAGTGCCGAGCAGCGCGAATGTCAGGCGCGCAGACCTAAAAGTCACGAGCGACATCACCGATCTCCGTGAACGTCCCCGTCCACGATCACGCTACGCCGGAAAGAACACCGCGTCATCCTAGATATTGAGCACCCGCCCGTAAGCATCGAGTACCGCTTCCTTCATCATCTCCGACAAAGTCGGGTGCGGGAAGACCGTGTGCATCAGCTCTTCCTCTGTGGTCTCGAGATTCATGGCGACGACATAGCCCTGGATCAATTCAGTCACTTCCGCGCCGACCATATGGGCGCCAAGGAGCTGCCCGGTCTTCTTGTCGAAAATGACTTTGACCATGCCTTGGTCCTCGCCCATGGCGATCGCCTTGCCGTTGCCGACAAAGGGAAAGCGGCCGACGCGAATTTCGAGCTTCTTCTCCTTGGCCGCCTGTTCGGTCAGTCCCACCGAGGCAATCTGCGGCGTGCAATAGGTGCAGCCGGGGATCATCAGCTTGTTCATTGGGTGCGGGTGCAGTCCCTTGATTGCCTCGACGCAGATGACGCCCTCATGCTCGGCCTTGTGCGCCAACAGCGGCGGCCCGGCGACATCGCCGATGGCGTAAATGCCCGGCACGTTGGTCTTGCAGGCGCCGTCGATGACGATCATGCCGCGCTCGGTCTTCACGCCGAGCTTTTCCAGGCCGAGGTTTTCGATATTGCCGACGACGCCGACCGCTGCAATCACCCGATCGACGGTGAGCGGTTGCGTGCCGCCTTTGCCGTCGTCGATGGTCGCGGTGACGCTGTCGGCCTGCTTTTCGAGCTTGCTCACCTTGGCGTCAGTCAGAATCTTGATGCCTTGTTTCTCGAAACTCTTGCGCGCGAAGGCGGCGATCTCGGCATCCTCGACCGGCAAAATCTGCGGCAGCACTTCGACCACGGTCACCTCGGCGCCGAGCGTGCGATAGAATGACGCGAATTCGATGCCGATGGCGCCTGAGCCGATGACCAGCAGCGATTTCGGCATGCGCTCCGGCACCATGGCCTCGAAATAGGTCCAGACCAGCTTCTTGTCCGGCTCGATGCCCGGAAGAACGCGCGGCCGTGCGCCGGTGGCGAGGATGATGTGCTTGGCTTGATAGGCGCCCGGACCGAGCGTCCCTTTGGGAGCCTCGCTCTTTGACTCTTTCACCGTGAGCTTGCCGGGCGCGTCGATCGCGGCTTCGCCCCAGATCACCGCGACCTTGTTCTTGCGCATCAGAAAGCCGACGCCATCGTTGAGCCGCTTCGACACCGCGCGCGAGCGTTTCACCACCGCGGACGGGTCGTAGGTCACCTCGCCGGCGGACAGGCCGTAATCCTTGGCATGCTGCAGGTAATGGAATATTTCCGCGGAGCGCAACAGCGCCTTGGTCGGGATGCATCCCCAGTTGAGGCAGATGCCGCCGAGATAGTCGCGCTCGACGATCGCGGTCTTGAAGCCAAGCTGTGCGGCGCGGATGGCGCAGACATAGCCGCCGGGACCGGAACCGATGATGATGATGTCGAAATTCGTTTCAGCCATTCAATCCTCGCGCGTCTTTGCGCCTTTATATGGGGGCGCAACGCGGCTTCTTATAGCAACGTTTCTAATCGGGGATGGGATGAAAAACGCCGTCTGGACCGAGCCGCTCCAGCACGCCGGAGCGGATGCCGAAAAAGCAGCCGTGCAGGCGAAGCTCTCCCGCTTCGACGGCCGATTTGATCCAGGGGAACGTCAGCAGGTTTTGCAGTGAAAGGCGCACCGCTTCATGCTCGCAAAAATCGTGGCGCTGTTCCGGCGGAACCGTCAGGGCCTTCTGCCGGGCCGGTTCGGCGATGCGAACCCATTGGCCGACAAAATCGGAGACTTCGGCGGGCGTACCGTCGAGCAAGGCTTTGATGCCGCCGCACATGGCGTGACCCATCACGACAATTTCGGACACGCGCAAGCTGCGCACCGCAAACTCGATCGCTGAACTCACGCCGTGTGGATTGTCGTCGGGCCCGTAGGGTGGCACCAGGTTGGCGACATTGCGCACAACAAAGAGTTCGCCAGGGACGGCATTGAACACCATCTGCGGATCGGTTCGGCTGTCGGAGCAGGCGATCACCAAAGCGCGCGGCTTTTGCCCGAGCCGGCTCAATTCTTCGAACCGGTCTCGCTCGTCGCGCCACGTTCCGGCGCGGAAGCGGCGATAGCCTGTGATGAGATCGTCCATGCTAGGCAGGGTCTCGCGGGGTCTATTTGGGTATTGCGCCTATTTCGGCAGCGTCACTCGCATAGGCTATAAAGCGAAGCAAGAATGATGCCCGAGGGGGAATAATGGCTGAACTGAGCGTCTACAGCACGATCGGCGTACGCAGCGCGGCGGAAGACCTGTTCCAGCGCTTCGAGGCGGCCAGCGGGCATCAGCTTGGCGTGCGGCTTACCGTTACCTGGGGCACGGCGCCGATGCTGGTCAAGCGCATCGAGAGCGGGGAAACCGCCGACGTGTTGATCTTAAGCCGCACCGGCATCGATCAGTTGAAGGCGCAAGGCAAGATCGTGCCAGGCTCCGTCGTGATGCTGGCCGGCTCCGGCGTCGCCATCGCGGTGAAATCCGGCGCGCCGAAGCCCGACATTTCGACGCCGGAGGCACTCAAGCAGGCTTTGCTCGGCTGCAAGGCGATCGCCTATAGCGAGCCGGCCGCCGGCGGCGCGAGCGGCGTCTATTTCGCCAAGCTGCTCGAGCGCATGGGCATCGCGGAAGCGATGACGCCGAAGACCAAATACCCTCCGGCGGGCGGCTTTTCCGCCGAGCTTCTGTTGACCGGCGAGGCCGAACTGGCGGTGCAGCAAAAACCGGAACTGTTGCACGTGAAAGGCGCCGACATCATCGGCTTCCTGCCCGGCGACCTCAACATGATCACTTATTTTGCCGCGGGCGTTATGACGGGGAGCAAGCAGGCCGCCACCGGCAACGCGCTGATCGCCATGCTGCGCTCGCCGGAATCGAAGAGCGCGTTCCAGGCGAAGGGATTGGAGCCGAGCTGATTAGACGTATTGAGCGATCCCGTTGCCGAACGACCAGTTCTCTTTTTTTACTTCAACAAGGTTGATAAAAACGTCTTCCTTTCGCATCCCCGGGTTTTCCGAAAGCAGGGCCGCAATCCGAGCGAAGAAAGCCTGTTTTTGCTCGACCGTCCGAGTGTCGTTCGCCGTAATCTGAATGATCACGAGCGAGTCGGTGTAGGAGATGCCGAGATAACTGTCGGCGTGAATGAAATTATCCGCATCGTGCTCGGTGACGAGCATGAAGCGGTCATCCTTCGGCACGCCGAATGTTTCCGTCATCGCGCGATAAATGCCGTCGCAGATCGCTTTCTTATAAGCGACCGACTTGCCGCGTCGCAGATCGATGCGAACGAGAGGCATCTTTACACCAGCATCATCACTGGGTTCTCGATCAGCGCCTTGAACGCTGAGATCAGCACCGCGCCGAGCGCGCCGTCGATGGCGCGGTGATCGCAGGCAAGGGTCACGCTCATCATATGCGCCGCGACGATCTTGCCGTCGCGTACCACCGCGCGCTCCTCGCCGGTGCCGACCGCGAGGATGGTCGATTGCGGCGGGTTGATCACGGCGGTGAAATCCTTGATGCCGTACATGCCGAGATTGGACACCGAGGTGGCGCCACCCTGGTATTCGTTGGGCTTAAGCTTACGGTCGCGCGCGCGCGCCGCCAGGTCGCGCATCTCGTTGGAGATCGCCGACAGCGATTTGGTCTCGGCGCTGCGGATGATTGGCGTGATCAGTCCGTTCGGCATCGCCACCGCAACGCCGACGTCGGAATGCTTGTGCTTGAGCATGCCGCCTTCAGTCCAGCTCACATTGGTATCCGGCACCTTTTGCAAAGCGATCGCCAGCGCTTTGATGACAAAATCGTTGACCGAGAGTTTGAAGGCGGGCTTGCCGTCTTTGCCTTTGGCGGCCTGCGCATTAATCTCTTCGCGGGCGTCGAGCAGCTTGCCGACGTCGCAGTCGACAGTGAGATAGAACACCGGCATGCTCTGCGCCGCCGCTGTCAATCTTTGCGCGATGGTGCGGCGCATGCCATCATGCGGCACGACCTCGTAGCTGCCGTCCTCGTAGAGCGCGCGGATTTGCTGATCCGTCATTGCAGGTGCGTTGGCCGGCGCGCCGGGCGCCGCGGGTGCAGCAGCGGGTGCGCGCAAGCCACTGCCG